>CAYZEW010000006.1:0-38723 GCA_964477825.1 uncultured Candidatus Izemoplasmatales bacterium | reverse complement strand
GGATCTAGTTCTTAGGAGTGCAGGTTCAATTCCTGTCACCCGCACCATATGTAATCAAGGCAACTTCGGTTGCTTTTTTTATTTGGAAAAAGAAAAACTGTACCTATTAGATAGACACAGTTTAATTGTTATTCTTCTAGATGCCCGGGTTCTTTACCAAAGTAAACGCGTTTTGATTCGTGACTTGCTTTTTTAATAATATCATTAATCGCTTCAATGTTTCCTTTGATTTTTGAAACATATTTAGTTGGAAGATTATAATAAAGAAATAAATCTTCAAAAGCTAAAATAGTATTATGGAAATCTTGATTTATTTTTACGAAATCCTTGATATTATGGCTTTTGACAGCTGTTTTGAATTGTTCCACATCGATTTTAATAATATTAACGATATCATCAGTACTATCAAATTCTTCTAAATCAATTGGGTACGGTTCAATTCGTTCAAGGAAATATTTGTTATGTCTATTAATGTTGTAAACATAGGAAACTGTGAAATCTTCTGTGATATCAAATGAAACATAAACCATTTGACTGGAAATAACTTCAACTTTAGCTCCCATTTGAACTAATTTCATTGTATGTTGTTTTGTTTCTGTATGAACATATTTACTCATATTGTAATTCCTCCTTTATAAGTAGAATAGCAATAAATAGATTGTTGATAAGATAATCGATACTATCATTAATGGGAAAGCAATTTTTAAATAACCAATGAAGGTAATTGTGTGCCCATTTTTTTCCATAATTCCACGGGATACAACATTTGCTGATGCCCCGATAATTGTTCCGTTTCCACCAAGACATGCTCCCATTGTTAATGCCCACCAAACAGGTTCATAATCTCCACCAGTACTTTCAGCCATTGATTTAACTAGGGGAATCATTGTTGCAACATAAGGAATATTATCTAGGAAAGAAGATAAAACAGCTGACATCCATAAAACTAATAGGGCCGTAATTGCAATACTACCGTTAGTAACACTAAGTAATTTTTGTGAAAGTAAAGAAATAAACCCGATACTTTCTAAAGATCCTACTAAGACGAATAACCCACCAAAGAAGAAAATAGTTGTCCACTCAACTCTTTCTAATATTTCATCAGGTTCAGCTTTACTAATGATTAAGAGTAATGATGCACCAAATAAGGCAATTGTTGCTGATTGAACATCAAGTAACTCAGCAATTGTGAAGCCAAAGATTGTTAGGAATAAAACAAATAAACTTTTTTTAAGTAATCCGCTATTTGTAATTGCTTTATTTTCATCAAAAGATAAAATTTCTTTTTTATCTTTTTCAGCAACGGTAAATGCTTTTCTAAAGATAAACAAAATTAAGCTGATTGTAACAATAATAATAACTGTCATAATTGGTAACATATTCATAATGAAATCACCAAAGCTATAGCCAGTTGCTCCCCCAATCATAATACTTGGTGGACTACCAATTAAAGTAGCTGCTCCAAAGATATTTGCACTCATAATTTCAGCAATAATAAATGGTAATGGATTAATTTTTAATGTATCAGAGATTACTAAGGTAACAGGAACGATTAATAAGATTGTTGTTACATTATCTAATAAAGCTGATGATACTGCAGTAATGATTGCAAAATAAATTAAAATTAATTTTGGATTTCCTTTAGCTATTTTTGCTGTTAAAATCGCAAGATATTGAAATAAACCAGTAGTTTTAATGATGTTTACAATAATCATCATCCCGATTAAAAGCCCTAAAGTATTGAAATCAATTTTCGCTAAAGCGTCTTCTTGGGAAATAACATGAAATAGAATCATTAATGTTGCACCAAAGACAGCAACAATCATTCTATTTAACTTTTCCGATATAATCGCAACGTACGAAAGGGTAAATACTAAAATACCAACTACAAAATGTCCAACTAACATTTTAATCACTCCTCAAATATTGTAATTCTAATGAATATAATACGCCTGTTAATTGGCTTTGTCAAATTATTTAATAATATATCCTTATTATAAAGTAAAATAAAAAGTCAGATAACTGACTTTTTTAAATTGAATATCTTTTATAACTCGCCAAGGAGGGTTGTTACATGAGTTTTTGGACTAACTTTTCGATATTCTTTAATGATTTTTCCTTGTTCATCAATAATAAAAGTACTTCTAATAATTCCAATGTGTTTTTTACCATATAAGGTCTTTTCTTTTAAAACATCAAAAGCTTTTACTAGCTTTTCTTCTAAATCACTAAGTAAAAGCAAATTAAGGGATTGTTTTTCAATAAACCTTTTATGGGATTTGACAGGATCACGGCTAACCCCGATAATCGTGTAACCCTTTTGCTTAAATGCTTCTTGATATTCTGTAAAGTTTTTGGCTTCTAAGGTACATCCTGAGGTATTGTCACGCGGATAGAAATAAAGAATAATTTTTTTACCAAGGAAGTCTCTTAAAGTGTATGTTGAATCATCACTTCCGGGTAACTTGATATCTAAATAATTCATTTTTGTTCTTTTCTTTCTTTTTTTGTTTTTGGGACAGGATCATAACCACCTTTTGAAAAGGGATTACACCTTAAAATTCGCCAAACACTTAAAAGGGATGCGTAAAAAAAATTGTGTTTTTCAAAGGCTTGACGAGAGTAAGTACTACATGTTGGATGATACCGACATGTAGGGTTTGAATTTTGGGTTCCTTGTTTATATAAATCAATAAGTTTAATGATTAGTTTATTCAAGAGAGACACCTCCTTATTTTAATTTTAACAAAACATTTAACAATAGACAAGAAAAGTGGGTTTTAATAGACAAATAAGGTGGATTAACTTATAATGGCTTTGTGGTGATTAGATGATAAATAAATTAAATATTGAAAAGTTTTATGATTACTTTGATGGGGTAGCTAACTTACTTTATGATAATTATAAACTAAGCTATCTTGATGGGATGAATGAAGCTTTTAATTTGTTGCTTGATGACAAATTAGAACATGTTTATAAAAAAGAAGATATTGCAAAAATGAAAGAACTAAAAAGTACGATTACTGAGCTTTCTTTTGAAAAAGAAGAAATTCGTAAAAGCGTTCAGTTAGGGCTTTTAAAAGGTTATAAACACCTTTATTTATCAAATGCTTTTCTAACTCCTGATACGATTGGGATCTTTATTGGATATTTAGTAGAAAAAGTTTATCAAGATCAATTGTTAGATAGTGTTTTAGATCCTTTAATTGGGAGTGGAAATCTTGTTTTCACGATATTAAATCATCTCAACCAAAAGCCAAAAGTGTTTGGCTTAGATAACAATATTTTAAAATGTAATTTAGCGAGAAATATCGCAGATTTATTAGAATATGAAAATGAGGTCTTTTTTCAAGATACCTTAACTTATTACGATCAAGGTTTTGATCTAATTGTAACTGATTTGCCACTGAGTGAAGATGATACTAGTTATTTTCCTTATAAGGTTATTAATCATCACTTAGATAGTTTAGCTGATGGGAAATATTTTTTCGCAGTTATTGAAAATGATTTTTTTGAAAAAGCAGGTAGTAAAATCTTTAAAGCAGAAATTGATAAAAAAGCTTATATTTTCGGGCTGATTAAACTCAATGAATCATTATTTAAAAATAAACCAAAAAGTATTTTAATTATTCGTAAATTTGGAAAAGATATTCCTAAACCTAAAGAATTTTTAATGGTTGATTTACCAAGTTTTAGTGATTTAGATAGTTTAAATAATACTATTAACCAAATCGATTTATGGTTTGAAAGTAAATTTGAAAACAAAAGAGGTGAAGTAGAATGAAAATAATGGCAGTTAATGCAGGGAGTTCTTCTTTAAAATTTCAATTATTAGAAATGCCAAGTGAATACGTTATTGCAAGTGGTGTAGTTGAGAGAATCGGGCTAAAAGATTCGATTTTCACAATAAAATATAACGGCTTAAAAGTAAAAGAAACTTTAAATATTAAAACTCATAATGCCGCAGTTGAGATGTTGCTTGATAAATTAGTTAAATTAAATGTTGTCACGAGTTTAACTGAAATTGAGGGGATTGGCCACCGCGTCGTTCATGGTGGTGAAAAGTTTAGTGATTCAGTGATTATTACTAAAGAAGTAATGGATGCAATTGAAGATGTAAGCCATTTAGCACCATTACATAATCCTGCTAATTTAACAGGGATAAATGCTTTTCATAATGCTTTACCAAAGATTCCATCAGTAGCTGTTTTTGATACGGCTTTTCATCAAACGATGGAACCAGTTGCTTATTTATATAGTGTTCCATACGAATGGTATACAAAATATGGAGTGAGAAAATATGGGTTCCACGGAACTAGTCATAAATATGTTTCACAACGAGCAGCTGTAATGCTTAATAAAGATATTAAAGAGCTTAAATTAATTATTTGTCATATTGGTAATGGAGCGAGTTTATGCGCAGTTGATGGCGGACGTAGTATTGATACATCAATGGGCTTTACCCCACTTGCCGGAATTGCGATGGGAACAAGAAGTGGTGATATTGATCCAGCGATAGTTCAGTTCATTGCTGAAAAAGAACATAAAACTTTAGATGAAGTAATTCATGTTTTAAATTACCAATCAGGATACTTAGGATTAAGTGGTTTTTCTAGTGATTCTAGAGATTTATGGGAAGCAGTTGAAAAAGGGGATGAAAGAAGTATTTTAGCTGTTGAAAAACAAGCTAAAATGATTGCGGATTATATTGGTGCATACTATCTAGTGTTAGGAGGATGCGACGCAATTTGTTTTACTGCAGGGATTGGTGAAAACGCGAGTGAAACTAGAGAACTCGTCGTAGACAAGATTAGAGCCCTTGGGACAGTGTTAGACTGTGCTAAAAATAAATTCCAAGGAAAAGAAATGGTCATTTCAAAAGAAGAATCAAAAATAAAATTACTAATGATTCCAACTAATGAAGAAGTAATGATTGCGCGAGATACCGTAAGATTAATTAAAAAATAAGAAAAAGACAGTTTTGATGAGTATTATACTTTTAGAGGAGGAATAATATGAAAAAAACTGTCTTTTTATTATTTTTTATGCTTTTTGTTTTACCCCTTAAAACGGTGAGTTGTTATGGCAATAACGAAACTTATAGTTTTGCTAATTTTGACATTATTATTAGGGACTATACTGAAAACGGAAATTTAGGAATTTCAGTTGAGAAAACTGGGACTAATCCGTTTTATACGGTTATTGAAAATAGTCATGAAGCATATTTAATTAATGGTGTAATTATGGCTAATGGGTATTATGTTATTTATGGGAATAACCATCTTGATAATGAGGAAACCTATTATGATTCAATGTTTATTGTTTTAGATCAATTAGGAAACATAGTAAAACAAGAAACTTATAACTTTGGCGATTTAGATGAAATAGTAGGGGCTTATGTCTTAGATAATCTTTTAATCTTTCATACTAGACAATCAACTGATGACGGGCAAAGCTATTTGTTTGTTACGAATTACTTTTCAGCATATGATTTAAGCTATCAGATGATTGATAGGATTGAAATTCCTAGGGAAATTAAGGAAATTACGAGTGATGAAAACTATATTTTATTAAATTATGAATATGATAATGATTACGATTGTGCAATACGAGAGGATTTAAGTTTGCTGAATGCTAATGAAATTTTAAATTTAACTAATAATGCTGAGTTTGAAAGTGAAGTAACAATTGAATTTTTAAATGAAGGATTATTAAATAATGAAATTGTTGAAAACGGGATCACAGTTAATTATCCAGGCAACTATAAACTCCTTTATAATAATGCAGAATATAATTTTGTTGTTAATCCGGTTGTAAGTGGAGTTGAAGATAATAAAACTTATACAATGGAAGTAACCCCGATAATTAGTTCAGGGAATATTATGCTTAATGATGACTTGTTTATATCAGGGACAAAAATCACTTCCCCCGGTAATTATGAACTCATAATTACGGGGATAAACGGGTACCAAAAAAGTTATAATTTTACGATTACTAGTGACTTAAACGGGATTACAAATAATCATACATATTTAGATTCGGTATTACTCACATTTAACGGAGAAGCCTATCTAAATAATCAATTTATTGAATCCCCAGTTGAACTTAGTGAGGATGGAGAATATGTTTTAAAGATAAAAGGTGAAAATAATTATTTAGAAACTTATTACTTTCAAATTGATGAAGAGGAAGAAACAATAACCTTATTAAGTTTTATTCAAAAGTTTGATATTTTTATTTTAGTAGTAGTTATCATTAGTGGGGGAATTATTTTAAAGAAAAAGTAAATATTAATTTACTTTTTCTTTAATATTATTACCTAAATATATGTTATAATTTTCTTAAGGTGGTGATTGGATGAATTTTGTTAATTTATTTGTTGAAACAAACTTTTCAATGAATGGCTCAAATATTAAAATTAAAGAATTAGTTAATAAAGCAGCAACAAATAATTACCAAGCTTTAGCCATCACTGATAGAAGAATGTATGGAGTTATTAAGTTTTATAAGGAATGTTTAAAACAAAATATCAAACCAATTATTGGCCTTAATATCTTAATGGAAGGATTAGCTAATGAATCTAGAAATAACTTATTAGTTTATGCTAAGGATAATTTTGGGTACCAAAATCTTTTAAAACTTGCGAGCCTTCAAAGTTTAAATGATTTAATCACTTTAAGTGATTTTAAAAAGTATAATAACGGTGTTATTACAGTCGTCAATATGGATAATAGTGAGTTGTTATCTTATTTTAATTTGAAGCGAAGTAATGAGTTAAAAGAAACTTTAAACCTTTTAAAAGCTGTTTCTACTGATTTATACTTCAGAGTTTCAAGTAATGATGAATTAAATATGTATATTGGTAAAACAAATGAATTAATTATTTTGGATTATGTCCATTATTTAGATGAAGAAGATTATTTAATTTCAAATACTTTAAAAAAGATTTTTTCAAAAGAAACAGGGGATTTATTTTCAGATAATAAGGGAAACCATTTTAAATCATTAAAAGAGATTAATCAATTATATAAAGGGTACCCTAAAGCTCTTGAAAATACGAGCAAAATCGCAAGGATGTGTAATGTAACAATTTCGTTTGATCAAACATACTTACCAACTTATAAAGTAAAACAAAAGGTTAGCGCAAAAGATTATCTTCACGCACTAGCGTATAAAGGATTAGAAAAAAGGTTAGTAGGTAAAAAGGTTAACAAGAGAATTTATTTAGAACGGTTAGAATATGAATTAAAGATTATTGATAATATGGGCTATAATGATTATTTTTTAATTGTTTGGGATTTTGTTAAATATGCAAAAAAGAAAAAATACCTAGTAGGACCAGGGAGAGGGAGTGCTGCGGCTAGTTTAGTTTCTTATTGCCTCGGGATAACAAGTGTTGATTCAATTAAATATGATTTAGTTTTTGAAAGATTTTTAAATCCTGAAAGAATTACTTTACCAGACATCGATATGGATTTACCTGATGATAAAAGAGATGACATTATAAAATATGTCAGAGATTTTTATGGGATTAATAAAGTTGCGAGTATTTGTACATTTGGAACTTTCTTATCTAAATCAGCAATTAGAGATACGGCGAGAGTATTGGAGATTGATGGATTATTACTTGATGAAATAATTAAATATGCAAAACAATATAATAATCTTTCTGAAATGCTCGAAAAATCGACTGAAATTCAAAACATGATTATTCGTGATGAAAAGGCAAATAAGCTTTTAGCTATCGCCTCTAAAATCGAAGGACTTCATCGTCACGTGTCTACTCATGCAGCGGGTATTATTATTACAAGTAAAGATTTAACTAATCATACCGCAGTCCAAAATGGATTGTTAGATATGATGCAAACGCAATATGAAGCAAAAGATTTAGAAGAGCTAGGGCTATTAAAAATTGATTTTTTAGGATTAGGGAATTTAACAACAATCAATCGAGTTGTGAATTTAATTAATGAAAATGAGAAGATAAATTTAAATATTTATAAAATTCCAATGGATGATAAACGTACTTTTGATCTTTTAAAAAGAGTCGAAACTACCGGAATATTCCAACTTGAATCACAAGGAATGAGAAGTTTAATTGGAAACATGCAAGTTGATTCTTTTGAAGACATTGTTACTATCTTAGCGTTATATCGTCCAGGACCAATGGAAAATATTCCAACATATTTAAAAAGAAGACAGAAAAAAGAAAAAGTTACGTATCCACATAAAATTTTAGAAGAGATTTTATCGAGTACTAATGGGATTATTATTTACCAAGAACAAATATTAAAAATCTGTAACTTATTTGCGGGATATTCACTTGGTGAAGCTGATGTCTTAAGACGGGCAGTAAGTAAAAAACAACATGATATTTTAGAAAAAGAACGTGCTAACTTTGTTAGTAAAGCAACGAAGCAAGGACATTCAGAAGTGCTATCTAATGAGATTTATGACTATATCGTAAAATTCGCTAATTACGGATTTAATCGCGCTCATAGTGTTGCTTACGCAATGGTTTCATATTGGATGGCTTACTTAAAAGCTAATTATCCTAAATACTTTATCGCTATTTTATTATCTAGTATTATTGGTAGCGAAAACCATATGCGAAACTATATTTTTGAAGCTAACAAATTAGGAGTAAAAATCTTGGCTCCATCAGTTAATCGATCTACTGCGATTTTTAAACCAGAAAAAACAGATTTAAGATATCCGTTACTTGGAATTAAAAATATTGGAATAAATACGGTTAATAAAATTATAGAAGAACGTAATAATGGCCAATTTAACTCTTTTATTGACTTTGTTAATCGTACCCATACTTTTTTAAGTGTCAGAGTATTTGAAGCGTTAATTAACGCTTCTGCACTGGATGAGTTTAATTTATCAAAAAGAACAATGTTAGAAAAACTAGATGAAGTTATTAGTTTTACTAAATATGGTAATTTTATCTCAAAAGAAGATTTTGTTTTTGAAAACTTAAAAGAATACCCTTATGCTGTTTTAGAAGAAAACGAGAAAAAGGTTTTAGGGTTTAATTTAGTGATGAATCCGTTACTAGAATACGAAGATTATATTAATAAACATCATCTATATAAACCATCAACAATTACTAAAAAATTGATTGGAAGTGAAGTAAGAATTGTTGGTATGATCTCATCAATTAAAAAAATCAAGACTAAAAAAGGGACTGATATGGCCTTTATTAGTGTCCAAGATGAGTTTAATAAATTAGATGGAGTTTTATTTACTGCTACTTATAAACAATATGAACAGATTATTGAAAAGAACGCAGTTTATTTATTTATGGTAGGAATTGAAGAAAGAAATAGTAATCTTCAATTAATCATTAGGAAAATTCATAAATTATAAGCTTTATATCATTATAATGTTGATGTTTTTGTGCTATAATCTAAATAGGAAACACTGAGGAGTGATTTTATGGAAATTTTTAACCAAACTAAAATAATATGTACTATTGGCCCTGCAAGTAATGATGTTAATGTGATGAGAAAATTAATAAATGCAGGAATGGATGTTATGAGAATGAATTTTTCCCATGAAAATCAAGAAAAACACTTAGTAAGATTAAACACCTTGCGTACTTTAAATGAGGAGTTAAATACTAATGTTGCCGCATTATTAGATACAAAAGGCCCAGAAATAAGAACCCATTCATTTGTTAATGGGAAAGTAACGATTTTAAAGGGTAGCGAAGTTGTTGTTCACATGCAAGAAGTTGTTGGAGATGAGCAACATTTTAGCATTTCTTATCCAAAACTATATGAAGATATTAAAATTGATGAAAAAATATTAGTTGATGATGGTTATTTAGGGCTAACAGTTAAAAAAGTTGATAAAGAAAAGCAGCTTATCATTACAACTGCTGATAATACTCATACTATTAAAAACAGAAGAGGAATTAACGTTCCAGGGGTAAAATTACAGCTTGATTTCATTTCAGAAAAAGATAGAAGTGATATTATTTGGGCTTGTGAAAATGAAGTTGATTTCATAGCTGCTTCTTTTGTAAGAAGAGCAAGTGATGTATTAGAAATTAAAGATATTATGAAAAAACATCATAATGAAGATATCCAAATCATTTCGAAGATTGAAAATAAAGAAGGCGTTGAAAACATTGACGCAATTATTGATGTATCTGATGGAATAATGATTGCTCGTGGTGATTTAGGGGTAGAAGTACCAGCTGAAGATGTTCCAGTAATTCAAAAATACATTATTGAAAGATGCCATAACAAGGGTAAAATCAGTGTTACAGCTACTCAAATGCTTGAATCAATGATTAACCATCCACGGCCAACTCGTGCTGAAGTTAGTGATGTCGCTAACGCTATTTACGATGGAACCGACGCAATTATGTTAAGTGGGGAAAGTGCGATTGGTCTCTATCCAGTGGAAGCTGTTGAAGTAATGGGACACATTTCTCATAAAATTGAATCATTAGTTAATCGTGCTGCATTAATAAAAAGAGCTAATAAAGAAAAGAGTGCTGAGGGAAATATTGAGACATCAATAGCCTTAAGTGTTGCTTATACAACTATGCAAAGTGATGTTGAAATCATTATTGCACCTACAGTTAGTGGGAATACAGCGCGTCTTATTTCTAAATTTAGACCAAATAGTAAAATCGTAGCTTTAACACCGAATGGGAAAATAGCCCGTAGTTTAGCTCTGAATTGTGGAGTTGAAGCTAGAGTATTTGATTTAGGTCATGATACAGAAACTTTAATTAATAAAACTATTCATCTTGCAAAAGAAGAATATAATTGTGGTGAAGGATGTCGAATAATTTTAACAGGAGGATTTCCGATAGGATCACCGACAAACTTTTTCAGAATTGAAGATATTAAATAGCCTTACATTGTAAGGCTATTTATTTGGAATTAGTTGTTTTAAGAGAATAGTTATGATACTATATATAATATACTACTAGATATTAAATAGGAGTGATTTGATGGGTGCGCAGTTAAAAAAAGGAATTTTGGAATTAGTTGTATTAAGTAAAATTAATGATAAAGACACATATGGATATGATATATATCAAACAGTAAATAGAAAAATGGGGATTAGCGAGAGCACTATTTATCCAATTTTAAGGAAACTAACAAATGAAGGCTATTGTGAAACGTATTTAAAAGCTTCAAAACAAGGTCCAACTAGAAAATATTTTAAAATAACTAAATTGGGGATTAATAAGTTAAATACTTTGAATGATGACTGGCTACGCTTTGAAAAGGTTGTAAATATCTTAATTAAGCCAAAGAAAAAACGCTGATGGAAATGGTTTTAATATTAATGTTTATTTATTTTATTAAAACCGACTTAAGGCTTGACTTATTAATATTTTAATGATATTCTATAACCACCGACCGACCATTCGGTCGGTGGTTATTATATAATTGTTAAACTTTAATGTTATTTATTAAAGATAGATTCTGATATTAATAACTTAGGATTTAATGAAAGGTGACGATTTAATTGGCTAGAAAAGATGAAATATTAGCAGCAGTAATTGCCAAATTTAAAGAAGAAGGTTTTTCGACGGACTTAACAATTTCGCAAATCGCGAAAATTGTTGATATCGGTAAAAGTACTATATATGAGTATTTCAATACAAAAGATGATGTTTTTAAAGAAGCATTATTAAAAATATCTAATGATAGTATTGACGAAATTATTAATATTGGAGATATCGATGAAATGGGTTTTGAAGAGGCTTTCAAGACTCAACTTTCTAAAATATTGGAAGTTTCTAAAAAAAGTAGAATGGTTTATCAAATTTTTTCAAAAGACTTCATGCATCGTATGCCTATGTCGATTCGGGACGATTTAAAAAAGAAGATGGAAGATACTAGGATGATTATTGGCAAACGGTTTGCTTTGATTTTTCAAAAAGGGATTCAAGAAAAACTAGTTCTTAATAACCAAAATCCAAGTACTAATATCATTTTTTCAAGTTTAATTGTTGGTGCAGTTTTTCGTTATTCAAATAGTAAACTTGATATTCCTATTGAGGAGTTAGTAAACGAGATGTATAAAGCAATTTTAAAAATAGCTAGTTAGTCATTTAAAGAAGAATAATAGAGATTGTTGCGAGGTAAAAAAATGTTAGAATTAAAAAATATTAGTAAAGATTATCAAGTAGGAGAAGGAACCTTTAGAGCTTTAGATGATATTTCATTAAAGTTTAGAAAAGGTGAATTTGTTGCTATTTTAGGGCATAGTGGTTGTGGAAAAACAACTACTTTAAATATTATTGGTGGGTTAGATCGTTATAGTGAAGGGGACTTAGTCATTAATGGTACTTCTACTAAATTGTTTACTGAAAGAGATTGGGATGCTTACCGTAATAATAGTGTTGGATTTATTTTTCAAAGTTACAATTTAATTAGTCATTTAAGCGTTTTAGATAATGTTGAACTCGGATTAACATTATCTGGTGTTAACAAAATTGAAAGAAGAAAAAGAGCGCTTGAAGTACTAGAAAAGGTAGGGTTAGCATCACACATTGATAAAAACCCAACCTTATTATCTGGTGGAGAAAAACAACGTGTAGCAATTGCTCGAGCATTAGTAAATAATCCTGATATTATGTTAGCAGATGAACCAACAGGAGCCTTAGATAGTAAAACCGCTCGAGAAATTTTAGATTTAATTAAAGAAATTTCAAAAGATAAATTAGTTATTATGGTTACTCATGAAGCTAAATATGCTGAAGAGTATGCCTCAAGAACGATTAAATTACTTGATGGAAAAATCATCGAAGACAGTCATGAGTATCATGAAAATGAAGAAGAAAGCGGGTATGTTGCTAATAAAACAGCAATGAGTTTTTGGACAGCATTAAAGTTATCCTTTAATAATTTAAGAACAAAAAAGTTTCGAACAATTATTACTGCGTTAGCTTCAAGTATTGGAATTATTGGGGTTGGCTTAGTTTTATCAATTAGTAATGGCTTTTCAGGAATCTTAGATGATTTAGAAAGCGATCAGTTAGTGGGGTTACCTATTATTATTACTGAAGGTGAACCAATGATGATTGGTCCACAAAAAATTGCTCAAGAAGATTCTGGACCTGATTTTGGTGACGGAACTGAGATTATTGTTAATGATCCAGAAGATTATACTCACATTAATATTATTACAACTGATTTGGTTAATTACTTAAATCAAATGGATGATGCTATTTACACTACTGTTCAATATAATTATGGCTATTCCCCTTTATTATTAATTGAAACTAGTGATGTCAGTAAACCGATTGATAATAGTGATATTAATTTTACTAGTTATATAACACCAGATAATGAATTGGATCAATATTATGAAGTATTAGCTGGTGACTTTCCTCAAAATCCATATGAAGTTACATTACTTGTAAAAGATGGTAATATTGTTGATAAAGACGTTATTGAAACTTTGGGACTTGATTCAGAAGCAAAGATTAATTATGATGATATTTTAGGATTAAACCTATATGTTGCAAGAAATCAAGATTATTTTGTTCAATCAGGAAACTTGTTTATTCCGCAGTTAGCTGATTTGGATACGGTATTAGATAATGGAGTAGAATTAACAATTACAGGAATTGTAAAATTAGTTGATGGTTCAGTTAGCCTTGGTGGAGATAATGGAATTTATTATTTATATAGTTTAGAAAAAGAATTAATTAATTTAAATATGAATTCAGATATTTGTGCTGCTCAAAATATTTCAGACAAATCAGTTTTAACGGGTGAAAATCTAACAGAAGATCAAAAATTCAATATTTTATCTTTCTTAGGATGTAATAATACAATCCCAAGAGTTATTAATATTTATACAGATAGTGTTGATAACAAAGCAGCGATTAAAGATTATATTGATGAATATAACCTTAACTTAGATGAAGATGATCAAATAGAAGAATTAGATTTAGCTGAAGCAATTGGGGATACGATGGGTTCAATCATTGATATGATTTCAATTATTTTAACAGCGTTTGCTTCAATATCATTAGTAGTTTCCAGTGTAATGATTGGAATAATTATTTATATTAGTGTGTTAGAGAGAACAAAAGAAATCGGAATAATTAGATCACTAGGTGGTCGTAAAAAAGATATTAGTAGAGTCTTCAACGCTGAAAGTATTATTATTGGTGCTTTCGCAGGAATCTTAGGAGTAGCAATTACTTTCTTGTTAACTTTCCCAATTAATATTATTGTTATTAAGCTTGATGAAGCGTTAGCTGGAGTGGCTAAGGTAAACGGTCTCCATTTAATTGCTTTAGTTATTATTTCAACAATCTTAACTTTCATTGGAGGCTTTATCCCAGCAAGAATTGCAGCTAAAAAGAACCCAGTTGAAGCATTAAGAGTGGAATAAATTTTTAAAGGATCTGTACTAAGATACTTAAAATAGATAAACAAAAGTCAGTCTCAAATGAGCCTGACTTTTGTTTTAATTTAATTTAAAAGTTAAAATAGTAATTTTTGAAATCATGGTATAAAACAATAAAGTAACTAGTTTGATAATTAATAATTACAGCATGTTTGTATAAAGTATTAATTGTTAGCTTATTTCTTTTTGCAATTTCCTCATAAAGTTTTCTTTTCTTTGCTTTTTCAATATTGTTTTCCCAAAAGATTTTGGGCTTAATTTTTGAACGGAGTAAATAATCTTTTTTTAAGTTAAAGATTATTGCTTCTTTTTTTATAAAATCAAATAGCCTTCGGTATACATCTTCAATTTGGTAACCTCTAAAAGGATAACTGTTTTGTAAGTAGAACTCCCCGATTGTTTTAAAAAAATGATAAGGGTCATTTGTAACTAAAATGTATTGATGCAGATTTTTACCAAAATAGCCTTTATTATGATAAAGATCTAACATGTGTTCAACTAAATGGATTTCCTTAGTATCTGCGACACTAAGGGAATCATTAGAAATAATTTCATATGGAGCTTCAAGATTATAAAGATAATTATATTTAGCGGCTTCTCTTCTTATTTTAGTTCCCTTCAACATTTTTAAAAAGCCAAGTTGAAGTTCCTTTGCACCAAGATTGTAAACTTCATTAAAAGTCTTTTTAAAAGAAGTTAAATCTTCTTTTGGAAGGCCGGCGATTAAATCTAAATGAAGATCAATTATTCCCCCTTCTTGAATTAATAAAATATTTTTAAATAATTTTTCGTTATTTTGGAAACGATCTACTAATAAATTAGTCTCTTCATTTGTTGATTGAATTCCTATTTCAAAACGGAATAGCCCTTTTGGAGCATTTTCATTTAAATAATCAATGATTTTTCGATCTAAAATATCTCCAGTTATTTCAAATTGGAAAACGGTTTGGTGATTATTGTTTTTAATGATAAAAGCAAATAATTCTAATGTTTTTTTATTAGCGTTAAATGTTCGGTCTAAAAATTTAATTGTTTTACTACCATGGTGCATTAAGTATAAGATGACTTCTTTTACTTTATCCATATTGAAAAATCTCACCTTTTTTTCTAAGGAAGACAAACAGTAACTGCATTTAAAAGGACACCCTCTACTTGTTTCTATATATGAAATTTTATTTGGGATATGAGGAATATCTTCTTTGAAAAAGTAAGGTAATTTTAATTTATCTAAATCAGCTATTTCCAGGAGGGGGGTATGAGTAATTTTATTATTTTTTAAGAAGATTAAATTAGAAATATTTTGATAATTACTTTTACTATTTAGCGCGTGAAGAAGAGCATTAAAGGCAATTTCTCCTTCTCCTTTAATGATGAAATCTACAGGATAGTTAAGTAAAAAATCACTTGATTCATAACTAACTTCTGGCCCGCCAATTATAATGTTAGAGCCTTTTAGAGCTAATTCTTTCAAGATTTTTTTAATAATATTGATGTTCCAAATATAAATACTAAACCCTAAAACATCAGGATGATAACTATTAATATCTTTAATTATTTTATCTAAACTATCTTTAATCGTATATTCAAAAATATCGACATCAAAATCACTGTTTGCCTTTAAAAGGCGAACAGCGTTATTAGTATGAATATATTTTGCGTTAATACTTATTAATAATGTTTTCATCTAACCACCATATATATCTTATCATAATAATGATTTAAATTATATGTTGTGTTAAAATATAATAGACAATAACAAACGGGTGGTGATTTTTTGGATAAATTTAAGTTAGTCTCTAACTATTTACCGATGGGAGACCAAATTAACGCAATTAACTATTTAGTAAATAACATTAAGAATAATGTTAAAGAACAAGTTTTACTTGGTGCAACAGGAACAGGGAAAACATTTACGATTAGTAATGTCATTAACCAAGTAAATAAACCCACCCTTGTTTTAGCGCATAATAAAACCTTAGCAGGACAACTTTATAGTGAATTAAAAGAATCATTTCCAAATAATCGCGTTGAATACTTTATTTCATATTATGATTATTATCAACCTGAAGCATACGTCCCTTCCCGTGACTTATTTATTGAAAAAGACGCCCAAACTAATGCGGAAATTGACGAATTACGTCATAGCGCAACAATGTCTTTATTAGAAAGAAAAGACGTTATTGTTGTTGCGAGCGTTTCTTGTATTTATGGAATTGGTGATCCAGAAGATTATAAAAATTCGATGCTTGTTTTAAGAGTCGGTGAAGAATATGGAAGAAATAACTTATTAACTAAATTAGTTGATATGTTGTTTACTCGGAATGATTTTGATTTTAATCGCGGAACTTTCAGAGTTAGAGGAGACGTTATTGAAATTTTACCAACGTATTCTAAAACGATGGGGATTAGAGTAGAACTCTTTGATGATGAAATTGAAAGAATTAGAAAATTCGATATTGTTACTGGCGAAGTAATTGAAGAATATTCCGTTTTAGCAATTTACCCTGCTACGCAATTTGTAACTAATAAAGATAAGCTTGAAGAAGGAATAAAAAGAATTGAAATAGAACTTGAAGAAAGAATTAAATATTATAAAGATAACGGCCAATTACTCGAAGCACAACGGATTTCTCAACGAACAAAATATGATCTTGAAATGTTAAAAGAAATGGGATCATGTGCTGGAGTTGAAAATTATTCTCGGCATTTATCATTAAGAGAAGAAGGAGAAACTCCTTCAACTTTAATGGATTTTTTTGGTGATGATTATTTATTAATTGTCGATGAATCCCATGTTACGTTACCACAAGTTAGAGGAATGTATAATGGTGATAGAGCCAGAAAAACTACTTTAGTTGATTATGGCTTTAGATTACCAAGTGCTTTAGACAACCGCCCTTTAAATTATGATGAATTTAATCAAAAAATTCATCAAGTAATTTATTTAAGTGCTACTCCAGGCGACTATGAGCTTGAAAAAACTCCTTATATTGTAGAACAAATTATTCGGCCTACTGGCTTGTTAGATCCCCTTCTTGAAGTTCGTCCTAAAAAAGGACAAATTGATAATATAGTTGAAGAAATCTTAAAAAGAATTGCCAAAAACCAAAGAACATTAATTACTACTTTAACGATTAAAATGAGTGAAGATTTAACTGCTTATTTAAAAGAAATAGGGATTAAAGTAACTTATCTTCATTCTGAAATTAAAACTTTAGAAAGAACAGAAATAATTAGAGAATTACGGCTAGGAATATATGATGTTTTAGTGGGAATTAATCTTTTAAGAGAAGGGTTAGATATTCCAGAAGTGAGTTTAATCTGTATTTTAGATGCGGATAAACCAGGGTTCTTAAGAAGTTCTAGAAGTTTAGTTCAAACAATTGGACGGGCAGCTAGAAATGTTGATGGGTTGGTTATAATGTATGGCGATAAAATAACTGAGGCAATGCAATATGCCATTGATGAAACTAACCGAAGAAGAAAAATTCAAGAAGAATATAATCAACTTCATAAGATTACGCCAAAAACAATTTCTAAAGAAATCAGAGCTTCTATTTCAGTTAAATTAGAAATTGATGAAGGTAGTAAAAATGTTAGTGAAATGACTAAAAAAGAAAAAGAAACAGTTTTAAAGGAATTAAATAAAGAAATGCGTAGCGCAGCAGGAAAACTTGACTTTGAAAGAGCTGCGGAATTAAGAGATATTATTATTGAAATTAAAACAACTTTATAAAAGTAGGGGGATCAACAATGAAAAAACTATTATTATTAGTACTGACATTTTCATTAACTTTTTTAACGGGGTGTACTCAAGATATTTATATTGAGCCAAATGCAATTTCGATTGTTTATGAAAATGCTCGTTATGAAGGAGACAACTTTATAATTGATGTCTATATTACCAATGGCTACGATTCAGATCGTTATGTAGAATATATGGAGTTTGATATTTATTCAGACGAAGAAAAAGACTTATATATTGCTGGAGCTGGGTTTGATATTTTAACAACCATTCCCAGTTTCGATTATATTATGGTAGAACTAGAATTTGAAAAGGAATTTGTTTTTACTAATGAAAGTGCCTTTAAACAATCAAATTACAAGTTAGATAATGTCGTTTTATATTTTTACATAGAAGAATAAAAAAATAGCTGGAAATAAAATTTCCAGCTATTTTTCTATTAAAGTAACAATTAAAATCCCGACTGTTAAAACAACGAATGTCTAAACAAAGAAGAAAATGTCAAAGCCCTTTTTGTCATTATTTTAATTAATGTTTGGACTTTTATATCGTTATAAAGAAATGGGGATCTAGTAATTGTTAAAAGCAAGCATAGTGAATCTTAAATAATTTATTTTGACCACTGATTTCCATTTTATCCATTTAGATGTTAGCTTTTTTAAAATATAATTTTGATAATAAATAAAGTAAAACAATGTTATAAAGCATCCCAATTATAAAATAGATGACAAAAGTGAAGTTGTATTCTAAATTTGGGAGTAAAATCATTTGAATCATTCTTGCTGAATAAAATCCTGGAGCGATTCCTAAAAAGACTTCTTGCCAGTTAAGAACATAAAAGGCAACCATTGGTAATATTAAAATCATTCCTGATATTTTCATAATGACAAAGCCTTCTACTTTATTTCTAGCAAAGGCATTAACTATTAAGGTAACGCCTGGTGCTTGCATAGCTGAGGCAATCGTGATTAAAATAATTTGCCATAATGAAGCAGTTGGTAAAAAATCAGTAAATATAATGAAAATGATTGTTGCGAGTAATGCGAAAACAAAACTTAAAACAACTTTGATACTAACGTAATATTTAACGGAGATAGGGGTAACTTTTAAAGCGATTAAAACTTTATCATCTTTATCATCTAGTAAGGTGAAACCCATGATTGCACCAAACATATATGAAGTCATTAAAATTAAAAACATTACAATGATTTCTGGGGCTAAACTAGTTGGAGCGACATGGGCATCAACATAATTAACAAGAAGATAACCTACATAGCCAAAAATAAATGGATAAATGGCTAAAAATAAATACATTTTATCACGAGCAATATTTCTTAATTCTCCTTTTATAACTGTTTTAATCATCTTTACACCCCGCTTTGTTTAACGGCGTAGTTTTGGAATTTAGGTAAGGCATAAAACTGGTATAATAAAATACTACCAAAAACTAAGTATCCTAAACTTAAATAGTATTTATAAGTAATTATAACACCAGTAAACCCAGCGTTAATGACTTCACTACCAGATTGAATCGGATTTAGTAAAAGGAAAGTCTCCCAAAAATCACCACTAATAATTTCTAGCATTAACAAGATATAAGGCGTCATCATAATCATTGAAAAAGTCATGATAATCATTAATAACCCGGTGAAATCTTTTGTAAAATAAGCCATCACCATTCCCAGTAAAGTATGAGATGCAGTAACAACTAAGATTCCTAAGAAAAGCAATAGATAGTTTACTTGAACATCTTTAATAATTACAAAAACAGCAATCAATAAAGCTGATGAAAAGACGTTATGAATTGTGTTGGCTACTAATTTAGATAATAATAATTCACCATTTGTTACAGGAGTTACTAACATTGTTGAAATAGTTGATTCACTCTTTTCAAAATACATTACGGCGCCAACATACATTAATGACATTAACGTTGCATCAATTAAAATAACTATGGGGAGTAATGTTCCTAAAAAGTTAGCATTTACAAAATAAAGCATAACTCCCCATACAAAAGCTACAAGGATACTAATAAAAGTCATGTTATATTTGTTTAAACGAGATAATTCACCTTTTACAAGAATTTTAAAACGACTATTCATTTTTAAGTTTAACTCCAGTGACTTTTATAAAAATATCTTCTAGAGTTGTTTCGCCACTATGTAATGTTTCAATTTCTTTAGTTTGTAAAAGGTTAATAAATTCTTTATTTTTTCCAATTCCGTCTAGCGGAAATTCTACTTTTACTGTTTCATTATTTTCCTTATATTCAAGAGTCATTGTTCTTTTACCATATTTGATTTTTAAGTTTCTTGGAGAATCTATTTCAATTATTTCCCCTTCAACAATAAAAGCAACTCTATCACATAATTGATCAATATCACTCATAATATGCGAAGTAATAAAAACAGTCCCGCCATTATCTCTAAATTCTAAAATCATTTCTTTTAAGATCATGGCATTCACTGGATCTAGCCCGTTAGTTGGTTCATCTAAAAACAACATGTTTGGTTGATTCAATAACGCTCTAACAATGTTTAATCTAATTTTCATTCCTTTAGAATATTCACCAACTAGTTTGTCTTTGTCTTCCCATAGGCCAACGCGTTTCATTAAGGCTTCTATATCGCCTTTCTTTTTATATAGGGTAGCAAAAAAGTTAATATTTTCCATAGCTGTCATTTTAGTGAAGTGAATTGGCATTTCAAAACTAACCCCAATTTCTTCATAAAACTCATTGTTAAATTTAGTAATATCTTTACCATTATAATGAATTTTTCCTTCAAAGTTTTCAAGAATCTTAATCATAATCATTTGGATTGTACTTTTCCCAGCTCCACTAGGACCTAAAAACCCAAAAATTTCACCTTTAGCAATTTCAAAGTTAATGCCTTTGATTGTTGTTTCTTGATTATTTGGGTATTTATATTTTAAGTTTTCTACTTTAAACATTTTATCACCTATTCAATGCCTTTCTTAAAGATGTCAATAACCTTATTAATTTTAATTAAAAGGTTATTATAATCAATATTTTCATTCATTTCTAACTCAGTTAAAGCGATATTAGTAGTTAAATTAATAACTAAATCAGCGAGCGTCTCTGCATCAACATCTTTTCTAATAATTCCTTTTGCTTTATCAGCTTTAATATAATTAATGTAATATGCCTTAGTTTGTTGATAACCTTCTCCCATTAACTCATCATAAATTGGTCCTTTTGTACTAATGAACAATTTATAGATTCCCATATATTGAGGATGATCAATGGCAAACTTTATTCCTTGAGCATAAAGTATTTTAAAGAGTTCTAAAAAAGGTATTTCTGCTTTATTAGATAATAATTCTTTTAGATACTCAACTTTTTTATCGCCAATAATTTTAAAGAGATAAAGATAAAGATCTTTTTTATTATCAAAATACTGATAAAAACTCCCTCTTGGGATATTGGCGTTGCGAATGATGTTTGATAGTTTAGCTTGATCAAAACAGCGTTTTGAAAATTCTTCTAAAGCAGCGGTGATAATTCTTTCTTGTTTAGCGGAACTTAAATTAAAAAATGTTTTTGTTGGGATTAGTCTCACCTCCTATGACAACATTGTCACTTTAAGCATAACAATTCCGTTAATCTTTGTCAATCTTGGGAACTAAGAAGAAGATTACGCTTCTAGTTTTACACTGCTTATGTTAAAATAAAAGGAGTTAGGAGGACCAAAATGGAAAATTTTATTTTTGCAGCAATTATCATTTTAATTACGCTTTCCTTTAGTTTTGAGTTATGGTTATCAAGTTTAAATTATAAACATCGGAATGCCCCACTTCCGAAAGTAGTTGAAGATGTTTATGAAGAAACTGAATACCGTAAATGGTTAGCATATACAATGGAGAATTTTCGCCTTGATTTAATTATTTCTTTTGTTAATCTGGCAGTAATGTTACTTTACTTATTTGCAGGAGTATTTTTATATTTTGAAAGGGTTGCGAGTAATGTAACTAGCAATATTCATCTCCAAACTTTAATCTTTTTAGGCCTTTACTTTATTATTGGCTTTATTATTAATCTTGGCTTTTCTTACTATAGTGATTTTTCTATTGAAGAAAGATATGGCTTTAACAAAACAACTAAAAAGACTTTTATCATTGATAAAATTAAAAGCTTACTCTTAACAATTATCTTTGGCGGGGGTTTTGTTTACTTATTGAGTGTTTTATATTATAACGCAGGGGCAATGTTTTATTTATATGCTTGGCTTACTATTATTTTTATTTTAGTTTTTATTAATTTATTTTATGTTAAATTAATTGTTCCACTTTTTAATAAGTTACGTCCTTTAGAAGATGAGGAATTAAAACTAAAAATCGAAGCGTTTGCGAAAAGCGTTGGCTATGAAGTAAATAAAATTAGGGTGATTGATGCTTCTAAAAGATCGACGAAATTAAATGCTTATTTCAGTGGATTTGGAAAATTGAAGCAAGTTGTATTATATGATACATTAATCGAAAAAATGTCTAAGGATGAGATTGTCGCAGTTTTAGCGCATGAAATTGGCCATAGTAAATATAAACACATTATTTCTGGGATGATTCAATCGATTCTTGTTATTTCGATTTACTTAGGGGTTTTATTAGCGATATTAAAAGTTCCTGAAATTAGTATGGCGTTTGGCTTCTCTTCTGTAAACTTTGCTTTTGCCTTGATTATTTTTTCTGTATTACTTTCCCCAATCTCAATTATTGTTCGCTTAATTATGTCAGGGATTTCTCGAAAGCATGAATATCAAGCCGATAACTTTGCTGCCAAGCATTTTTCTAGGGTCCATATGGAAAATGCTTTAAAAGTTTTAGCTAAAGAAAATTTTTCTAATTTAACGCCACATCCGTTATACGTTAAGTTAACTTATTCTCACCCACCAATTGCTGAAAGGATTAACGCGATTAAAAAAAATGAAGAATAAACTAAATATCAATTTTATCAAGATAATTAATGATAAAATTGATATTTTTAATTATGATATTAATTATTTTAATCTTTTTTACTTATTTTCTTGACAATCACTGTTTTATTTAATAATATTAAGGTAGGAATTAACAAAATTAAGTTTTGCCTTAATATAATCAATAATATTGGTGGTGAAAATGATGAAACATGCAACAGTTTTACATAAAATAGAAAATAATGAATTAACTGCGGCTGAAGGATATGATCTTTTATACCCCCTTAAAAAACAAAAAATTGGGAAAAGAGCTTCTTTTGTTAAATTAAAAGTAAGGGTTTTAAATGAAGGAAGAGGCGTTAATAATTTATTAAGGGTACTATTTATCTTACCCATCCCAATTTTGTTTGCGAGGATAATTCTAAGGTTTTCTACGCGGTTCATTAAAAGTGATGATGTTGATTTAAAAAAGATGGTGCATTTAATTAAGTATTCAAAAAACACAAGAGTTTCTGTGGAATCAGATGACGCAATTATTAATATTGAAGTAATATAGGAGGAAATGAAATGGTGAAAAATGTAATTGGGCAATGTCCTATTTGTGAAAGTGATTTAATCGTTACAAAATTAAAATGTAAAAATTGTAATACTGAAATTAGTGGTGAGTTCCAACTATCTAAGTTTAATTATTTATCGAAAGAACATTTATACTTTATTGAAGTATTTATTAAAAATAGAGGGAACATTAAACAAATTGAAAAAGAACTTGGAATTTCTTATCCAACAGTTAAACGTAATTTAGATGAAGTGATTCAAAGTTTAGGGTACAAAGTAACAAACGATGATCATTCTCGGAGTGCTCATAAAGAAGAGATCTTTAGAAAACTAGAAAGAAAAGAAATTACAGCTTTAGAAGCAGCTAAGTTGTTAAAGAGCGAGAGTTAAACAATGTATGACATGTTAGATATTATTGATCAAGTATATTATCGGCTTAATGAAAGAAAAATGTTAGCTGAAGAAAATGATCGTAAGAGAAGATATTATTATAAATCGAAGAATGAGAAAGGTGAATAAAATGAGTGATGATCGATTAAGAATTTTAGAAATGATTGAAAATAAAACAATAACAGCTAAAGAGGGAGCGGAATTATTAAAAGCACTTGATAGTGAGAATTCTGTAAAAACTCCTCAAAATATTCAAAATAGTTTTAAAATGTTTAAAATTAAAGTTTTATCAACTGATGGTGATAAAGTAAATGTTCAAATTCCTTTGGAATTCGCAAAAGTTGCTTTAAAAAATGGAAAAGGTTTTATGAAAATTGAACAAATCGATAATATGGATTTAGATTTAGATTTAATTTTAGAAATGATAGAGCAAGGAACAATTGGCAAAATAGTCGATATTGAATCAGCTGATGGCGATAAAGTTGAAATAGTTATTGAGTAAAATCTCTCTATTTAGGACCCTAGGGTCCTTTTTTTTAGGTGATTTTTAAAAAAAGTATCACTGCCTTTTGTTAATAAACGGTAATAATGTGTTATAATAATAATATCAGGAATACAATTTTTATATCTAGATAGAGATTACCATATTATTTATAGAAATTTTCCAGCAAGAAGGTGTCTACATGGTCGAAAAGAATGAGTTTTATGAGGTTGAGTTTATTGATATGACTCATGATGGAATGGGAGTATGTAAAATTGAGGGATTCCCGGTATTTGTAGCTAATGCTTTAAAGGGTGAAAAAGCTAGAATTAAGATTATTAAAGTGAATAAAAGCTTTGGGTTCGCTAGACTAGTTGAAATTCAAAACGAATCGCCTTTTAGAAAAGAGCCGATTTGCGATCATTTTTATGAATGTGGTGGTTGTAATTTAATGCATATGAATTATCAAATGCAGTTAGATTTTAAAAAGTATCGGACAAAAGAAACATTAAAAAAATTAGGGAAAATTGAAACAACCGTTCATGAAACAGTAGGAATGGTAAATCCGTATTACTACCGTAACAAGGCCGTAATTCCTTTTGGTGAAATTAACGGTAAAATGGTTTCTGGCTTATATAAAAGTAGATCACACGATATCATTGATATGAAAAAATGTTATATTATTCCCAAAATAACGACAGATATAGTTAAATATTTAAAAAATATTTTTATCGAATTAAATATTCCTGCTTATAATGAGAAATTAAGAACTGGGGTAGTTAGATCGGTAATTGTGAGAAACTCTCATAAATATGATGATATTTCAGTAACGATAGTTACTTTAACATCTAAACTACCTAAAAAAGAAATCATTATTAAAAAACTATCTTCAAGATTTTCACGAATAGTTTCCATTGTTCATAATTATAATCCAGATAATACAAATGTAATTTTTGGGAAAAAATCACGAATATTATTTGGAGAGGACTTTATTAAAGATGAGATCAACGGCGTTAAATTTAATATTTCCCATCGTTCATTTTATCAGGTTAATCCAGTCCAAACTGAAGAACTATACAAAAAAGCGATTGAATATGCTGATATTTCAAATGACAAAGTAGTAATTGATTCATATTGTGGAATTGGGACAATTGGCTTAAGTGTTGCTCCTTATGCTAAAACTGTTTTAGGCGTTGATATTGTTAAGCAATCTATTAATGATGCTAACTCTAATGCTGCTAAAAACGGAATTAAAAATACTAAATTTGTTGTGGGTAAAGCAAAAACTGTTATTAAATCATGGAAAAATTATGATGTTGATATTTTATTTATTGATCCACCAAGAAAAGGGTGCGATAAAGAGTTTTTAGAAACAATTGTTGAAATGAAAATCCCTAAAATTGTTTATATTTCATGTAATGTTTCAACCCTAGCTAGAGATTTAAACTATCTACAAGCTAATGATTATGATGTAGTTGAAGTAACTCCATATGACATGTTTCCACAAACTAGCCATATTGAAACAGTTACTAAATTACAACTTAAGCAATATTAATTTAGATTTAGAAAACATTATTTGTAGATTTCTGTTAAGGAGTAGACAATGAATCCATTTAAAGAAAATAATCAAATATTGCCAATTGCTTCTATCAATAGTGTTTATATTGACGATGTTTTGGCAAGTGATTTATTTAGACTTGAACTAATAATTGATGAATTGAAAAAAAACCGAGAGATTCTCGGTTTTTCTAGCGAGTTATCAAATATTGAAATCTTTAATAAGTTTAACGAACTTTTAGCTAGTAACATTTCTGAAAGAAAAGAAATCGCTACTAAAATTGCAATTTCGTTTGGTGAGAAATTAGCAGCGTTAATTTTGACGCTAAAGAAACCTTCAAAGCTAGCTATTAAGAACCGCCCGGAATGGAAAAAAGCACATTGGGATTTTTGGAATAAAATAGAAAATATTTATTTTGTAGGAGGGTTAACTTCACCAATCTTAATTAATATTTTTTATAACGAGATAACTAAAGCATTATTAGAAAATAAAATCACTAATTTAAACATTCGTTTTATTGAAGGATCACTTAATTTAGGAACAAAAGGGTTAACTAATTTAACAAAAGATGGTGAATATTTATTGTTTGACTTTGGACAAACTAATATTAAAAGAAGATATATTGTTAAAAAGACAACAGAAATTGAGATTGATACCATTCTTCCAATTATAAAATCACAGTTTCTTTTCCATAAAGACATCTCAAATGAAGAACTGAAACAAGCAGCTTTAAAATTAGATAACTTTATTATCATGACAATTATTGATACTGTGAATGCGGTTAATTTTAAAGGCAATAATATCATTATGGCAATTGCAAACTACGTAATTAACGGAAAGATTTATGAAAAACGGGGAGGCTACGCTAAATTAGCGCTTCTTAACGATAACTATGAAAGACATTTAAAACAAGCATTATCAAAATTATTAAAAAGAGATATCCAAGTTCAACTAGTTCACGATACTTCCGCGATGGCTCTTAATTTTAATAAAGTAAAAAGATCTGCGGTAGTATCACTTGGAACTGCCTTTGGAATTGCTTTTCCAGAATAATTTAAATTAAATAAGATATCATGATATAATATATTGAAAGTTGGTGTAAGATGGAACCTTTATTAAGAGTTAATCAAGAAGTATTAATAACAATCAAACGTTTAGGGATAAACGGAGAAGGAATCGGTTTTTATAAAAGACAAGCTGTTTTTGTTGATGGGGTATTTCCTCCAGAACAAGTTGTAGTTAAAATTACTGAAGTCCAAAAAGCATATACAAAAGCAGAAGTAGTAAGAATTAAAGTTAAAGCAGCAAAAAGAGTGAAACCTTTTTGTAAACATTATGATACTTGTGGGGGATGTCAAATCCAACATATTGCTTATGATGAACAACTTGCTTTAAAAGAAGAAATGTTAATTCAAGCATTCGATCGTTATACAAGCTTAGACGTTAACACAATCAAATTCAATAATATGATTGGTATGAATAACAACAAACATTACCGAGCTAAGGCGCAAATGCCGGTTAAGAACACTGAATATGGGATTACTACTGGATTATACAAAAAAGAATCAAATGAATTAGTTCCAATTACTGATTGTCCCGTTCAAGTTGATAGTATTAATCGAGTAAATTCTAAAATTTTAGAGATATGTGATAAATACGAAATCTATGCTTTTGATCCATTAACAATGAGAGGTCTTATTAGATATATTGTCGTCAGAACTTCTAATTTTAACGATGAAATTCAAGTTACTTTAGTAATTACAATCTTTAACAAAGCATTAAAAGAAGCAGCTAAAGATATTATTAAGATTCCTGGAGTAGTAAGTGTTGGGATTTCTAAAAATAGAGATGTTAAAAATGTTGAGATTTTTGGAGAAGAAGTTGAAATTTTAGAAGGTAAAGACGCTATTATTGAAGGAATCGGTGATATTAGATATCAACTAAAACCGAAATCATTTTACCAATTAAACCCACAACAAGCGATTAAACTCTATGCAGAGGTTAAGAAACATTTAGATTTCTCTGTTGACAAAGTAATTGTAGATGCTTACAGTGGATCTGGAGCAATAAGTATGTATTTAGCACCATATGCTAAGAAAATCGTTGGGATTGATATTTCTAAGGAATCTACATATAGCGCTAGACATAATAAAAAGATTAATAAATTTGATAACCTAACATTTGAACTTGGTGAAGTTAAGGATGTCCTTGCAGCATATTATAACAAGGGATTTAATCCTGATGTTATTATCTTTGATCCGCCAAGATCTGGATTAGACGCTAAAACATTAGATTTATTAGTTAGAAAGACAGTTAAAAAGATTATTTATATCTCTTGTAATCCAAGTACATTAGCTAAAAATATAAAAATCTTATCAAAAAAATATAATGTAGAGTCAGTTACACCTCTTGATATGTTCCCACATACTTCTCATATTGAAAGTATTACAATATTAAAGAAAAAGTAATTAAAATGGTAGACTATAAAAAATAGTCTACTTTTTTTGATAAAAAATAGGGAAAAACTTGTAAAAAAGATGCTGCATATGTTAAAATGTATATATCGCTTAACGTTATATCATAAGACGAGTCATTGGAGATGAGATTATGGACAAAAAGTTATTAAAATATACACCATTAACAGAAGCTACTTATTATATCTTATTATCATTAACTAAGCCATTACATGGATATGGCATAATCAAAAAGGTTGAAGAAATAACAAATGGTAGATTAAGAATAGCACCAGGAACGCTTTACGGCGTATTAACTAATTTGCTTAGGAATGAACTTATTAAACTTCATAGTATAGATCTATCAGGAAAGAAAAAGAAAACATATGAAGTTACAAGTGATGGAACAAAGCTCCTTTATTACGAAATAACCCGTTTAAGAGAAATGGTAGATAATGGAATGAGGGAAATAGACGATTATTACGAATAAGCCCAATAATCCGTTAAATTACTTATTAAAATATAGAATATCTAGTTATTTACGCTAAAATAACAGTGAATTTACCGAACTTTTTTTAATAGATAACTTCTCGTTCTCACCTTAGATATACGGATAATAGTAGTTATCCACTGTATTTTTCCACACGCTTATTTAAGTTGACATATTAATAGGTATAAGGTTACCAAATTCACCATTTCTATTTTATTGACAAGTGTCAAAAGTAGGATTATAATAAGTATATAGTCAGTGAGTGGGTGGTCATTATGGGAATCAGAAGTGAATCTAAAGAAAAAACAAGAAAACTGTTGTTGGAGAAAACAGCTTTGTTACTGTATAACAAAGGGTTTATGAATGTATCAACTAAAGATATTTCCCGTGAATGTAACCTTTCACAAGGAACTTTATTTTTGCATTTTGAAACCAAAGAAAACCTCTTTACTACAATCATAAACACTAATATTGATAATTTAGAAAAAGATTTAAAAAAGAATTGTAATATAAAAAATCCTCGAGATAGCTTTTTAAAAAGTTTTCTTGATGTAATAATTGAATATGAATCATTTCTTTCAAGAACTTATAAAGATATAGATTATTTAAACGACAAGCTAAAAAAGAATGTTGATGGGTTAGAAAATTTGATAAAAAGTCTCTTTTTTGATAATTTTAGGCAAAATCCGGTAAAAAAACAAAGTATTGTTGACACTTTTATTTCAATTGATGCTTTTTTAGCACAAATTCACGTAAATTTAGTTGAAAAAGAAGTCTATTCTAAACATAACAGTATCATTCGTCAAAGACGTGGAAAATTGCTTAAACTTTATCGTACTTTATTCGAATAAAGACACTTTTTACAATTTTATTGGTTATTTAGTTTTTTCTTTATTTCTGGTTTAAAACCCCTTACTTAAGGGGTAATTAATTTTTCTTACATACTGCAATTATTGTTTTTCTTATTTTACTTGAATGAGAATATTATCTTTTTTTGCAATTATTAAGGATTATGCTATAATAAATGAGATTTCAGAAGGTTGTGATTAAAATGAAAAAACTTAGGAAATTATTTTTTGGAACATATATTAGGGGCTTTGTTGTATCGTACTTTATCTTTTTGATGACAGGTGCTATATTACTTAAGTTACCAATATCAATCCAAGATGGTCAATCCTTAAGCTGGATTGATGCAATATTCGTTAGTGTCAGTGGTATGAGCACAACAGGACTGACTACTGTTGTTGTAAAAGACGTCTTTACTATCTTTGGACAAACTGTTTTAGCATTTATTCTTCAATTTGGTGGAATAGGTCTAATTATGTTCGTTTCAATCTTTTGGCTTCTCTCACGTAAAAGAATTAGCTTTAAAGAGCGTACAATGATTATGACAGACCAAAATCAAATAGGGAGATCAGGAATTGTACGATTTGTTAAAAATGTTTTAATAATGATTGTTTCTATTGAGATTGTTGGATTTATAATTATGGGTTCATATCTTTATCTTGCTGGTTATTTTGATTTAGGTTCATCATTTTTTCAAGCATTCTTCTTAACGATTTCAATGTTTACTAATGCTGGGTTTGATATTTCGCCTAATGGTGATAGTTTATTCATGTATAATACAGATTACTTCATGCAGTCTTTAGCTATGACCTTAATGGTTCTTGGTGCTATTGGTTTTTGGCCTTTGGCGGAACTTAAAGAATGGATTGAAGCAAAGGTAAAAAAAGAAAGATTTGAATTTTCTTTATTTACAAAGATTTTGGTTAGTATGCATTTAGGTATTTGGGTTGTTAGTGCTTTAACGGTCTTTATTGTTGAATACAACGGTTATTTCGCTAATAAGGACTTACTAGAGAGTATTTATTATTCTCTCTTCATGTCATTAACTACACGTAATGCAGGGTTCGCTACTCTTAGTATGAATAACATGAGTCAAACAATCCAAATTTTCTTTGGAATATTAATGTTTATTGGATCAAGCCCTAATAGTGCAGGTGGGGGAATTAGAACAACAACGTTCTTACTTACTGTATTAGGGATATTCTCATTTTCTAAAGGGAAAGAACAAATTATTATTGGGAACAGATCTGTTAAATCAGAAACTGTCTATAAATCAATGATGGTGGTTATTGCAGCAGCAACTTTGATTATTATTGATACACTAATAATGTCTTATACTGAGCCGTTTGGATTCCAAGAAATCTTCTTTGAAATTACAAGCGCATTCGGAACAACAGGTCTTAGTTTAGGGATTACTAGTTCATTAACAACTGTTGGTAAAATAGTCCTTATTGTTACAATGTTTATTGGTAGAATAGGAATTCTAGCGTTACTCTTAATTTTTAAAGGAGATAGAGTATCATCAAGTATTAAGTATCCAGAGATTGATATGATTGTTGGTTAAGAGTGAGATATTTTCTCACTCTTTTTTTCTGAAAAAAAATAGAGAACTTTTTGTTCTCTATTTTGTTGATTCTCTTTCTACTAAATATACTGGAAGAATAGAATGAATATCTTTAAGTTTCTGCTTATTGATCATTGTGACTAACTTATTAATAGTCTCCATCCCAATCTCGACTATTGGCTGAGCTATAGTCGTTAATCCTGGATTTAGGACTTCGCAAAGTTCAATGTTATCAAAGCCGACTACTTGAACTTCTTCAGGAATTTTATAACCTAATTTTTTTAGAACACTAATAACATAAATAGCGATAATATCACTACTACAAAAGATTCCATCGACATTAGGATGTTTTTTAATAAACATTTCAATGTCTTTTAAATCTGGAGTTTTAAAATCTAAATCAAAACTATTTACGTCAATATGATGTTTATCCATGATTTCATAAAAACCTTTAGAGCGGTCTACTACAGTGATTAAAACACTTGGCCCTCTAAAATGAATTATGTTTTTAGCACCGGTAGAAATTAGTTTTTCTGCGGCGAGTTGTCCACCTAAGATATTGTCGCTCGTAATTGAAGGAATTGATTCATCGATAATATGATCAATGGTAAGCATCGGAATATCTAGATCTAAATAGAGTTTAATTGATTGAGTGTTAGCTACTAAAATTAAACCATCAATATTGTATTGATTAAAAACATTGATATAACGTTTTTCTAATTCAACATCATCTTTAGAATTGAAAATCATTAGTTTATAGCCCTGTTTAGTGATTGCATCTTCTAATGATTCTATTAATTCTGCAAAGAAATAAGTCGAAATATGCGGAACTATTAGTCCGATAATTTTTGATTTCTTTCTAAATAATGATCTAGCTAGTTCATTAGGAACATAATTTAGTTCTTTAATGACAACTTCAACCATTTTTCTTGTTTCAATATTCACGTATCCGGTATTATTGATTACTCTAGATACAGTAGCAACACTAACATTAGCCTTTTTGGCAACATCTTTAATTGTTGGCAATATAATCACTTCCTACTTGATACTTATATTATACAGTATATCTGTAAAAATTATCATAAAAGTTTTTTAAAAAGGGAGGCAATGATATAATAGTTATAAATGAGGTGGGAAAGATGAGTTTGAAAACTAAAAAAGATTTAAGGAATCTTTTTATCTATCAGGTATATATTAGAAATCATAATTTAAGTGGAACCTTTACTGAATTTGAAAAAGATTTAGATAGAATTAAAAGTTTAGGAGTGGATGTTATCTATTTCCTTCCAATTCATAAAATTGGTCAAAAACGAAAAAAAGGCAGTTTAGGATGTCCGTATTCGATCCAAGATTATTATAGTATTAACCCTGAATATGGAACATTGGATGACTTTTTGCAGCTTTTAGATGAGATTCATAATAGGGGGATGAAAGTGATGATCGATATTGTCTTTAATCATACATCACATGACGCAGTTTTACTGCAGGAACATCCTGAATATTATGTCAAAAATGAAAAAGGTGAGTTTGCTAATAGAGTCGGAGACTGGTGGGATATAACCGATTTGGATTATCAGAGTAATATTAGCCTTTGGGAGTATCTAATTGGTAATTTACTATATTGGACCAAAATGGGAATTGATGGCTTTAGATGGGATGTTGCGTCACTTTTACCTAAAGAATTTTTAGAAGAGGCTGAAGAGCGGGTTCACGAGGTTAATCAAGATGTTATCTTTTTGAGTGAATCAGTTCATGGTAGTTTTGTTAGATACCTTAGACAACTAGGTTATAAAGCATTGAGTGAAAGTGAAATTTATCAAATATTTGATATGGCTTATGACTATGATACTCATCCTTATTTTGAAAAATATTTAAAGCATGAAGGGACCTTCAAACGTTATTTAGAAGAACTAATAAGACAAGAAGAAGTTTATCCTGATAATTATGTTAAAATGCGAAATTTAGAGAACCATGATTTTGGTAGATTTGCCCCTATGGTCAATAATGACTATTTTAAAATTATTAACTGGACGGCTTTAATGTTTTTTAGTAAAGGAGCAACATTAATGTATGCTGGGGGAGAATATTGTGATAATAACTTACCTAGCTTATTTGATCTTGATAAGGTTAACTGGGATGGTAAAGATATTTCTTCTTTAGTTGCTAAACTTGCCCATCTTACAAAAGATAAGATTTTTAGTTATGGTAATTATGATATTCATCTTACTGATAAAGATGTTTACTATGGGGAATATAAATTAGATAACAAACATGTTGTTGGGATATTTAATATCGGCCAAGAAAACGGGGCTTTAGATTTAAAGATAAAGGATGGTATATATATGAATTTATTAACAAATAAAGATTTTTTAATAAAAAATCAGAAAATAATCCTACAAAGTGAACCGATTTTATTTTGGGTGGTGCAATCATGAAAAAATTGCTTATTTTATTAATTACTGTTTTCGTTTTATCCTTAAGTGCTTGTAGTGAGGAAAAAGCGTTAGATTATTCTTCATTTGAAGATAACTTAATTTATTCATATGAAGCTGCGGCAAGCTACGATGATAAATATATTGTTTATTACTACAGTGAAAATTGTCATCACTGTAGTGAAGTAAAAGATGATATTTTAACATTTTTTACTACTTATGATAAACTACCTTTTTACATTTTAGAAGTATCACAAGCAACTGATTCAAGCTTTTTAGATGAGTTTGTCGGGACACCAACAATTTTTATTATGATAGATGACCAAGTTGATGAAGCGTATATTGGAAGTTACGGGATACTTGACTTTATTGATGATTATAGTGATTAGGATTTTTATTAAAAATTGCGATTTATTAATTAGTTAAATTAAACTCTAACAAAACCAGCTTTTGGTTTTGTTTTTATGTTATAATTAGTTTGGTGATTACAATGAAAAAAACAATAACAGTTATTGGAGCTGGACTTGCAGGGAGCGAGGCTAGTTACCAACTTGCTAAACGAGGGTTTAAAGTAAAATTATATGAAATGCGACCTACAAAATTAACTCCTGCCCATAAAACAGGACTTTTCGCGGAACTTGTTTGTTCTAATAGTTTACGAGCTGCAGGATTAGAAAACGCAGTCGGGTTATTAAAAGAAGAAATGCGGATGTTAGATTCTTTAATTATTGCTGCAGCTGATCAAACTAAAGTTCCAGCTGGAGGAGCACTCGCAGTTGATCGTGATTTATTTAGTGGTTTAATTACAAAAGAGATTAAAAATAATCCGTTAATTGAAGTAATAGAAGAAGAACTCACAGAAATTCCAGTGGGACCGGTAATTATTGCAACAGGTCCTTTAACAAGTGATGCGTTATCTTTAAAAATAAAAGCTTTAATTAATGAAGAATACTTATATTTTTATGATGCGGCAGCGCCAATTATCGAACTTGATTCAATAAATATGGAGATTTGTTATAAGAAAAGTAGATATGATAAAGGAGAGGCAGATTATATTAATTGTCCAATGAATAAACAACAATTTGACAATTGGTATAAAGAGCTAATTAACGCTAAAACTACGGAGTTAAGAGATTTTGAATTAAAGGTTTTTGAAGGGTGTATGCCTTTTGAAGAGATTGCTCGTAGAGGATATCAAACGTTACTTTATGGACCAATGAAACCAGTAGGGTTACATACTCCACAAGGGGAAAGACCATACGCCGTTGTTCAACTTCGTCAAGATAATAAAGAAGGAACATTATTTAATATTGTTGGTTTCCAAACTCATTTAACGTTTGGGGAACAAAAAAGAATTATCCAAATGATTCCCGGGCTTGAAAAAGCAAGTATTGTTAGATATGGAGTAATGCATCGGAACACTTTTATTAATAGTCCAACTTTATTAACGAGAAATTATCAATTAAGAAAAAATAAAGATATTTATTTCGCAGGGCAAATAACGGGAGTTGAAGGTTATGTTGAAAGTGCGGGTAGTGGATTACTTGCCGCAATTTCCTTAGCTAGACAACTAGACAATAAAGAAGAAATTATTTTCCCAGAAACAACTATTATTGGTAGTGAGTCATATTATATTTCTCACGCTAGTATTTCTCGTTTTCAACCAATGAATGCTAACTACGGAATTATTCAAAAATTAGCCTTTAAACATAGTAAAAAAGAACGAAAGAAATTATATAAAGAAAGATCATTAAAAACGATGGAGGAATTAATCGCAAAACTAGCTTAGGAAGTGTTAAAGATGACAAATGAACAAGTAATTATTTTATTTAGTGATTATCTTAAGATTGAACGTCAATATAGTGAAAACACTGTTATCTCATATCATGATGATATCCTTTCTTTAATGCGTTTTTTAAAGCAAGAAGAGTTTGGTGATTTACTAACAGTATCTTCCAGAATAGCTCGTTTTTATACAGCTTCCTTACACGAAAACTATCAAGCAAAATCGATTGCGAGAAAAATCTCTAGTATAAGGAGTTTTTATAACTTTTTAGTTAGAGAAGAACTTACTAAAGAAAATCCTTTTTTAGATGTTGAATTGCCTAAAAAGGAGAAAAAATTGCCGCAGTTTATTTATCCTGAAGAAATTGAAGCTCTTTTTAATTCAATTGATACTTCCAAAGCAATTGGAGTAAGAGACAAACTAATTTTAGAGTTTTTATATGGAACAGGCGTCAGAGTAGCTGAATTATGTAGCGTTAAAATTAACGATATTGATTTTTATCAAAAGTTAGTTTTAATCCATGGTAAAGGCAGTAAAGACCGCTTTGTACCAATCCATAAAACCTTAATAAGAAGCTTAGAACGCTATCTCTTAACAGCGCGAAATGATTTCCTTAAAAGATCAGCTGATAAAGATAATCAAACTTTATTTTTAAACTTTAAAGGAACATCATTAACCCAAAGAGGCGTAAGGTATATCGTTAAAAGAATTCTTGATAATTCAGAAGAAACCTTTAACTTAAGTCCACATAAACTTCGCCATACATTCGCAACCCATTTACTTAATAACGGAGCTGATTTAAGAAGTGTTCAAGAACTCCTTGGCCATGTCCATTTATCAAGTACGCAAATTTATACGCAAGTATCAAAAGAAAAGTTAAAGGATGCTTATATGATTGCCCATCCAAGAGCAAGGAGAAAAAGATAATGAAAAAGGACAAAAAACTTATTATTCTTTCAAGCATTGTCTTAATCATCTACTTAATTTTTAATTTATTAATGCATAAAATTGCTACTCTCAATTCTAATATTTTAATTTTTGATATGGAACTCTTTTATAGTCCTAATACTTTTTATAGTAATCTTCAGTTATATACAAACACGATCAAATATTATTTGTTAATCTTTAGAGTATTTGACATGTTCTTCCCACTAGCTTATAGTCTTTTATTAGTCCAATTAATTAAGAAATATCATTATAGATTAATTGTTTTCCCGTTAACTACGTTGTTCTTAGATTTACTTGAAAACAGTTTATTAGCTTATAAAATGTTTATTAATCAAACATATAATGAGAAGATTGTTTATTTTATTAACGCTGTAACAACATTAAAATTTTTAACATTACTTATTTCAATAGTAATTATTTTTTATGCAGTTATTAAAGCAAAAAAAGATAAAGGTTAATAACTTTTATCTTTTTTAGTTATTCTAACAATTTTCTCAAACTTTTTCTTTATCTAATATAATGTTATAATTAATTATTATAATATAAAAGATGGGTGGTAGATTATGAAAATAACAAAAAAGGTTTTTTTAGATTTAGCCATTTTTATGATTAGTTTTGGAGTTGTAGTAGGATTACTGTTTCCGGTTTTTGCATATATTATTGGGGTTCCTTTAGAATATATCAGTAATTATGTCTTTATTATCGGAAGTATTTTAGCGGGCTTTACTGTTGGAATTGTTAATATCGGGATAGCTCGTATAATTGTTGGAAAACGATTAAATATTTTATCAGAAAGAATGCACTATATTAATAAAAATCTTCATGGGGCTGACGAATTTGATAAAGATGAATGTTTAGATAGATGTACGATTAAAGTTGATACTGAAGATGTTATTGGTGAAACATCGAAAGCCTTTAATACGTTAGTTAAATCGTTTTTAAGTATTATTAAGAGTGAAGAAGCTAATAAGAAATTTACTGAGATATTTACTAATGAATTAGACTTAGAACGTTTAAGTGAAAAGGCAATTCATCATTTGTTGCATTATACAAATGCAAAAGCAGGAATGATTTTAATTGATAAAGGAGGCTATATTGAAGTCTCATATAGTCATTTAATTAAAGACCCTGAAAAAATGGTTGACTTAGAAATTATTAATAAAGCGTTTAGTAAAAACGAGAGAACCTTTTTTGAGTTCCATAAAGAAATCAAAATTGAAGCGGGGTTTATTGATTTTCCACCAAGATCAATTTTAATTGAACCAGTTAGTTATAAAAATGAAGTTATAGCGCTAATAATGTTAGCGTCTACTACTTATTTTGAAGCAGATATTTTACAAAATATTAGTAATTATACCCATGGCTTATCACTTGGTTTTAATAACGCAATAATTCATGATAAATTAGAACAGTTATCAATTTTAGATCCATTAACTAAAACTTATAACCGTCGTTTTGGAATGGAAAGATTGAAAGAAGAATTTAGTCGTTCAGTTAGAACAAATACCCCAATTGGTGTATTAATGTTAGATTTAGATTTATTTAAAAGAGTTAATGATACATATGGCCATATTGTTGGTGATAAAGTCTTAATTAATTTTTCAGATATCGTCAAAGAAAACTTAAGAAAAGAAGATACTTTAATTCGTTATGGTGGTGAAGAGTTTTTAGTAGTTTTACCTAACGCAACTAATAGTGGAATAATCACTGCCGCAGATAAAATTAGAAGATTAGTTGAAGATAGCGTCATTAGATATAAAAATCAAGAAATAAAAATCACTGTTTCAATCGGGGGAGTTTCTTTCCCACATGAGGAAATTGGCTCAGTTGAGGAAATTATTAAAAAAGCTGATGAAAATTTATATTTAGCGAAAGAAGCTGGAAGAAATAAAGTTGTTTGTAAATAAAGAAATTAAAAACTAGGAGAAATAGGATGAAAATACTAAAAAAATTACTAACAATAGTACTATTAATAGTTATTATTTTAACAACAATGTTTGCTATTTCTAAGCCAAAATATGCTAAAGAAAATGTTTGGCTTAAAGAAAATAATAATAATCAAGTACTTGTAATGGCTCATGCTGGTGGTAAAGGAGTTTATCCAAGTAACACAAGAAGGGCTTTTGATTATAGTTATAATT
>CAYZEW010000005.1:14874-40804 GCA_964477825.1 uncultured Candidatus Izemoplasmatales bacterium | reverse complement strand
ATCAATTCGTGATGTGAAGAAAGTAGCTGTTTTAGCTGCTCAAGATAAATTTATTGAGGCTACTGAAGTAACAAAATTAAAAACCTCTAAAAAAGTAGCGATTATCGGTGCTGGAGTCGGGGGGACAGCAACTGCCTTATTCTTACGTCGTAACGGTGTAGAAGTCGATGTTTTTGAAAAACGTGATAAACCAATGGGAGTTGTTACATATGTTATTCCTGAATTTAGAATTGCTTCAGAAATGATTGAAAGAGATTATCAATTAGCAGTTAAAGCCGGAGTTAATTTCCACTTTGGAGTTGCTCCTGATTTTGATGTTGCTGAACTTAAAAAAGATTACGAATACATTGTAATTGCGATTGGTTCTTGGTTAAAAGGTTTTAATCCATTAAATAGTGGAAAAGAACTAGCCTTAGAAGCACTAGATTTCTTAGAAAAATCAAAAGCAAGTAAACTTTCATTAGATCTTGGTCGTCACGTAGTCGTAGTTGGTGGTGGAGATGTATCAATGGATTGTGCCCGTAGTGCGATTCGTACTAAGGGAGTAGAAGACGTTACCCTGATTTACCGCCGTACTAAAGGTGTTATGCCAGCAACAACTGAAGAGTATTATGAAGCGCTTGAAGATGGTGTAAAAATTAAATTTTTAACATCACCACTAGAGTTTGATGGAAAAACATTAACTTGTGTTAAAAACGAGTTAGTTAATAATAAAGCAAAATCAACTGGTGAAACATTTGAAATGGCATGTGACACAATTATTAATGCGATTGGAACAAAAGTTGATAAAACTGGCTATGAAAGAAATAATATTTCCTTAAATGACTGGGGTTATCCAGTAATTAATAGTCATAATGAAACATCAGTTAGAAATGTTTATGTTGCAGGAGATTCTAAAGCGGGGGCTAAAACAATTGTTAAAGCAGTGGCTGACGCTAAAAAAGTGGCAATTGACATTTTAAATAAAGAAGGCTTAAGGAATGATTTCACGAGAGTATCAGTGCTTCAAAATCAAGAAGAACTATACGCTAAAAAAGGAACTTTAGAAGAAAGAATTGAAGCAGCACTAGAAGGGTCACGTTGTTTAGTTTGTGATCAAGTTTGTGATATTTGTTCAGACGTTTGTCCAAATAGAGCAAATGTTAGTATTAATGTTAATTCAACATTGTTTGACCAAAAACAACAAATTATTCATGTTGATGGAATGTGTAATGAATGTGGAAACTGTGGAACTTTCTGTCCCCATAGTGGTCGCCCTTATAAAGATAAAATTACTTTATTCTGGACAGAACACGATTTTTACGATTCAACAAATGTTGGATTCCTACGCTTAAATGAAACAGCCTTTAAAGTTCGTGATGAAGCAGGGAAAATTTTTGTTTATAATGTTGGAGATAACACTGTTTCAGAAGAACTTAAAACAATCATTGATGTTGTTATTAATGAATATTCATACTTATTTGTATAGATTTTAGAACACAGTTTTACTAAAGTTATTATTAAATGATTTTTATAGGAGGCAAAATAGATGGAAGATATTAGTAAATCAGTAAGAAAAGTTGATAGTTTAATCAAAATGTCAGGAAAAGCAAAGTATGTTGATGATATCAAAATTGAAGGAATGCTTTATGCTAAAACTGTAAGGTCTACAAAATCTAAAGCAAACATTAAAAAAATAATTTTACCAGATTTACCAAAAGGATATTACAAAGTAGATTACCATGATATCCCAGGTAAAAATGTTGTTTCGGTCATTTTTGATGATATGCCAGTTTTCACAGAAAAAACAGTAACTTATTACGGCGAACCGATTATGTTAATTGTTGGGGAAGATAAAGATGTAATCACTGATCTTATCGCCAAAATAGAAATTGAATACGAAGAACTAACACCACTATTTAAAAGAACTAATAGTGCTATTAATTATCATTTTGTTAAAGGAGATTCACCTAAGGCTTTTAAAGAAGCACAAAAGGTTATTAAATATGATTATAGTTCAGGGTATCAAGAACAACTTTATATTGAACCACAAGGAATGATTGGTGAGATAAGTGGAGAGAAGGTTACTTTAACTGGCTCTATCCAATGTCCCTATTACGTTAAAAATGCGGTAAAAGCCGTTTTAGAAGCAGGGGATGACGAAGTACAAGTTAAGCAAGCTGTAGTTGGGGGAGCATTTGGGGGAAAAGAAGAATTTCCATCATTAATTGGCTGCCAACTTGCAGTTGCTTTAAGAAAAATTAAAAAGCCAATTAAGTTGATATATGAAAGAGAAGAGGATATGCAAGTAACTACTAAACGCCATCCAGCTTGGATTCATATGGAAGCAGCAATTGATGATAAAAATGAAATTGCTGGATTAACCGCGAAAGTAGCAATTGATGCAGGAGCATCAATTGGCCTTAGTGGAGTTGTGTTATCACGTGCTTTAATTGCCTCTACTGGAGCATATACAATCGATAATTTAGAAATAAGTGGTGATGTTTTCTTGACTAACACTGTTCCTAATGGGGCATTTAGAGGTTTTGGAGCACCACAAATGCTGTTTGCAATTGAAATGTTTATGCATCATATTGCTAAAGAATTAAACTTAGATCCTTTAGAATTAAGATTGAAATATTTAGCAAAACAAAATGACGCGACATCTACTCGTGGTAAATTTAGAGATCCAATTATTATGGATAAGATGATTGAAAAAGCAATGGAAATGGCTGATTATAAAAAGAAAGTTAAAGCTTATGAAAAAGCCGGCGTTTATAAAGGAATCGGTATGAGCTGGTTCTTACATGGTTGTGGATTCACTGGTAGTGGTGAAGCTGACCATATTAAAGCGTTAGTAAAACTTGATAAAGGGAAAGACGATAAAGTAACGATTTTAATTGCTGCTGTTGATATGGGACAAGGAATTCAAACAACAATGAAAAAAATTGTTTCGCAAATTTTGGAAATTCCGTTTGATCAAGTTATTTATAATAAACCAGATACTGACTTAGTGCCAGATAGTGGACCAACAGTTGCTTCAAGAACGATTATGGTTGTTGGAGGACTTGTTGCTAGAGCAGCTAAACAGTTAAAAGAAAAATGGGTTGATGGTGAAGCAATTATTGTTTCAGAACGTTATAAACAACCTGAGTACATTAAATGGGACGAAAAGAACTTTATTGGGGACGCTTACCCTGCATATTCATGGGGAGTAAACATTGTTGAAGTTGAAGTGTCTCCAATTACTTACCAAGTTACATTAGTTGGAATATGGAGCGTTTATGATGTTGGAAAAGCAATTGATGAACGGATTATCATGGGCCAAGCTGATGGCGGAATTTTACAAGGTGTAGGTTACGGATATTTAGAAGTTATGAAAAATGAAGATGGAAAAATTAAACATAAAAATGTTACAGACTATATTATCCCAACAACAGGAGATACTCCTCCGATGGAAACATTTTTAATGGATAATCCATATCCCCTTGGTCCATATGGAGCAAAAGGAGCAGGAGAGTTAACTTTAGTTGGTGGTGCACCAGCAGTAGCTCTTGCAATTGAAAATGCAATTAATAAAAAAGTAACTAAAATTCCAGTTACCCCTGAATATATTATGGAGTTGATAAATAATGGCTAAAATAAAATTTAATTTAAATAATAAAGAAGTGGAAATAGATGAAAGCCCTACTGCTAGACTACTTGACATTTTACGTGAACAATTTAGTTTCACTGGGGTAAAAGAAGGTTGTGGCGAAGGTGAATGTGGAGCTTGTGCTGTTTTAATTGATGATAAAATTGTTAATTCTTGTATTGTTCCTTTAGGGACAGTAGAAGGAAAAAAGATTATGACAATTGAAGAGTACAGCAAAACAAAAAGACATGAAATCTTGCGAGAATCATTTGAAGATGCTGGAGCTGTTCAATGTGGATTTTGTACACCAGGAATGTTGATTGCCTCAGAATCGTTATTAAATAAAAATCCTCATCCTACTGATGAAGAAATAAAGATTGGTTTATCAGGAAACCTTTGTCGTTGCACAGGATATAATGCAATTATCAAAGCAGTTAAAACAGCTGCTAAAAAAGGAGATGGTCTTTGGTGAGAAATATAATAGTAAAGACCTTAGATGAAGCATTAGTTTTATTAAATGAAGGTGATTATAAATTACTTGCGGGGGGAACTGATTTAATGATTCAAAACCGCGCTTGGAGTAACACTTTACCAAAATTTAAAAAAGACACTTTATTAATTTATAATATCGAGGAATTAAAATATATTAAGGAAGAAGAAGGCTTTATTAATATTGGCAGTGGAATGACGCTTGAAGATTTAAAAAACCATCCATTAACGCCTTCGCTTTTAGTAGAAGCATTAGGAATTATGGCTTCTCCGGCAATCAGAAATATGGCGACTATTGGCGGAAATATTGGAAACGCCTCTCCAGCCGGAGACTCTTTACCAGTTTTATATATTTTAAATGCTTTAGTTGTAGTTGAAAGTGTTGAAAATACCCGCATTGTTCCAATTAGTGATTTTATTACTGGACCAGGTAAAAAAGCTATACAAAATAACGAAATGATCGTTGAAATTAAGATTCCTATTGAAGATTTTACTAATAGTAGTTTTCAAAAAGTAGGAGGAAGAAAAGCTGATGCAATTTCTAAAGTTTCTTTTGCTGGAGTTGTTGAAGTGAAGAATAATATCATCCAGGATTTTCGTGTAGCATTTGGAGCGGTTGGACCAACAGTTGTTAGAAACCAACAACTAGAAAAAAATGTTGTTGGCATAACAATTGATAGTTTTAAAGAAAATATCCAAAAAACAATTGACGAATATAGCAAAGTAATTCGACCAATTGATGATCAAAGATCAAATAAAGAATATCGAAAAACAGTAGCATTAAATTTACTTAAAAACTTCATTTTAACTTTATAAAATGATTTTAGAAAGTGAGGCAAACTATGGATACAATAAAACTTGCGAAAGTAGCAAGGGGAGATGCAATTGCCGATTTAGTTTTAAAAAATTGTAAAATTATTAATGTTTTTACAAGGGAAATAGAAATAGGAGATATCGCCATTACTGATGGTAAAATTGTGGGAATAGGAGAATATCAAGGGAAAGAAGAACTCGATTTAAAAAATCGGTTTGTTGCTCCTGGCTTCATAGATGGTCATGTTCATATTGAATCATCAATGTTAACACCTCCACAATTTGCGAAAATCATTGTTCCAAAAGGAACAACATCAATCATTGCTGATCCACATGAAATAGCTAATGTAAGTGGTATAGAGGGAATTAAATATATGATTTTCTCAAGTATTTTTGGACCACTTAATGTTAATATTATGATTCCTTCTTGTGTCCCAGCAACATCATTTGAAACAAGTGGTGCAATTATTACTTCAAAAGACATTAAAAAATTTAGAAATAATAAAGGTGTTTTAGGACTTGGTGAAGTGATGAATTATCCAGGAGTTATTTATGGTGATCCTGAAGTTCATAAAAAGTTGGAATACATGGCTGATTTTGTAAAAGATGGTCATGCGCCTAGTGTGCATGGTAAAGAACTTAATGCTTATAAACTATCAGGAATTAAAACTGATCATGAATGTACAACAGCTGAAGAACTTCATGAAAAAGTAGCACGAGGAATGTATATTCATTTAAGAGAAGGGTCAGCTACAAGAAATGTTAAGGCACTGGCAAAAGGAGTTACTATTCAAAATAGTAGAAGACTCTTATTTTGCACAGACGATAAACATTCTGAGGACATTAGAAACGAAGGACATATTAACTATAATATTAAACTAGCAATTGAAAATGGGGTTGATCCATTAACTGCTATTCAAATGGCAACAATTAATATTGCAGAATGCTATAAGTTAGATAATATTGGAGCAATTGCGCCAGGTTATGATGCTGACTTAGTGGTTTTTGATTCTTTGAAAGAAATTGACGTTGACGAAGTTTACATTAAAGGAGAATTGGTTGCTAAAGGGAATAAAGCCTTATTTGACCCTGTTCTTTATACGAATGGTTATGTAACTAATACTGTTAATATCAAAGATAGTAGCAAAGTTAATTTTGATATTAAATTAAAAAACAATAGAGTAAAAGTAATTCAACTTATTCCTAAAAACGTTACTACTACAAAGGTTATTAGAGAAGTAACAATTGAAAACGGTATTTATAAACAAGACAATAATTCTAACATTTTAAAACTTGCTGTTGTTGAAAGACATCATCAAACTGGCAATGTTGGATTGGGATTAGTTGAAGGATATGGCCTTAAAAATGGGGCTGTAGCCATGACAATTGCTCATGACTCGCACAACTTAATAGTCATTGGTGATAATGATCAAGATATGAAAATTGCCATGCAAGAAATTGAAAGAATTCAAGGCGGAATTACCTTAGTTAATAATGGTAAGGTATTTGAAAGTATTCGACTTGAAGTCGCTGGATTAATGACTAATACAGAAGTTAAAATAATTGAAGGAAAACTAAAAGAAATGGACAAAAAAGCTCGTGAAATGGGTGTTAATAAAGCAGTAGATGATGCTTTTTTAAGTCTTGCATTCATGTCTTTACCAGTTATCCCTGAACTTAAATTAACTGATAAAGGATTATTCGACGTTACTAAATTTGCGTTAGTACCTTTAGAAGAATAAAAGCTAAATATAAAAAAAGAAATGGTGATATAAAGTGAAATACGTTAAAAACTATGAATGTACTCTTTGCCATAAAACATTTGATAAAACAAGTAAACTTAATACCTGTGACGAATGTGGTGAAAAGGGAATATTAGATATTAATTATAATTATGAAGCATTAAAACAAGTTATTAATAAAGAATATTTTAAAGCCAACCCTGATTATACAATGTGGCGTTATAAATATTTAATGAGTGTAAAAGATCGTGACTTTTCTAACACTTTAAAAGTCGGGTGGACACCACTTTATGAGTCATTTCATTTAAAGAAAGACCTTGGATTAAAAGCCTTATATTTAAAAGATGAAGGATTAAATCCAACCGCATCACTAAAAGACCGCGCTTCAGCGGTTGCGGTGATGAAAGCAATTGAAGAAGATGCTTCAGTGATTTCTTGTAGTTCTACAGGGAATGCAGCATCTTCATTAGCAGGAAACGCTGCTAGAATGGGACTTAAAACAGTTATTTTTGTCCCAAAAAGAGCACCTCTTGGTAAGCTATCGCAATTACTTATCTATGGGGCAAAAGTGATAAGCGTTGAGGGTGACTATAAAGACACTTTCAATTTATCAAAAGCGGCTATTAATCATTTTGGCTGGTACAACCGAAACGCAGCAATTAACCCGCATTTAGTTGAGGGTAAAAAAACAGTTGCCTTAGAAATCGCAGAACAACTTGATTTTAAAGTAACAGACTGGGTAAGTGTATCTGTTGGGGACGGTTGTACAATTGGAGGAGTTTATAAAGGATTTTACGATTTATTCATGGTTGGATTAATCGATAGAATTCCAAAAATTCTCGGAGTTCAAAGTGACGGATGTAGTCCCTTTTATACTGCATATACTGAAGGATGCCCTTTAGTAGAAGCAGAGGAAAACACAATCGCTGACAGTATTGCTGTAGGGATTCCAAGAAATCCTGTTAAAGCGCAAAAGGCTGTTACGAAATCAAAAGGAACGTGGATTACTGTAAGTGATGAACAAATTTTAGAAGCAATGAAAATTTTAGGATCGAAAGAAGGGATATTTGGTGAACCTGCCGGAGTAGCTGGGTTCGCAGGAGTGATAAATGCATTACAACAAGGTATTATTAAACATACCGACACTGTAACTGTGATTGTTACGGGTAATGGGTTAAAAGATACTGCAAATGCGCTAAAAGCAACACAAGCGCCGCTATCTTTAAAACCTGATTTACAAGCATTAATTAAAGCATTAAAATAAAAAACGAGGTGAAAGAAATGAGTAAAATACCATTTGGTCCGACTTATGATGAGATGTTACATCCAAATAAGATCGACAAAGACATTAGAGCAAGAGCTCTTAAAGCATTAAAAGAAGATGAACTCGATCCGATTAATTTATTCAATATTAATTGGAAAGATGAAAACAATGAAGTTCATAAAATTGTATTACCGAAAGAACTTACAGGAGTAGACGCTAATATTGTAGTAATGTTAGGAAAATATATTCCTTCTGGGTCTCATAAAGTTGGAGCTGGTTATTCAACATTAATTGAAGGTAGTATTGATGGTAGTATCGTTGCTGGTGAACATACAATTTTAGGTCCATCAACAGGAAACTTTGGAATTGGGGTTGCTTATATTTGTAATTTAATGAAATATGATGCGATCGTTATTATGCCAGACAACATGAGTAACGAAAGATACGAAAGAATTGAAAAATATGGAGCGAAACTTGATTTAACTCCAGGAACAGAATCAGATGTAATTTTAACATTAGAAAGAACGTATGAACTTAAAAAAGATCCTAAAATGAGATCTTTAGCACAATTTGAGTTAATGCCAAACTATCGTTGGCATCGTCATGTTACTGGTGGTAGTGCAGTTGAAGCAGTAAAAGGAATCGGAAACGGAAGAATTGCATGTTATGTATCAGCACCAGGTAGTGCAGGAACTTTAGCAGCTGGAGACCATATTAAAAAAGTCTTCCCAGAAGCAAAAGTAACAGCCTTAGAACCATACGAATGTTCAACATTAATGAATGGTGGTAGAGGACAACACAGAATTGAAGGAATTGGCGACAAAATGATTACTTTAATTCATAATGCTTTAAATACAGATTTCATCGCTTTAATTAAAGATGACGATACTGTAAGAGGATTAAAAGTAATGCATGACGGAATTGATACTTTAGTTAAAAATGGTGTTGACCGCAAAAAAGCAGAAGCAATGAGAGAACTCTTTGGACCTTCAGGTATTTGCAATATTATCGGAGCAATTAAAATGGCTAAATATTTGAAACTTGGTCCTGAAGATAATGTTCTTACAATCGCAACTGATGGGTTTGACAGATACGTTAGTGTCTTAGAAGATCTTGAAAGAAGATATTTAGAAATTGAAGATTTTGTATTAGATAGATGGTTTGTTGATGTATTTAGAAAAAACGGAGTAGAAGATATTGTTGATTATAGAACTCCATCACAAAAAGAAAAATTATTTATCCAAAAAGAAAAAGACTGGTTAAAATTTGGTTATAAACAAGAATATTTAGATTCAATGAAAAAACCAGAATTTTGGGATAATGAATATAATAAAATTTTCGAAATCGATAAAAAAATCAAAAAAATGCGTGAGGAGTAGTGAAAAAGAAAATGGATGTTAATTTTAAAGATATTTTAGAAAAAGCAGAATCATATAAAGCTGATATTACTAAGTTTTTGCGCGATATGATCGCTATTCCTAGTGAAAGCTGTGATGAAAACAAGGTTGTATTAAGAATTAAAGAAGAAATGGAAAAAGTCGGATTCGATAAAGTTGAAATAGACCCTATGGGTAACATTTTAGGCTATATCGGACACGGTAAACATTTAATCGCTATGGATGCTCATATTGATACTGTTGGTGTTGGTAATATGGACAACTGGACATTTGATCCTTACCTTGGGTTTGAAGATGACGAGCTAATTGGTGGACGCGGGGGAAGTGACCAAGAAGGTGGAATGGCTTCAATGGTTTATGCTGGTAAAATCATTAAAGATTTAAAACTAGAAGACGATTATACACTTCTTGTTACTGGAACAGTTCAAGAAGAAGATTGTGACGGATTATGTTGGCAATATATCGTTGAAGAATCAAAAATAAAACCTGATTTTGTTGTTATTACGGAACCGACTTCATGTAATATTTACCGTGGACATCGTGGAAGAATGGAAATAAAAGTTACTACTCATGGAATTAGTTGTCATGGGTCAGCTCCAGAAAGAGGAGATAATGCAATTTTCAAAATGGCCCCAATTTTATTAGAACTTAAAGAACTAAACGAAAGATTATTAGATAATGATTTCTTAGGAAAAGGAACGTTAACAGTTAGTGAAGTATTCTTTAGTTCTCCTTCCCGCTGTGCTGTTGCTGATGGTTGCAGTATTTCGATTGACCGCAGACTAACAGATGGTGAAACATTTGAATCAGCTTTAGAAGAAATTAGACAGTTACCTTCAGTAAAAGAAGCAGGGGCAATTGTTGAAATGTATGATTACGCAAGAGCGTCATATACAGGCTTAGTTTATCCTACTAAATCCTATTTTCCAACATGGGTTTTAGCTGAAGATCACGATGTGACTCAGTCTGCTGTTGAAGCGTATAACGGATTATTTAATGAAAAACCACTAGTTGATAAATGGACTTTTTCAACAAATGGTGTATCAATTATGGGTCGTTATGGCATTCCATGTGTTGGTTTTGGGCCAGGACATGAAGATCAAGCTCATGCTCCAAACGAAGTTACTTATAAAAGTGAATTAGTTAAAGCGGCGGCAATGTATGCTGCAATCCCTTTAATGTATGTAAATAAAAAGAAATAAGGAGAGATAATATGAAACCACTTTACAAAGGAAAACACTTTATTACTCTAGAAGACTGGAGTAAAGAACAAATTGACAAATTATTAGAAGTTTCACATGATTTAAAAGAAAAATTCAAAACAAATGTTCCTACTCCATATTTAGAAAATAAAACATCATTTAACATGTTTTTTGAACAATCAACAAGAACAAGAAACTCAATGGAAGCAGGCCTTGCTCAACTTGGTGGACACGCAACATTTTTAGACACATCTACAATGCAAATTTCGCATGGTGAAAGTGCAAAAGATACTGCAGTAATTTTATCAAGTTATGGTCATGCGATCGCTTGTCGTAACTGTTTTTGGGGAATTGGAAATGATTTTCTAAATAAAATGGCTGAACATTCAACTGTCCCAATTTTAAGTTTACAAGATGATTTATATCATCCAATGCAAGGGTTAGCAGATTTAATGACTATCCAAGAAAAAACAAAAACTACTAAAAAATTAAAGGTTTCGATCATTTGGGCTTATGCAAAAAGTCATAAAAAACCAATTTCTGTTCCTCTTACTCAAATATTATTATTCCCAAGATATGGAATGGATGTAACACTTGCTTATCCTGAAGGATATGATTTACCAGAATGGGCAATCGAAAAAGCTAAGAAAAACGCTTTAGAAAATGGCGGAACATTTAGAATTACGCATGACATGAAAGAAGCATTTACAGGCGCAGACATTGTTATCCCTAAAAACTGGGGTAGTTGGGTTAATAACCAAAGTGATGCTGTAATTGATGATTTACTTGAATCATATAAAGGTTGGAAATGTACAGAAGAAATGATATCACTTGCTAGTCCTAATGTATATTATATGCATGCTTTACCAGCTGACAGAGGTAACGAGGTAGAAGACAGTGTAATTGATGGTCCTCATTCAATCGTTTATCAAGAAGCTGAAAATAGACTTCATACAGCTAAAGCTGTTATGGTAATGACAATCGGCGATAAATAAGTTTTTTAAAGATTTAAAAAATAAAAAGGCGAGGTGTTAAAATGAACAAGTTTATGAAAGTAGCAATTGATGAAGCATTCAAAGGAATGCGTGCTGACGATGGAGGACCTTTTGGGGCTGTTATCGTTAAGGATGGTGAAATAATAGCTGTTGGACATAACCATGTTGTTGAATCTAACGATCCAACAGCACACGCTGAAATGGTAGCAATTAGAAAAGCTTCTAAAATCCTTGGAAGATTTGATTTATCAGATTGTGAGATTTATTCACAATGTGAACCATGTCCAATGTGTTTTTCTGCAATTCACTGGGCAAAAATGAAAACTTTATATTATGGAGCTACTCGTTATGATGCGGCAGATATTGGGTTTGATGATCAATATATTTACGATGTTATTAATGGTAAAGCTTCAAAAGAACAAGTAAAAGTTGTCCCTTTAGATCACGATGAGTGTGTTGCACCATTTAAAGAATGGGCAAAAAAGAACAACAAAGTAGAATACTAAAATAAGAAAAAAGAGAAACTACAGGTATCTTTTTATCTGTAGTTCTTTTTTTATCATTAAGGAGTGAAATAATGAGTGAAGAACTGTTTTTAGATGTTCATGAAAAACCGAAAAGTTATATTGGTTGGGTATTTATGAGCTTACAACACGTCTTTGCAATGTTTGGAGCAACAGTTCTTGTTCCGATTTTAACAGGATTACCAGTTGGGGTAACACTAGTAGCTAGTGGGGTTGGAACCTTAATCTACATCGCTTTTACAAAGGCAAAATCCCCAGTATTTTTAGGAAGTAGTTTTGCTTTTATTATCGCAATTCAATCAGTTACAGTAGTAAATCTTGATGGATCATTAGATTTTAGTGCTGCTTATTTTGGGTTAATGACGGTTGGGATTGTTTATGTTATTGTTGGGATAATTATTAGATTTGTTGGTAGTGATTGGCTTAAACGTTTACTACCACCAATAGTAATTGGCCCAATGATTATCATTATTGGTTTAGTTTTAGCGCCAATTGCTATTAATAGCGCAGGCTTAAAAGGGGGAACTGATTTTACAACTCCCTTAATTGCTTTAATAACTTTTTCTACTGTAGTAGTTGTTAGTATTTATGGTAAAGGGTTATTTAAAATAATTCCTTTCTTAATTGCGATTGTAATTGGTTATTTAACTGCTGTTGTTTTTGGTGTAGTAGATGTTGTTACTGTCTTTGAAGGAACAAAATTATTCGCAGTTCCTAATTTTAATTTTGTTGGTACTTATAAATTAAATTTATCAGCTGTTCTAATTTTTGCTCCAATTGCGTTTGTTACAATTGCTGAACACATTGGAAATCACACAGTTTTAAGTGAAGTAATTGGTCGTGACTTATTAAAAGATCCAGGGCTAGATAAAACTTTATTTGGTGATGGAGTGGCTACTTTTGTAAGTGCAGCAATGGGTGGTCCAGCCAATACGACTTATGGAGAAAATACTGGAATTGTTGCAATGACAAAAAATGCCAGTGTTTGGGTAACAGGACTCGCAGCTGTTTTTGCAATAATGTTAGGCTTTTTAGATGTAATCCAAGTCTTTATCTTAAGTATTCCTTCAGGAGTATTAGGAGGAATGACAATTGTCTTATATGGTTTAATTGCGGGTAACGGTGTTAAGGTGCTAGTAAAAGCAAGAGTTGATTTATCAAATATGAAAAACTTGATTATTGTCGGAGCAATGTTAGTTACTGGTCTTGGCGGGGCTAGTATTGCTTTTACTCCAACAGTAAGTTTATCTGGAATGAGTTTAGCAGCATTAGTTGGAATTATTCTTAATTTAATTCTTAATCCTGAAAAAGATGCCAAATAAAAAAAGCGATTTATCGCTTTTTTTTTATGAGTTATAAGACAAAACAACTTCCCCCAATAAACTCTCTTAGTAAAGAGTTGCATGGCACAAATGAATCATCAATATCTACAAAGTATTTTAAAAATTTAATAAGGCGGTTAGCTGTAACGTAATATTCACTATCATAAGGAATTTCAAGTAAAGTTGGTAAGGCGTATTTCTTCATAACACATAGTTCATATTGTAAACCAGAGTTGTATACATAATCAGCCTTTTCTTGATATGGATAAATCCATTTAAATTCACCACGTCTTACTGAATCCCACATTGATAAGGTGCGAATAGCTGGAGCGTTTCTAAACTTTTTATCACGGACAATTCTTCTTAATAATCTTAAATTAGTAATACTAATTGGATTATGATCATCAAGATTCATTTGTAGTTGAGGACTTATGTAAATTTTGAAAATTTGTTTTTTAGGAATCATTGCTGATAGTTGATCATTTAAAGCGTGGATTCCTTCAATAATAATTGGGTTATCTTCAGAAACTGTTAATTTAGTATAACCTTCTCTACTTTTTGTTTTAAAGTTGAAGATTGGGATATCAGTTGCTTTTCCAGCAATTAAATCTAACATATTTTGATTGAATAATTCAATATCTAAAGTATTGATATGCTCTAAATCTATTTCGCCGTTTTCATTTGGAGTAATTTGTTCACGATTTAAATAATAGTTATCTAAAGAAATCGTTACTGGCTTTAATCCTCTTGTCATTAATTCGATTCTAAGGCGGTTAGAAAAAGTTGTTTTCCCACTAGAACTAGGTCCAGCAATTGCAATTAAACGTATATTATGAATATCAGCTTTAATTTTATCACCAAGTTCTGTTAGCATAGCATTATGGTTTGCCTCACACATATGGACAAATTCGACGATACTATCATTTTCAACATGGCGGTTTAATTCAGCGATTGTACTAGCTTCAACAATATCAGCCCAAATTGATGCTTTTCTTAATGTTTTAACATATTGAACAGCATCTTTAAATTCTGGGATCTGACCATTAGTCTCAGCTCGAGGATATTGAATTAAAAAGCCGATTTCGTAAGGAATAAATAAATACTTACTTAAATAACCAGTAGAAGGAACCATATATCCATACATATAGTTCATATAACCATCACATACATAAAAATGAACCTTATTATCAGGACGATATTCAATAATATCAATGCGATCTTGATAATCATTTTCCATATAAAAATCAATTGCTTCTTGAGTTGTCATTGTAACTCTTTTAAAAGGAATATCGAGTTTTACTAGTCGAGCCATTTCCGTTCTTAAATTTGTTAAAACTTCATCTATATTAGGATTATCTTCATTAACAATATAACAAAAAATAGATCTAGAAATACTATATTTAAATTTTATTTTATAGTTAGGATAAATATTTTTAAATGCCATTGCGATTAAATAACGTAAACTTTGTTCATAAATGTGAACAGTTTCTGGATTATCCATTGACAAAAATTCGACAGTTGCGTCATAATAAAATTTATAAGAAAGTTCACGCATTCTGTGGTTTACTCTAGCGACAATGTAGTCTTTATTACTTGCCTCTGGTAATTCACTTAAGCGGAGTTCTTTGTCAAACTTGTATTCCTTATTTTGCACTTTAATTGTAATCATAAAATCACCTCTATATTTTTTGAGTGTATATCTATTTTACCAAAAATCACCGTAAAAGGGAATAAAAAGTGGAAAATAAATATTTCCTTTATAAACAAGGGAGTATTATCGCAATAAGGTCTTATTTAAAGAGATAAAGGATGTTTTTATAAATAAGTTTTTCTAAGATTTCGGACAATTAGATATTTTTATTCTATGAAAACATTTTCATAGAATAAAAGCGTTTTCACTTCTTGCATGTCTGTCTTCCTTATAGTATCCTTAATCTAAAACATATAATATAAAGGAGAGCAATTATGAAAAAACTATTATTATTAGCATTAACATTATCTTCTGCATTACTACTAAGTGCATGTGGTGGAGGAGACGAAACTGTAAGACTTGGGGTAATTGGACCTCTAACAGGAGATTATTCAATGTACGGTGTTTCTGTACAACAAGGTGCTCAATTAGCTGTAGAGGAATTAAATGCAGCAGGGGGAATTTTAGGAAAAACGGTAGAATTAATTGCTTACGATAGCAAAGGAGATCCTACTGAAGGTGTAAATGCATACAACCGTTTAAGAGATGAAGATGAAATTCATGCTTTAATTGGTGGGACATTTAGTGGTGTAACTTTAGCAATAAAAGAATTAGCTGTTGAAGATAATATGCCAGTATTAACTCCAACTGCTACACATCCTGATGTTACGTTAGATGCAGACAATGTATTTAGAGCATGTTATACAGATAGTTACCAAGGAAGTGTTGCTGCAGTATTCGCAGACGAAACTTTAGAAATTGAAAATGTAGCTGTTTTATACAATAGAGATGATGCATATAGTGAAGGACTTGCATTAGCATTTATTAGTGAATTTGAAACTAGAGGAACAGTAGTTGAAACTTTAACATTCGGTGCTGGAGATGATGACTACAGTTCATTACTAACAGTTATTCAAGCATCAAGTGCTGAAGCGGTATTCTTACCTGGTTACGTTGCAGAAGTTGGAGCAATCTTAACTCAAGCAAAAGCAAAAGGTATGGAAATACCATTCATTGGTGGAGACGGTTGGGATTCAATTGAAGCAGATTATGCAGATGTTGCTGAAGGTAGTTACTTTGGAAATCATTATGCAAAAACTGATGAAGCACAAATCGTTCAAGACTTTGTTGCAAACTTTACTGAACAATTTGGTTCAGCACCAACGGCTTTAGCAGCCTTAGCATATGACGCAGTATATGCTATGGCAAATGCAATGGAAGATGCAGGAAGTTTAGATGCAGCTGCAATTATTGCAGCATTACAAGATTTAGATATGACAGAAGCTGTTACAGGATCTATTAAGTTTGATGAAAACGGAGATCCAATTAAATCAATCACAATGATTCAAATTGTTGATGGTGAACAAGTAGTAGTAGCAAAAGTAGAAGGTCAATAATAAAACATTAGGGAAGTTAAAACTTCCCTTTTAGTACTTAAAGAGGTGTATTCATGAATGCAGATTTAGAATTATTCATTAGACAATTGATTAATGGATTAAATACAGGGAGTATCTATGCACTTATTGCTATTGGTTATACAATGGTATATGGGATAATAAAATTAATAAACTTTGCGCATGGTGAGATAATGATGTTTGGTGCTTATTTTGCGTTTCTTTTTGCGACGACAATGCCAATAGAGTTACCATTTATTGTAATCGTAATTATGTCAATGATGCTAGCAGCTTTAATCGGAATTGCAACTGAAAAGATTGCTTACAAAAGATTAAGAACTGCGCCAAGGATATCGGCCTTAATAACCGCCATTGGAATGAGTTTATTTTTACAAAACTTAGCATTATTAATTTTTAAACCACAACCAAAAGTTATGCCACAATTAATTTCAAAAGATGTTATTGTTCTTTTTGGAATTGATATTCCGTTAATTATGTTATACACAATTGGAATATCAATTATTATGATGGTGTTATTAACTTTCTTTATTAAAAAGACAAAACCAGGAAAAGCAATGAGAGCTGTCTCACAAGACAAAGAAGCAGCAATGTTAATGGGAATAAATGTTAATGGCATTATTTCTTTAACATTCGCAATTGGGAGTGCTTTAGGAGCACTTGGGGGAATCTTTTATAGTATCGCCTATACTCAAGTTTATCCAACTATGGGAGTAATGCCTGGATTAAAGGCATTCGTTGCTGCCGTCTTTGGAGGAATAGGAAATATCTTTGGAGCAATGCTTGGAGGATATGCAATTGGGATAATTGAAACAATGACTAAAGGATATATCTCAAGTCGTTGGGCTGATGCTTTAGTATTTGGGATTTTAATTTTAGTATTATTATTTAAACCTTCCGGAATTCTTGGGAAAAACGTCAAGGAGAAGGTGTAACTATGAAAACATTAAAATATAAACCATTAAAAATAGATTCTAAATATGGAGTATTAAGAATTATTATTGCGGTAGTAACAATCTTTATTATTCTGAATTCATTAATTAATTTCGGAATATTAAGTCGTTATTACTCAACAATTTTAGTATTCATTTGTGTCTTTATCATTATGGCAACAAGTTTAAACATTGCAACTGGCTTTTTAGGTCAATTAGTTCTTGGTCACGCTGGATTTATGGCGATTGGAGCCTACACAGCAGCTTTAACTGCAATTGCACTTAAAGGAACAATTACAAATGATTTATTGTTATTTATAATTTCAGCTTTAGCAGCTGTTGTAACAACAAGTATTGTTGGGATTTTAGTAGGAACACCTGCCTTAAGACTTAGAGGAGATTATTTAGGAATTATGACATTAGGGTTTGGAGAAATTGTAAAAGTAATTTTAACAAACTTAGATATTACTGGTGGAGCACAAGGGTTAACTGGGATTCCTCGAATTATGACTTTCCCAATTGCTTTTTGGACTACAGTCGTAATTGTTGCGACTATTTATTTATTTATGAACTCAAGACATGGACGAGCAATTTTGTCAATTAGAGAAGATGAAATCGCTAGTGAAAGTGTTGGAATTAATATTACAAAATATAAAATTATTGGTTTCGTTATGGCATCATTATTTGGTGGCGTAGGGGGAGCAATGTATGCTTTCCAAATTGGGTACTTAGCACCAGCAACATTTGGCTTTATTAAATCTGTAGAGATTTTTGTTATTGTTGTTCTTGGTGGTATGGGAAGTTTAAGTGGAGCAGTTATGGCCGCTATCTTCTTAACATATTTACCTGAAGCACTCCGTGAGTTTGAAAAATATCGTTTATTATTATATTCTATTTTATTAATTAGTACGATGTTATTTAGACCACAAGGACTAATGGGAACTAAAGAATTCAGTTTAACAAACACATTAAATAAAGTGTATAAAGTTTTTGTCTTAGGATATAATAAGGTTGCTGGATTATTTAACAAACTCTTTGCAAAGGAGAGTGAGTAATAATGAGTATTTTAGAAGTAGAAAACTTAACTATTATGTTTGGGGGATTAAAAGCAGTAGACAATTTTAATATTAAAATGGACGAAGGTGAACTTGTTGGATTAATTGGTCCGAATGGGGCAGGTAAAACAACAATCTTTAATTTACTTACGGGGGTATATGTTCCAACTGAAGGATCAATAAAACTAAATAACGTAAGTACGATTAATAAAAAGCCTAGTCAAATTGTAATGCTTGGCAGTAGTAGAACTTTTCAAAATATCCGTCTCTTTAAAAATATGACTGTCCTTGATAATATTAAGGTAGCATATCATAACGAAATGGATTATGGAGTTTTCGCAAGTGTTTTTAAAACAAAGAAATTTCAAGATGAAGAAGAGCGAGCAAATAAAGTTGCAATGGAACTTTTAAGTGTTTTTGATCTTGAATCATATAGTGAAGAACTCGCTAAGAACCTTCCTTATGGGAAGCAACGTAAATTAGAAATTGCAAGAGCTCTTGCAACTAATTCAAAATTATTATTATTAGATGAACCAGCCGCTGGAATGAACCCTCAAGAAACTGAAGAATTAATGGCAACAATTAAACTAATCAAAGATCAATTTAAAGTATCAATTTTACTAATTGAACATGATATGAAACTAGTTATGGGAATTTGTGAAAGAATTGTGGTAATTGATTATGGAAAAATTATTGCTAAAGGAACACCTGATGAAATTAAAAACAATAAAGATGTTATTAAGGCTTATTTAGGAGAATAATATGTTAAAAGTAGAAAATTTACATGTGCACTATGGTGCTATTCACGCTATAAAAGGTGTTTCATTTGAGGTTAAAAAAGGCGAAATTGTAACATTAATTGGTTCGAATGGGGCAGGGAAATCAACGATTTTAAAGACAATCTCTGCGCTACTTAAAAAGACTGAAGGGGATATCTTATTTTTAGGAAATTCACTGGAAGGAATTGAACCTCATAAAATTGTTGAAATGGGAATATCGCATGTTCCTGAAGGAAGAAGAATTTTTCCAGGCTTAACAGTTTATGAAAATTTACAAATGGGGGCATATACTAGAAAAAATAGTGAAGAATTTGCTGAAGATTTAGAAACGGTATATAAACGTTTCCCAAGGTTAAAAGAAAGAAGAAATCAATCTGGAGGAACATTGTCTGGAGGAGAACAACAAATGCTTGCGATGGGGCGTGCTTTAATGAGTAGACCGAAAATTTTGCTACTTGATGAACCATCAATGGGATTAGCTCCTTTATTAGTTGATGAAATTTTTAATATTATTAAAGACATCAATGAAAATGGGACAACAATCTTGTTAGTAGAACAAAATGCTAATCGTGCATTACATGTATCTAATAAAGGTTATGTTTTGGAAACAGGAAAAATTATTGCCTCTGGACTTTCTAAAGATTTATTAAATGATGAAAAAGTAAAAGAAGCTTATTTATCATAATTTCTTTACAAAAAGTTTAAAAAAGTCGTCATTTTTGATGGCTTTTTTATTGACAAAAATAAAAATAGATTTATAATTTAAGTGTAGGTGTGAGAGAGAGGGAGAATAATGAGAAGAGAAATGTTTTTTGGCGACGATGATCGACCAAGAAGAGGTAGAAGAGACTACCGTAATGGTTATGGTAATGGCGGATATTACCGTCGTGATATGGGCCGTGGATTACATTTACTAGGTGGAAGAAGAGATGGCCAAGGGCCTCATCTAGATGAAGGATGTAATACTGTACAAAATGAAAATCCAGGACAAAGATTTTATAAATACAGATATAATTCTGTTAATGATGCAAGTAAAGTAAAAATGTTTTCAAACCAAGCAAAAATGATCGATTTCGTAAACAAAGTTGGTGAAAAAGGCCAAAGAGTAGATGTCTTTAAAATTGAAGATGATCTATATAAAGTAGTTGTTTACGGAGCATACGAAGAATAATCTAAAAATGAAACACCTACATTAAAGGCGCTAAATATTTAGCGCCTTTTTTTAAATAGGATATCATTAAAAAGTTTATAGAGTTCCCCATATTAATGTTGCGAATTCCGGATGATCAATAAAAGGATTGCGGTTGTGTTGAATCCCAAAAATAACTTCATTTCGATGCATCTCAAATTCATCAGGTAAATCATTTAAGTTCCATTCAAGTAAAACAGCTAATACGCCAATTGTTGGAGCTCCATCGCCAACCATATTATCGATTTCTAAATCAGCAAAACCATCATCGCCTTCATAACGGACTGCCATATAAAAAATCATTCTAGCGATATCGCCTTTAATTTCATCACGTGGTTCAAAACTATTTGAATCATAATAGTTTCCAGTAGCGATTCCGTTATAATAAATTTCAGTTCCGGTACCATCATCATAATCAAAGTCTAAACTGGCTCTAATACTATTAATTGATACATAAGTAGGTCTTAAAGCGTGTAAATCAGTTCCAGGCGCGTCACCAGTATTAAAATTACCAAGTGATTGTGGCCAAACATGTTCTTTGTTCCAAGAACCTGACGGACAACTTGAACTACAACGATTATCCTTATCAATTGAAGCTCCCGAATAAAGTAAAATAATATTTTCAGAGTTATTTGGATCTAAGTCAGTAACTTTTAATGCTTCACTTACTTGGCTATAAGAAATAACAGTATGATCGTTAATTAATTCGTGAAGGAAAGCTTTTAATGCTTCACCAAATAAATCATCAGCTCCAGCATAATAACCGATGTAAACAACAGTTTGTGATAAATCTATTACTGTGAAAACAAAATCTTTTTGAATAACAACATCATTATAAGTTGCAATCATTGTCATTGTAACTAGCGCATCACCACTATCTGCTTCTGGTCTAGTAACTTCCCCAGTAGAAGAAATAACATCACTGTTACTAGATGACCATAACACTGTAATATCACCATCTAATGTATCAAACAAAGGAAGATCATCAATAACTTCATATTCTTCAAAAGAAACACTTTCAACTGCTTTTTGAACCTTATCATAATCAGCAGAAACTTCACCTAAAATAATAACATCAAATATTTTTGTCATTACTCGATCGCCGTCAGTTAAAACAGCAGTTAAAATTGTTGAGACATCAACAGCCGGCTTAGTAATAACCCCATTAGATGAAACTAAATCTGGTTTACTGCTTTGCCATGAAATACTTATACCATCAATTTCAGTAGGTAATGTTGTATTATCTAAAACATTATCAAGAGTTAATTCAGTTTTAACTTTTTCAATAGTTGGAGTTTCATCAGTTGGTTGTTCGTTACATCCAGCTAAAGAAACTGTAAAAATAATCATAAGAAAGATTGTTAATAATTTTTTCATTTTCTACACCTGCTTTTCTTTAGTAAATAATCTTAATATTATTTGTCGTATTTACAATAATTTCTTTTTTCTCATAAATATAATTAATTAATAATTCGATCACATCAATTTGGATATCTTTCAGAGTTTCACATTCTCTAAAAAAGAGATAGTCACCACCGCCAGCTGCGCGGTAGTTATTCATAACAACTTTATATATTTTATCATCAATTAGGGGTTCGCCTTTAAAAGTAACGTTTTTTATTCTTTTAGAGTGCGGTTCTCTTAAATCAATTGTATAGTTAATATTATCATACATATCGTAAGCATATAACTGTAGTTTTGGAACATTAAATTTAGAACTAAAAATCACTTTGTTGTTTTCTACTTCAAAAAATTCCGCTGTTTTTTCAAGGGCTTTTAACAAAATTTTCCCTGGGACAGCCTTAATAACTAAACTGTTTGGAAAAACATATGTTCCAATAACGTCTCTAATGGTAATATCTTTTCTAAAACCAGAAACGTCATTTCCTAAAGAGCAAGAAGAAATATCAGCATGGGAGTATTCTAATTGAACTTGATTGATGAAAGACACTAAAGGATGTTTATTAAGTCTAGCATCTAACTGATCTGTAATTAAAAGGTCGTTTTTTGTTTTACCGATTGGAGTATCTAAAAATAATTGGGTTTCTGCTTCATCACTGGCAATTACTCTTAAAAGTTCTTCATCTGCAGATACGTTTTTGGTCATTAATATATCAATAGTACTAACTTGATAACTCCATGATTGATTGTCGTAAGAAAAATTAATATCTACTAGTCCAAGAGCAGTTCCATTTAAGGCTGGTTGAGTATAGTAAGTATTGAAAAGTTTTCCAGTTAAAGTCCGATGTTGGTGTCCTGTTAGTAATAAGTCAATATCTGGAATTTCTTTTAAGATTTTATAACCTTGGTTTTCTCCAGTATCATTCATGGCTAGTTCTCCAGTTTCTAAATCTCTTTCAAATCCACCATGATAACTAACAATAATAAAATCAGGTTTTTCATTATTTTTAACGAAAGTAACCGTATCTTTGATTGCTATAAAAGCATCGTCAAAAGTAATCCCTTCAATATTTTTAGGTTGTTCCCAGTTGGGAATATAATGCGTTGTAGCACCAATAATTGCAATTTTAGGACCATTCTCAAAATCAACTATTTGGTATTTTTCCCCATAAAGTGGAGTATTACTCACAGTCTTAAGAATATTACAATTAATAATTTTCGCATCAAGATAGTTTAAGTAATTATTTAAATAAGCGATACCATAATTAAATTCGTGATTTCCAATTGTCACAAAATCATAGTTTAAATAATTATAAACTTTAGATAAAGGGTTTTGTAAGCCCTCCTTTTCTTTCGCATGATGATATGTTAAAGGGCTACCTTGAATAGTATCCCCTGTATCAATTAAAATAGTGTTTTTATTACGATATCTTTTGATTAATGTAGATATTTGAGCTAACCCAATATCAGCTGCTTTGTTTGTTGAATAACTTCTTGGATAGACATATCCATGAACATCAGAAGTTTGTAAAATTCGTAAGTTAAATGTTTTTGCCATCTTTCCACCTCTATACTATTATATTGCTTGTTACAAAGTTAATCAAATAGAAAAAAGCTTTTTTCAAAGCTTTTTATAAATTGATATCAAGACCAGTAATTTTTACAGAATAATCCCATAAAACATCTTGTAATTTTGCAGAATGAGATTTTTTGTTTGACTTTTCTAATTTTGGATAACCACGCATTGCAAAAATGCCATCAGGCCCATAATAATTGTTGCTAAGGGCTAGTTTGTCAGTACATGCTCTTATTCCGGGAAGAGCACCTTGTGCAGTTTCTTGATTAAAACTCGTAATCATTTTAGCAAATGCTTTTAAATTAAAAGTAGAAATATGTCTTCCCAAATTTGTTTTAGTAATTCCTGGATGTGCTGCAACAACGGTGATATTAGAACCTTGTTCTTTAAGTAAAGCAGCAAGTTTATAAGTGAATAATAAGTTTGCTAGTTTAGACTGAGCATAAGCTACAGATTTATGATATTTTTTATTTTTATCATACATAAAAGTATCAACTTTTAAATTACCAAAGCGGTGAGCAATGCTTGCAATATTCACTATTCTAGAATTAGGAGTTTTATTTAGTAATGGAAGTAATTTCATTGTTAAATAAAAATGACCAAAGTGGTTTACTCCAATTTGTTTTTCAAGACCATTAACTGTTGCCCCATAAGGCACAGTCATAATCCCAGCATTATTCAGTAAAACATCTAATTTCGGATATTTATTAAGAATTGCATTTGCAAAAGCGTTAACTGAGGCAAAATCCATTAAATCCAATAATATAATTTCTAAATCAGCTTTTTTATAGCTATTTAAAATCTTTGCTTTAGCTTGTTCAGCTCTTTTTAAATTTCTACACCCCATAATAACCTTCGCATTTTTCATTGCAAAAGCTTTTGTTGCTTCAAAGCCGATTCCACTATTAGCTCCCGTTACAACAAAAATCTTCCCACTTAAATCATCAAGGTTATCAATTGTCCATCTAATTTTTTTCATTTTTTTTCACCCCTGGTTTTATTTTACATTTTGTATGTTCAATTGAATATAAAATCCAAATGAAACCAATAATTACTAACCCTAAAGCGCCAAATTTCCATAGTAAATTACCATTAGGTAAAATAATTGGTGAAAAAGCAATCCCGATAGCACTAAAAAAAGCAACAATGCATCCAGTACACCCAAAAGTTAAAAGCCCAAAAATAAAAGTAAAGAAAGGGATAGCGTTAGAACCGACTGGTTCGACTTTCGTTAGGGAATAATTAATCATACTAAAACCAACCATGATTGACGATAATATCGCAATTACAAGATTAATAAAGATATGAATACTGACGACGATTATTCCGTAATTATTTGTCATTACTTTATAATTAGTATTTCCTTCAAAGTCTAAAAAAGTATAAAGACTAATAAAAAGAAAGAATAAACCGATAAATAACAAGATGTTTTTCCTTTTAAGAGCCTCTTGTTTAACTGCGTTTAACATCTAAATCACCTCATAACAATAATAGCATTTAATCCTTTTGAAATAAACATAAAAGCACTAAGAAAAAGCTAATTATAAAATTATTCTTTCTAAATGAGAAGGGATATGTTAGTATGAAATCTAGATAAAATCATAAAGAAGGTACGATAATGAAACAACGAGGAAATTTATTTAAACAATTAATAATTCTTTTTATTGGCTATGGGTTTTTATCACTAGGAATAGTCTTGACAAAACGAGCCGATTTAGGGATGAATGCTTGGGGAATTTTCCATCAAGGCTTAGCTGAACAACTAGGAATCTCTTTTGGAATGGTAACTATCTTTTTAGGGTTGATTATTCTTGCTTTTAGTGTTTGGCTTTTAAAAACTAAGATTGGGATAGGAACTATATTAAATGTTTTAGTTGTTGGGATCATTATTGATTTATTTGATTATTTGATTACTTTTGTCCCCTCAACTATCATTGAAAAAGTTAATTTATTGTTAGTGGGGCTAATAGTTATGACTTTTGGGAGAGCCCTTTATATCAGTGCATCACTTGGACAAGGGCCAAGAGATGGCTTAATAATTGGCTTGCACAAAGTATTCAATCTTGAAATTAAGTATTTAAAACCAGCTATTGAGGCAACAGTGTTAATTATCGGATATTTTCTTGGGGGAACAGTTGGGTTTGGAACTATCGTTATCGTTTTCTCTTCAGGATATTTAGTTCAAGGTTATTTTAAAATATTACATTATAACCCTAAAACTGCGAAACAAACACAAATATTTTCTTCAACTAACAAATAAAAAAAGGCACAATTATTGTGCCTTTTTAATTGGTTCTATAATCTAAACAACAGGGATATCGTCAACATTTACCCATTCAAAGAAAACATTAACAGGATCAATTTGCCATACTCTTAAATTAGCAAATGCAGACATAGTGTCACCATCTATAGTAAGTTCAAATTCAACAACTAAGAATGGTAAACCATCGTCATCAAAATCAACAGTTAAACCAACAAATGTTACATTACCACCCATTTCAATTATTTCAAAACGGTCATCCATACAATGTGAAT
>CAYZEW010000005.1:0-14864 GCA_964477825.1 uncultured Candidatus Izemoplasmatales bacterium | reverse complement strand
ATAATGCACAGAAATCTTCATATGAAACAGCTGGATTAGAATAATCAGAAGCAAATGCGTTTAAGTAATAAAGAGCATCACTTTCATCTAATAAGCCAGCACCAAGTGGAACAGACGATTCAGTTCTAACCACATATAATTCAATGTGTAAATTACCATCTACGTCATAAACAGGGATTACTTCAACACGTTGAGAAATAAAGTCGTTAGAACCCATATTGTAAACGATAAGCGCTTCGTAAACCATTAAATCTTCGGTGCAGTAACCTCCCATATCACAATCAGGATGCGAATAGAATTCTTCTATTGAAACATAAAGAGTACTACTAGCTAACATGTCGTCTCTTGTAACAACACAATCAGGTTCTGATGGGAAATACGTATTACAGAAATCAACAGAATTAATTGTTAAATCCGTGAATTCAACAGGATAATCCATAATTAAATCAAATAAATCATCATAAAGCGGGTCGAATTCACCATCAAAGCTTTCAAATAACTCCATTTTTAATAAGCCATCTATATCAAACCAGAAAATTACATCAAATGTTTTTGTATCCATTAATGAATCATCAACATCATAGAAATCAAGAACTCCTTGATATGTAAACATATAATCATTGAAATAGAAATCAGCAATATCCGCATATGCATAATTACTTAACAAATCATCACGACGATCATTACATTCAGAATATGCCCAGTCTTCACTATAAGTAGCGCAGAATAGTTCGTTACTAATTCCAGGATCAAATAAATCCGTAACGTAATTTTGGAACATTTCGTTGGCTACAGAATATTCAACAACCTCAGGATAGAAACTTTCAAGTTCGATTTGATGATAACCATCAGGGAAAATCATTACTCTGAAATATTCAGTTAGAGTATCATCTACTGCTCCAGTTGTAAAAGTATAAGTAACAGTAATCCAATCAATTCCATCAGCAAAAGAAGGATCATCGAAGACAACATCAACAGGATTGAAAGTAACTCCTCTTCCTAAATCATCAGCACGAACATCATAATAATAATCATCCACAAATCCACCAAAGTAAGTATCTACTAAAACTTCAGTTGGAATAGTTGGATTAATATAATCTTGTAAATATAATAACCAATATGCTTGAGCTTCAGGGAAATTTGCATAAACAAAGTCAGGATTAGGAACGTCATGTGGGAAAACAATAATGTTACCAAATTCATCATAACTAAATTCTAGCATTAACCCTTTATAAACTGCAACATCACCATCAGCTATTTGATAACCATATTCGAAATAGAATAAGTTATCTACTTCATTATATAAATTACTGAAATATAAATAACCACTATTATCAAAAATATCATCTCTTAATGTTTCGCAATTATCAATAATGAAGCCATACATATCACAATAATCAGAAGTAGTAATCGATGGATCCATAAAAGTTGTTGTTAATGCATTAACATAAAGAAGGGCATCTTCAATTGGGAAAGCAAATGCTGGGTCAAACAAGTCAATATGCATTTTAGTTTCTCCCATTTCAGCAATAAAGAAATCAACACGTAAATAATCAGTGTACATAAATAAACCATCAAAATCATAATAATCTAACTCAACAAAGAATTCGCCAGGAACTGGTTCATCAAGTCCAACAAAATCAATAGTAACACCATCAGCTATTTCTTGATCACGTTTCACAATACAGTTTGGATAATCATAAGCATCAAAGTAAGTTGAACATACATCATAACTTAGAATTGATTCATCTGAATAATCATCCATAAACAAAGTAATAAGATCAAAAGCTTCATCATATGTTAATTCAAGTTTGTCTCCAGGATCATTAAAATCGAAATCTAACATATAGTAACCACTTGGAAGAGCCATAACGCGAATCCAAAGCGTATTAGTATAAATTAGTCCAGTTGGATCAAAAGTATCAACAACTACTTCTAAGTAGTCTTGTCCATCTGCATTAGAAGGATCTAAAACATCAGAAACTAATAAGACATAACTGTTAGTTAAAATATCAAGTCTATCCATTAATGCTCCAGGACCCATTTGGTAATCAAAATACCAAGCATCTATTTGGTCATCAGTAACAGTAGGATCAGCAAAATCTAATAAGAATTGTTGGATGACACCAACTGAATCACTGTAGTTAAGGAAATCAACCATTGGTTCTTCATTTAAATGCATTCCAACGTTACCATACTCATCCCAATAGAAGTCCAGATATACAGTACGATAATCAATGTCGCCAGTAACGTTATTTTCAAACATTATTTGCGCAACAAAACTGTAACCATCGAAATTAAAAGTTACTAAAGAAATATCCATATCTTCAAGTGGCATAAGTGATCTATCCCATAAACAGAAATCTCCTGAACCTGGGAAGTATAAACTACAGAAACCTTCATCACTCATAGTAGGATCACTAAAATCAGCAATCAACATTTGGAAATAGTTATATGCTTCATCATAAGGGAATGCTTCTGGTCCGTCACCTCTAAAATCAACTAGTAAATTATCATCTTCATCAAAATAGAAGAATGCATTAAATGATTCAAACCAAGAATCAGCACCAGGGATACTATACTCAAGTTCAATACGATAGTGATCATATTCAGGTGTAAGGAATGATAATGAAATACTAAATCCTTCACTAAGTACTTTTTCACGGTGTTCAACACAACCAGGAATAGTATCTGGACCAAAGTAAATAGCACAGAATGTTTCTGAATCAATACTTAAATTATTGAAATCAAGAACCATATCTTCTAAATAAGGATAAATGATTTCGTATGGAATTAATTCAAAATGTTCAAATAACTCAAGTTTTAATTCTCCATCTTCATCATAATAGAAATGAGCTTCAAAATGTTTAGTTGTAGTTTCTCCTAAAGCATCTTGATAATGTAAATCAATTTGGTACCCATAACCATCATTAAATAGTTCAAAATCAGTAAAAGTTATTCCTTCTTCCATTTCAATTTCACGGCGCATTACACATTCGTCGTAAGAATCACCTTCAAAGAATTGAACACAAACATCATAACTAGGAATACCAAAATTATTATATTGGAAAAGGAAGTTTTGCATAAAGGCTAATGCATCATAATAATCAATTTCATCAAAGCCTAAATCACTAAATTCAAAGTGTAAAACATGATCTTCATCGAAGAAGAAGTTTACAAATACACTTTGAGTAGTAACCTCTCCATCAACATCATATTCGAAAATAACTTCGTAATAATCTCTTACGATATTAAATTCTAAAACGCTAATAGCAACACCGCTTGCCATAAATTCTTGACGTTGAGCAACACATTCATCTAAATCGTCATTAGGGAAATACATTTGACAAATATCATCATCAGAAATTTCAGAATCTTGGTAATCAGCTGTAAAGTCTAACATATAAGCAAACAACATATCATAATCTAGTCCGCTTTCTTCTTCGAATAAGATATCAAATGAGTAAGTTCCATCACCTAAATCATAAATACGAGCTCTAACAACAATAGTCTTAGCTTCACCTTCATAATTTCTTTGTAAAGTTACTACTAAATAATCAAGTGGTTCTTCAGTAGGATCTTCTACAAATATTAATGTATAAGTAACACCTTTTGTTTTATCATCATTTCTATTTAAGAAGAAGTCCCAATCCATATATCCTTCAAAATATTTAGCGTTAAATTCATCATTTGAAACTGCATCATCTGAATAATCAGCTAAATATTCAGCAATTACAGTAAATGCATCATCAGCGTCTAACCAGTTATCAGGTTCTCCTGGATCTTCATCATGAATAAATTCCATCACGATATTGCCATCTTCATCATAGCTAAAGCTTACTTGAGCTAACTCAATAGTAACATCATTATCATCATCATCAATTGCAAGTTCAATATCAAAAACACCAGGGTCAGTACTAGCATCTATAGCGTTCATAATAATACTAATGTTTAATGCTAGTGAACTATCTCTTCCATCAACACAGCCTTCGGCATCTTCTCCGGTAAAGTATAAAGCACATACTTCTTCAGAAGAAATTTCTGGATTAACGTAATCAGCAATAAATTGCTCGAAGAAAGCTTCTGCATCTTCTAAAGAGACGTCATGTTCAGTTGGAGAAGTTTCGTTAACTTCAAAGCTCCAAGAACTAATATACATAATTCCCTCAACGTTAACTAGCCCGATTGAGAAAACAACCTCAACAGTTAAGTCTTCAGAAATTATTGTAATTTCATAAACATCTTGTGTTGATAAAGTAATTTGTTTTTCAACACCTATAACAGTATAATCATTAAAATCAGTAAAATCTTCAGGAACTAAACCTTCTCTAGATGTACGACATGCATCAAGTAAATCAGGATTAGTTACAGAAAAATAATCATCGCAGAAAGTAGTGTTTGTATCATCATTGTATTCATCGATGATTGTATTAAAGACGTTAAGTATTACATCATCTTCTAAATCTCCTACAGCGTCACCTTGACAAATTTCACTTGTAGGGTTTTCACGACAGAATTCTTCTGAGATCTGTTCAACTTGTGCTGGGGTAATCATATCACAACCAGCTAGACCGATAGAAACAAGTGCTACCGTGAAAATTAAAAATATTCTTTTCATAAAGTATCCTCCTTTTATTATTTTATATACGTCCTTATTATAATTAAAAATTGTGTAAAAATTATGAATTTAAATATAAAAATAAAAGGATTAGCCATTTACAACAAAAAAAGCAATCACTTTGGGAGTGATTACTTTTTGAATTTTAGGTATATTCGTTCATTAATTTCAGATAATAATCCTTATTTTTCTTAATATCTTCAAGTTCTTGACTTGATAATTTGCGGATTATTTTCATTGGATTACCAAGTACTAAATAGTTAGCTGGGACAACCTTGTTAGGAGGAACAATACATCCTGCTCCAACTAAAGCATTTTTTTCAATTATAGCACCATCTAAAATAATACTTCCCATTCCAATTAAACAATTGTCTTTGATTGTCGCAGCATGAATAATGGCTCCATGGCCTACTGTAACGTTTTTACCAATGTAAGTTGGCAAGTTTAAGTTAGTATGAATCACACAGTTATCTTGGATATTAGTGTTTTCTAAAATTGTTACAGGAGCCATATCACCTCTAATTGTAACGTTATACCAAACACTAACATGATCTTTAATAGTAACATCACCTGCAACAATAGCATTTTTAAAAATTTTTGCTGTTAATGCAATTTTTGGTGATTTATCTAAATAGTTTTCAGTAGACATCAAGTCACCTCTTTTTATTTTAATATTTTTTTAATTACTCTTTCGAAATTTAAATGTTTTATTTTTTCAATTTCTTCTTGAGTATAGCCGATTTTTTCTAATTCAATAAAAATATTATTAACATCAGCAATTGTTTTTAGGCCATCAACATTATTGTCTAAAGTATTATCTCCTAAATAATAACAAAAATCAAAACCAAGACCAACATGATCAATTCCCATTATTTTCACAGCGTGATCAATGTGTTTGATTAAAAATTCAACATTTTGAAATTGATCTTCTTTTGCGATAAAACTACGAATCCCACAAATTCCGATTACGCCATTTCGGTTACTAATTGCTTTAAGTTGCTCGTCTGTATAATTTCTTTTATGGTCACATAGTGCTTTTGTATTACCATGAGAGATGATAATTGGAGAAGAAGTGTTTTTTAGAATTTCAAAAAAAGTTTTTTCATTGGAATGAGCTAAATCAATAATCATTCCTAAAGATTCCATTTCATCAAGGATTTCAATTCCTTCATTAGTTAGTCCACGGGTTGATGGACTATCAAGTCCACTTGCATAACGGTTTTCATCATTCCAAGTTAGCGAGGCATGACGAACACCTTTTTGATAAAGTTCTCTTAAATGATTAACCCCTTTTAGTTGCTTAATTCCTTCCATTCCAACAATAACACCGATTTTTTCTTCTTTTAAAGAAATCAGCATATCATCATAGTTTAAGCATACTTTAAAAATATCATTATTTTCTTCTAATTCAATAAAAGCATTTTCGAAGATTTTTGAAAAAAGGTTTTGATCTTTCGTATATGGATTGGTATAGTTAACAAAAATACTGTGAGTAACGCCACCTTTTTTGTATAAATCTAAATGTCTCTTTTTAAATGAATTAGGATTGTTTTTGAGTTTTTGTTGGTACATATCAGTTAAAATATCCCCATGAGCATCGAAAATCATCTTGTATCCTCCTTTAGGATCTAGTTATTTCTTGTTGTTGTATTGATTAAGACCTTTTTTTAGTAGTTCCATTGCGCGCTGCATATCTTTAGTATTTAAGACGTAAGCAATTCTAACTTCATCTATTCCTAATCCTTTTGTTACATAAAAGCCTTCAGCAGGAGCCATCATAATAGTTTCGTGGTTATCTTCAAACTCTTCAAGCATCCAAATGATGAAATCTTCTGCGTTTTCAACTGGTAGTTTTGCAACAACATAGAAAGCACCAGTCGGTTTTTCACAAACAACTCCAGGAATCTCACTTAGAGTTTTATAAACGATATCTCTTCTAGCTTGATATTCATCTTTAACAGATTCAGTATAGTCATCATCAAGTTTATATAATGCCGCTGCTCCAATTTGTTCTAAAGTAGCAACACATAGTCTTGCTTGACAAAGTTTTAAAATGTTTTTAATTAAATCCTTATTTTTAGAAGAAAGTGAACCAATTCTTGCTCCACATGCGCTATAGCGTTTTGAAACACTTTCAATAATAATTGTTCTTTCTTGAGCTTCCTTAATTGATCCCATCGAAATCCCTTTTAAACCATCAAACGCAAAACCACGATAGACTTCATCACTAATAATAAATAAATCATATTCATTAGCAATTTCAGTAATCATTTTCAATTCATCAATTGTAAAAATTGTTCCAGTAGGGTTTCCTGGGTTAGAAAATAAAAACGCTTTTGTTTTAGGAGTTATTAGTTTAATAATGTCATTTTTAGAAGGTAAATGAAAACCATTCTCCGCTTTAGTAGTGATTGGTTTAATTGAGACGTTTACACCACTAGTAAATCCACTGTAGTTAGTATAAAAAGGTTCGGGAACTAAAATTTCATCACCAGGATCACATATGGAGATTGCTGCAAATGTTAATGCTTCAGAACCTCCATTAGTAATTAAGATTTCGTCTTCCTCAAAAAGGATATTATCCCGATTAAAATAATCGCGAATCGCATTTATTAAAATAGGCTCACCTTGTGAAAAAGAATATTTTATAATTTTTGTATCATAATTATTGATTGCTTCCATAAAAACTTTAGGAGTTTCAATATCAGGTTGTCCAATATTTAGATGATATACTTTCTTCCCTGCTTTTTTAACTTTAGTTGCAATTGGTACTAGTTTTCTAACTGGTGATTCTTGCATTGAAATAATCCGTTTTGATAGTTTCATTTGTCGTCCTCCTTTTTATCTAAAAATCAATTTTATTGTAACACCAGAATAAAATATTTACAATAATAAACGCGATAATTAGCAATAAAAATATTTGAGAAATAAAGAAAAAAAACGGACGAAAAAAACAAGTGAAAATGTTTTCATAATTATTCTTGAAAACAGCAACTTTTTTTATTGATAAAACGGCTTATCCAAGCCGTTTGTATTTTCTAATAAAAAAAGATTTATTTTTTTTTGAAAACGCTTGTTTTAAGTGGTCTTCTTTGTTAAAATGCTTATGTATATAATGGTTATTTTTTAAGATGAAAGGAAACATATAAATGAGTTTACAATTATTTATCCCAGGACCAGTAAATGTGGAACCTGATGTATTAGAAAAAATGGCTACAGTGCAAATTCCGCATCGTAGTAAAACAGCGACAGAATTACAAAAAAGAATAACAAAAAATCTTCAACAATTAATGAAGACTGACGATTTAATTATTTTATCTACTTCTTCAGGTAGTGGAATCATGGAAATGGCGATTAAATCATGTACGAAAAAGCGTGCGGCAGTTTTCAGTGTTGGGGCTTTTGGTGATAGATGGTTTAACATGGCAACATCAAATGATGTTCCAGCTGATAAATTTAAATCAGAACCAGGAATGCCAACAACTCCTGAAATGGTGGAAGACGCTCTTAAAAGTGGTCGTTATGATGTTGTTACAGTAACTCATAATGAGACATCATCGGGATTAATGAATGATGTATATGCAATTGGACAAGTTGTTAAAAAGTATCCAGATGTTTTATTTTTAGTAGATGCAGTTAGTTCACTTGGTGGAGCAAAAATTGAGGTTGATGCTTCAAATATTGATATTTGTATTTCTTCAACTCAAAAATGTTTAGGACTTCCTCCAGGATTAAGTGTTGCATCTGTTTCTGAAAGAGCATATGAAAGAGCTAAAACAGTAGAACGTCGTGGCTTTTATCTAGATCTTGTTAATGTTGTTAATCGTGTAAAAAAAGATTATCAATATCCAAGTACACCATCAACTCCTCATATGTGGGCACTTGATTATAAATTGGATAAGATTATTAATCAAGAAGGGTTAGAAAATCGCTATAACCGTCATGCTCATTTAGCTAAAATTGTTCAAAAGTGGGCAGAAAAGCATTTTGAATTATTTGCAAAAGAAGGATTTCGTTCAAATACAGTAACAACAATTTTAAATACTAAAGGATTTAGCATTGTTGATCTTAATCAAGAACTTACCAAAAGAGGCTTTTTATTAAGTAATGGGTATGGTGCTTTAAAAGATCAAGCCTTTAGAATTGCCCATATGGCAGATAGACAAGAAAAAGAACTGCTACAATTGTTAAAAGAAATTGAAGATATTTGGAATTTGTAGGGGGTTATTATGTATAAAATACTAGCAAATGACGGAATAGATAAGTCCGCAGAATTAAAACTTATTAGTCTTGGTTATAAAGTTGATACTTTTCATTATGAAGGGGAAGAACTAAGTAAGAAAATTAAAGAAATCGATTGTATTATTGTTCGTTCTGCAACAAAAGTTAGAAAACTATTAATTGATGAAGCACTAAAAACAAAGCAGTTAAAATTAATTATTAGAGCTGGGGTAGGAATTGACAATATAGATCATGTATATAGTGAGGAAAAGGGGATTTTAGTAAGAAATACTCCTGCAGCATCGAGTGATGCTGTTGCGGAACTAGTTATTGGGCACATGTTCGCACTAGCAAGGCATATTTACATTTCTAATGTCACCATGCGTAAAGGCCAATGGAACAAAAAAGCATATTTAGGAATCGAACTTTCTAATAAGACATTAGGCCTTGTAGGATTTGGAAGAATTGCTCAAAGTGTTGCTAAAAAAGCAATGAATTTGGGAATGAAGATTATTTATACTGATCTATTTGGAGAAAATAAAGCTTTTAATAATTGTCGGTTTGTTTCAAAAGAACAATTGTTAAAACAAGCAGATTTTATATCTTTACACATCCCTTATGATAAAGAAACTGGACCTTATTTAGGGAAAACAGAATTTGATATGATGAAGGATGGGATGTATTTAATTCAAGCTTCACGTGGTGGGGTAATTGATGAAGCCGAGTTATTAATTGCACTTGATAGTGGAAAAGTTAAAAAAGCTGCGTTGGATGTTTTCGAGGAAGAACCTACGAAAAATGAACGTATTTATACACATCCTGCAATTTCTTTAACACCACATATTGGGGCCTCAACTATTGAAGCTCAAGCTAGAATTGGCGTTGAGACAATTGAGTTGATTATTAAAAATTTAGTTACGGAGGATAAATAGATGGCTATAGTTAAACCATTTAAAGCAGTTAGACCAAGAAAAGACTTAGTAGAAAAAGTAGTAGCATTACCATATGACGTAATGGACCGTAAAGAAGCAAAAGCAATGGCGAAAGGGAATCCATACAGTTTCTTGCATATTTCAAGATCAGAAATAGATTTCCCATCTTCAATGAACCCATATGATAAAAAAGTATATTTAAGAGCACGTAGAAATTTTGATATTTTTCAAGATGATGGAATTTTAATTCAAGATGAAAAACCAATGATTTATATTTATCGTCAAATTATGAATGGAAATGCTCAAACAGGGTTTGTAGCTAGTACATGTGTTGACGATTATGTTAACAATATTATTAAGAAACACGAATTAACAATTTTAAGTAAAGAAAAAGATCGAACAGATCACTTTGATGTATGTTGTGCAAATACATCACCTGTTTTCTTAACTTATCGTGAAAATAAAAGATTATCAGAAATTTTAGAAAACTGGACAGAAAATCATGAACCTGATGTTGATATCGTTACTGAAGATGAAGTAAGTCATTTAGTTTGGCCAATTGATGATGACAAACTAGTTAAAGAAATTACTGAACTTTTTGCTGAAATTGACAGCTTATATATCGCTGATGGACATCATCGTACAGCTAGTGCAGCTCATGTTGCATTAAAACGTCGTCAAGAAAACCCTAATTATACAGGCGAAGAAGAATTTAATTATTTCATGTCAGTAATCATTCCTGAAAGTGATCTTACAATTATGGACTATAACCGTGTAGTTCATGATTTAAACGGTTTAAGTGTAGAAGAGTTTATCAATAAGGTTAAAGAAACTTTTATTGTTGAAGAAAGTAAAGCCCCATATAAACCAGTTGCTGAAAACACATTTGGAATGTATGTAGATAAAAAATGGTATAAATTGACAGTTAGAGATTCGATTATTGAAGAAGGTGATTTATTAGCTAATATTGATGCTGCTATTTTAAGTAAATACATTTTAGATGAAATTTTAGGAATTAAAAATATTCGAGTATCTTCACGTATTAGTTTTGTTGGAGGAATAAGAGGACTCAAAGGAATTAAAGATAAAACAGATGTTTATAAAGGTGTAGGGTTCTCAATGTTCCCAGTAACAATGAAAGAAATTATGGATGTTTCTGATTCAGGACTAATTATGCCAGCTAAAACTACTTGGTTTGAACCAAAACTAAGAAGTGGATTGTTTGTTCATAAATTTGATAGCTTACAACCTAAAGAAGTAGATGGTAAAGTAAGTAAAGATACTCAAGAATATATTGAAGAAGTATTAAATAAACTTAATGATAAAGATGGTAACCAAAAAGAATTTGTTCAAGCAGCAACTGAGGTATTAAACTCACTTGGTCCAGTTCTTGAACAACATCCTGACTATATTGATAATAATATTCTAGAAAGAATTGTTGAACCAGAAAGAGCGATTATTTTTAGAGTACCATGGGTTGATGATGAAGGAAGAGTTCAAGTTAATCGTGGTTTCAGAGTTCAATTTAATGGAGCTATTGGGCCATATAAAGGTGGACTTCGTTTCCATCAATCAGTTTATTTAGGATTAATTAAATTTTTAGGATTTGAACAAATCTTTAAAAATAGTTTAACAGGACTTCCAATTGGTGGAGGTAAAGGAGGAAGTGACTTTTCCCCATTACATAAATCAGATGATGAAATTAGACGTTTTTGTATTAGTTTCATGACTGAACTTTATCGTCACATCGGACCTAGTGTTGATGTTCCGGCTGGAGATATCGGAGTTGGTGGAAGAGAAATCGGTTACTTATTCGGACAATATCGTCGAATTAGAGGAGCATTTGAAAATGGTGTTTTAACTGGTAAAGGTCGCGAATACGGCGGATCATTAATCCGTCCTGAAGCAACAGGATATGGAGCAACTTATTTCGCTTTGCAAATGTTAAAATATGATAAGACAGACTTCAAAAATAAAACAGTTGCTGTCTCAGGATTTGGGAACGTTGCTTGGGGAGTATGCCGTAAGGTAACTCAACTAGGTGGTAAAGTAGTAACTTTATCTGGACCAGAAGGATATATTTATGATCCTGAAGGAGTAAACACTCAAGAAAAATTTGACTATATGTTAGAAATGCGTGCTAACACAAATGGTGTTATTGAAGATTACGCTAAAAAATTTAATGTTGAATTTATTCCTGGAAAAAAACCATGGGAAAGAGAAGTTGACATTGTAATGCCATGTGCAACACAAAACGAAATTTTAGTTGAAGATGCTAAAAAAATTGTCAAAAATGGTGTGAAATATTTAATAGAAGGTGCTAACATGCCAACAACTAATGAAGCAGTACAATTATTAGTTGAAGCAGGTGTTACAATTGGGCCTGGTAAAGCAGCAAATGCCGGTGGTGTTGCAACTAGTGCTCTTGAAATGTCACAAAACAGCATGCGTCTCAGTTGGACTGCTGAAGAAGTAGATAAAAAATTACAAGAAATCATGAAAAATATTTATACAAGTTGTGTAAAAGCAAGTAACCGTTATGGGTTTGGATATGATTTAATTGCAGGAGCAAATATTGCAGGATTTGTAAAAGTTGCTGATGCAATGGTAGCACAAGGTAAATATTAAAAAGGAGTGATTTGATGGGTTATGCCTTAAAGGAAACAGAATTTAGATATCGTGCTTATACAAAGGATGGGAAATGGCAAAAAGGTAGTTTAACGACTAATAAATACATTTCGATTCATGAAGGATCTAATGTTTTCCATTATGGACAAGCTTTGTTTGAAGGGCTTAAAGCTTATAAAACAAAGACTGGAGAAATACAATTATTTAGACCAGATTTAAATTTCAAAAGAATTAATGAAGGATTAAAAAGATTAGTTATTCCAGAATTACCCGAAGAATTATTTTATGAGGCAATTCTCGAAGTAGTAGAAGCAAATAAAGATGATATTCCTGAATATGGTACTGGCCAATCTCTTTATATTAGACCATTTGTAATTGGTCATGGGATGAATTTAGGGGTTAAACCATCAGAAGAATATATTTTTAGTGTTTTTTGTGCTCCGGTTGGAACATATTTTGCTGGGGGACTTTCTGCATTACCATTTGTTACAACCGATTTTGATCGAGCTTCAGCTAATGGGACTGGTCAAGTAAAAGTTGCTGGAAACTATGCAGCTAGTTTATACCCCCGAAGTCTTGCTAAAAAGGCGGGATATGCAGGAGTTATTTACTTGGACCCTCTTACTCATACTAAAATAGATGAAGTAGGAGCCGCAAATTTCTTTGGAATTACATATGACAATGTTTTAGTAACACCAGATTCATCATCGATATTACCAAGTATTACTAAACGCTCTATTCTTTATATTGCTGAGCATATGCTTAATATGAAAGTAGAAGAACGTGACTGTTATATTGATAATGTATCTGAATTTAAAGAAACTGGAGCATGTGGAACGGCAGCAATTATTACACCAATAAAAAGTATTACCCATAAAGGTAAAACTGTACAATTTGGGGATGGTGAAGTAGGAGAAACAATTCGTAAACTTTATGATATATTAATCGGAATTTACTACGGAGATATAGAAGCGCCAGAAGGTTGGATAAAAAAATTATAATGTAAATAAAAAAGTATTCATCAATTTCCAATTGATGAATACTTTTTAATAACATTTTTATTTTGACTACATTAACGCTTTAATTCGTTTAGCTAGTCCTTTAATTTTACGTTTTGGAATAGTACATATAGCTACTCGCAACCCACCATCAACTTCAACAAGAAAAATATTGTTTTTCTGTAATTTCAAATTAAAGGCTGCTTTTTCTCTTTGATTAGGAAACTTTAAAGTTATAAAAAAGCCCTCAACATAAGGATAAATCTCTAAATTAACTTCCGCAGCTTCTTTTAAGAAGATAGCTGAACGTTCTTTTAGTAAATTAATATAATAAGCTTTTTCTTTTAAGTAGTTATTTTTTAGAAAATCATCATTCATAATAGTGCTAAAAAGTTTCATAACACTATTGTTCACTGTTGACCAAGTACTACGAGCACTATAGATTGCGGCATCTTTAAAAGCTTTAAGTTGAGCTTTATCTTTTGTTAAAACAACTTGAGCTCCCACTCTTGCACCATATGCTGTTAGCGTTTTTGAACAAGAAAAAGCAACAACAACCATTACGTTTTCAGAAATATTATTAAACTTTTCAAAACTCTTTTTCCAGGTATTTCCTTGGTTTGTATAATCAACATACGCGATATCATTTAAAATAACAACAGGTCCTTGTGAACTCAATTCATTTACAAATTGAATAACTTCATCCCATTCTTGAATAGTCATAGTATAACCACTAGGATTATGGCAAGGATCATTAATAATAACTAAAACTCTTTTTTGTTTTTCCATTACTTCAGATAAAACAGTTTTAAAGTTTTCAAGATCGAAATTATTACCATTAAACATATTGTAATCGGTAAGAGTTAAGGCACATTCTATAGCCATTGTCTTATAAGGACCCCATCCTAAATTTGGTTTTATTACAGTTTCTCCGGGATTTAAGACGTTTTTCATTGTACTACTTATTGCCCCAGCCCCACCAGGGCTAGCAATAACTTCACAAGGAATATCAATATTTAACCCACTAAATAACCAATCATAAACAGCTTGATTAAAATCAGGATTACCTTGAATACTTGATGCATATTTTGCCTTTTGAATTTTATCAATTTTTTCATAAGTTGACCAAATACTATCATACGCAACTAAAATACCATTTTCATCAAATAATGTTCCAAGAGTTCCATCAATAACTATGTCACCATATTTTTGCTTGGCTTCATCACAAGCAACTGCTGCTTTAAAAACCTTGTCAACCATTACTTTACCATCGCTTAGAGTGTTTAGAAATTTGTTCATTATTTACCTCGCCTATAATTGTATAGTTTTAACGTAAGTATTATACCATTATAAAATTATAAAAGCACTAAATTTTAAAAGAATATTTTAACTAAATTAGACCCTGATATGGATGAATATTAACTTCTTTAGAACTAATTCCATATTTTTAATATTTTCCTAAAAATT
>CAYZEW010000004.1:0-52028 GCA_964477825.1 uncultured Candidatus Izemoplasmatales bacterium | reverse complement strand
TATTATTAATGTTAGCTGTAGTTGTTACTACAGGAACATTTGCTTATTGGGCAAGCGGATTAAATGGAGCTACAACTGATTATGCAGCAACAGTTACTATTGGTGAAGGTGCAGCAGCATCATCTACAATTACTTTAGGAGCTAAAACTTCAACAGGTGATGCATTAATTCCTTCAGGTAGAGGAAGTGATGGAACAGATGATACAGCTACATGGACTATTCCTGTTGAATGGGATACTACTGCAGCAGAATTTGCTGGAGATGCTGGAACTTTAGCAGTAACAGTTGAATATTCAATGTCAGGGAATACTTATACTTCAGCACAATTAGATGATATGTTCTCATTTAGTGTAACAGGTGATGGAGCTATTACTGAAGGAGAAGCTGCTCAAGATGTTGTTGTTACAGTTGTCTTTGATCAAGAACCTTCAAGTGAAGCTATTTATGATGATGTAATTAATGAAACATTAACAGTTACTATTACATTTACAGTAACAGTAGACTAATAATTAATTTAAATTAAAGAGGATTTAAATTAACTAATGATGATTAAAGTGACTAAAAACCATGATAACCTAAAAGTGCATTTATAGTGACTATTAGATATTCATGGTTTTTTCACTATTATAGGGATGAGATTATCCTTCTAAACTAAGAATAGTTTATGGTATAATAAATTATTAATTAAGTTGTGAGGAGAAAAAAATGGATAAACAAACTAATAAAGAGAAATATATTGAGTATATTAAAACTGGTTTATTTTATTTTGTAGCGGGTGTTTTAGTATTTTATATTTCAATAGCAATTTTTATGCCGGATAAAACTGTTAAAGTTTTTGGCTTTAAACCTTATGTAGTTATTACTAATAGTTTAGAACCTTATATTAATGTTAATGATTTAATTATTGTTAAGAATCCTAAAATTGATGATTTAGAAGAAGAAGATGTAATTACTTTTATGGCAGATATTAATTATGATGGTGAAAAAGAAGTAGTAACTCATTATATTTATTCAATCGCAGAAAATAATGAAGGTGAAACTATCATTAGAACGCACCGTTACTTTGAAGAAGGACAAACTGTTAGTCCTGATTATTGGGTAATTGGCGCAGATGATGTGCTAGGCCAATATGTTTTTAAAATTAATAAATTGGGATACATTGTGCAGTTTCTTAAAAGTCCCTTTGGGATTGCGGCAGTTGTTGTGAATATTGGTATAGCTGCAGGAATTGTTTATTTAGTTAAAAACGGTGAGAATAAGGTCATAAAAGATGTAGATAAAGAGGAAAAATAAATAAAACTGGAATAAAGTGATTTATATGAAAATAAAGGAATTAATAAAAAAGCTTAAACAAAAAATCTATAATTTAAAAAATCTATCTAGACGACAAAAACGCAAGTATGTTAAGATTGGATTTTTTATTTTTGGATTACTTTTATTTTTAAATATCAGTATTATGACAATATATTTAATTGATAAAACATATAATTACAAAATTTTTAATAATGCTTATACTCAGGCTGTTTACCCAGGACAGTCATTAGATCAGAGTTTGAAACTTAGGGTTGTTAAATATAAAAAGGTAGCTCTAGATGATATCGAAATTGGAGATGAAGTGATTGTTGATGGTGATTTTAACCTTGATGTTTATTGGGTTGAAACTGTTGTTTCAGTAGATCATATTACTAAAACTATTAAGACATCATATGATTATGAAGTAGCGAGTACATACCGTGAAGATGCTGTTGTTGGAATTTATCTTAATGATGCTAACTTCTTTGGAACAATTTATTTTGCATCATCTTTTTTAAAAGGCTTTATCTTTATTGCCATAACTCAGGGCATTTTACTTTATTCATATTATTTTATTTTAATAAATAAAGAAGAATAGAACTAATTAGGAAATTAATAAGAGGTATAGTTATGAAAAAGATTAAGAATATATTGTTTATTGCTTTCGTAGTTTATTTAAGTAGTTATATTTTAATTAAGGTTTTTATCCCTGAAAAAACTACTGAACTTTTAGGATTTAATTCTTATATAGTAGTAACATCAAGTATGGAACCAGATATTATGGTTAATGATTTAATAATTATTCGAAAAGTAAAAGAAGAAGATTTAAAAGTAAGAGATGCAATTACTTTTAGTGTTTACCTTCCTGAACTTGGAGCGAAAAGTAAAGTAACTCATTATATTGGCGATATTCAAAATGATGGAACTACACTTATTTATAAAACTCAAGGAGCGACTAAAGCGGCTGGAGATTATGATGATTGGAAAGATGCAAATAATAATAGTGTTGAGATAACATATCAGGATATTGAAGGTCGAGTTGTGATGGTAATCCCTTATGTAGGATATGCAGTTAATATTTTAAGAAATCCGGTAGGATTATTATTGCTTTCTATGAATATTGGAATTATCTACCTACTTGTTAAGACTATCAAAAAACCACAAAATAAAATTGAAAATCATTAAACAAATCTTTAAAAAATGTTTATTTAAGGCGAACAATATGGTTCGCCTTTTGTTTTTCTTTTAAACGTAGCTATGTGATAATTAGATTGTTATAAAAAAAGGATTATGCTATAATAAAACCAGTATTTCAGTAATAAAATCTCAAAGCAAAAGGAGATAAAAATGTTAGAACAAGCAATGTTTAAAAGTATTAAAAATTATTTTGAAAGGCTAGGTTATGATATTAAAGCTGAAGTCTTGAATACTGATATTGTAGCTCTTAAAGATGAACTAACAATTATTATTGAAATGAAGAAAACTTTAAATACGACATTAATGTATCAAGGAATAAAACGTCAACAACTAACGGACTATGTTTATCTCGCAATTTTAAAACCAACACTCAAACAATTAAGAAGTCGACAATTTAAAGAAAAACTAGCTTTAATAAAAAGACTTGAACTAGGATTAATCTTTGTTAAATTAGAAGATGATTCACTAGAAATATTAATTGATCCGTTGCCGTATCAGCTTAGAAAAAATAAGAAAAAACAAAAGCAACTTTTAAAAGAATTTAAGAGTAGAAAGACGGCTTTAAATATTGCAGGGGTGAATAAAACAAAAATAATTACTGCTTATAAAGAACAAGCAATTATGATTGCTTATAGTTTGAAAGATGGTAAATTACCGCTTAAAGAAATTAAGAAAATTACTAATAGTTATAAGACTTCATCAATCTTACAAAAGAATTATTATCATTGGTTTGATAGGGTTGAGAGAGGAGTTTATCAATTGAATAATCATGGACTTAAAGCTTTAACGGAGTACTCATCAGTTATTGATGAACTAATAAAAGAATAAAAGTTTATTAAGGAGACAATATGGAACAATATGAATTGATTGCAACCTCAACTTTCGGGATTGAAGGGGTTGTTAAAAGAGAACTAATAAATTTAGGATTTAAGATTTTACAAACTGAAAATGGGAAGGTTACTTTTTTGAGTGATACCTTTGGAATTGCAAAAGCAAATCTTTGGTTGCGAACAGCTGATAGAGTTTTACTTAAAGTGGCTGAATTTAAAGCTACTTCTTTTGATGAGTTATTTGATAAGACTAAAGAAATTCCTTGGATTAACTATATCGCAAAAGACGGTAAGTTTATTATTAACGCTAAAAGTGTTAAATCAAAACTCTATAGTTTAACTGATTGCCAAAAAATTGTTAAAAAGGCCGTAGCGGAGAATCTAAAAGCAAGTTATAAGGTTTCTTGGTTAGAAGAAACTGGAGCAAATCATAATATTCTTGTTTCCATTTTAAAAGATACAGTAACTTTAACATTAGATACATCAGGAGCTGGTCTTCATAAAAGAGGGTACCGCGTTAGAGGAGTGAAAGCACCTTTAAAAGAAACTCTTGGTGCTACGTTAGTTTTACTCAGTTACTGGAATAAAGAAAGACCATTATATGATGTCTTTTGTGGCTCAGGGACAATTGCGATTGAAGCAGCGATGATTGGAAGAAATATTGCTCCGGGACTAAGTCGTGATTTTGATGCGAAACATTGGAACTTTATTGATCCTTCAGTTTGGAAAAGTGAAACCAAAAAAGCTTACTTAGCAATTGATCATGACGTTGAACTTAACATTTTTGCATCAGATATTGATGAGTTTAATATTTTAGGAGCAATTGAAAATGCTGAAGAAGCAGGGGTAGATGATTGTATTACTTTTGTAAAAAGAGATTTTAGAGATGTTAAATACAAAGATGATTATGGGGTAATTATATCTAATCCACCTTATGGAGAAAGATTATCAAAAAGTGAAAATATTGAAAAATTGTATCAAGATATCGGAAAAACTTTTAATGCTTTAGATACATGGTCTGTTTATATTTTAACGGCATTTAAGGGATTTCAAACAGCTTATCAGAAAAAGGCTGATCGCCAAAGAAAACTTTATAACGGTAGAATTGAAACATGGTATTACCAATATTTTGGACCAAGACCACCTCAAAAATAAAATAGTTAGTAAATAAAACAGTTATTTCTTTTTAATGAAGAAAAGCTGTTTTCTTTTTTAAAAGTTATCCTATCAAAAGGAAATAATAAATATCGTTTATAGTTTAAGATAGAAACTATTTTATTTGATTGATTTTCAATTATTAAATTCACAATATAATATGTTTATTAAATTATATGTTTATAGTATAATTATTATTAAGGAATTAATGAAATAATTGTATTTAGGAGGAATATATTTATGAAAAAAGCTTTATTTGCTTTAACCGCATTACTAGTATTTACATTAGCGGGTTGTGATTTATTTAGTGGTGATGAAACAGATAATATCCCAGTGTTACAACCAATTGGCGATATTGATGTCACAATCGGCTTAAATGAAGAGTATACTGACCCAGGAGTAACTCTCCTTGGTGATTTTGATTTAGATATAACAACTGAATCAACATTAGATAATACTACTTATGGTATTTACTACATTTACTATAGTGTTGATTTTGAAGGACACTCATATACGGCTGAACGCCGAATTAGGGTTGTTCGTGATACTGAAAAAGATTTTAATATTGATCTTGAAGTAGTATCAACAGAACCTAATGCGTTAACTTTTTCAGTTTTTATTAATGATGAAGAAGGAAAGCTAATTGATGGAAAAGGAACTTTATATTTACTAGATGAAAAAATAGGGGAATACCCAATTGAAAACGGGTTAAATGTTTTAGAATTTACCGGTCTAGCAAATATGACATATTATCGTTTTGAGTTTACCGGTTCTTATGTTGAGGGTAACGTAACTTATAATTTAGTAAACTATAACTTTGGCGCTAAAACAACATTTATACCACCGGAAGACTATCCAAGACTTGAACTTATTGGGGATGATGAACTTCACCTTGAAGTTGGAGAAGCATATGTTGAACAAGGAGTTACTATCATTGGTGAACAACAAGATTTAGAAGTATCTATTAATTCAAATGTTAATGTTGATATACCAGGAACATATGTAGTTATTTATACAATAGTCTTTAATGAAACTACGATTTATGCTCATCGTACTGTTTATGTTGATGGGGAAGAAATCCCGTTTGATGTAGATATTGAAGTTACTGAAAATAATGCTTTTAGTATTATTGTTTCAGTTACTGTTGATGATCCAGATGGATTAATTATTGATCCAGTTGGAGTATTATATCTTGGCGATGATGTTGTCTCAAGATATAGTTATGCAGATGGAACTACGGAAATGATTTTTAGAAATTTACTTGCAGATACTGAGTATACTTTTGTTTTAGAAGGTTCATACCTTGTAGATGGTTCTTCTGTTTCAATTGGTGATTACCACTTAAATATTACAACAGCAATAATTAGTGATATTCAACCAGTTCTTGCCTTAGTTGGAGATAGTGAAATGAATGTTGATATTAATACAACATTTGTTGATCCAGGAGCAATTGTTATTGGAGATCAATACGCTGTTATTGAAACTGAATCAAATGTTGAAACTAGTATTCCTGGTGAATACTATGTTACTTATAGTACAACTATTAATGGAACATATGTTAGTGTTATTAGAACAGTAAATGTGATTAATCCTAACCCATTAGATTTTAGTGTTTCATTAGCTTTAACAGAAGTAACTGAATCATCATTAACATATTCTTTAGATGTTGATAGTAACTATGATGAATTAACAACACATGTTGCTAAATTATATAACGGAGCTGCTTTAGTTAGTGAAATTAATTTTACTGCTGGGAATACAGTTTTAGAATTTACAGGATTATTACCACAAACAGAATACACAGTTGTTATTGATGGTGACTATTTATTAAACGGGATTGTCGAATCAATGGGAGATTATCGTCTTAGTACAACTACTTTAGATGCTTCAGCTCCGACAGTTACGTTAGTTAGTTCAGAAATTGGAATTGATTTCTTAGATACTGTTATTAATGTTTCTGATGAACATTCTCAAATTACTGCTATTCAAGCCGTTATTTATGAAGATGATTATCAAGAAGTAACTTGGGATTTAACTAATGGGATTAATAACCATCTTTTTGAAGATTTATTTTACGCGAATCCTTATAAGTTAGTAGTTGAATATACTTATATTCCATATGGTGAATTTACTCCAATTGTTGTTTCAATAGAATTATTAGATTTTTCAACTTTAACACCACCAATGCCTTCTTTAGATAGCATTAGCTGTGATATTTCTGATACATATATTACTTGTGATGCGGAGTGGGATACTGATGGCTTTACAACGGTTGGGTTCTTTGCACAAGTATGGCATGGCGGAACTTATTCAAACGTTGTTTGGTTTACAAATGATAATGGGACTTTATTTGTTGAAGATTTAGATCCGGAAACAGATTATATTTTAAAGATTTTCGCTGATTATTATGTTGATGCAACTGGTGAAAGATATACTATGCAAATGACTAGTGTTTCAGCAATTACGTTAAGACCTGTTATTAAAGATGTTCCAATTATTGATAATGTTGTTTATTCTTACACAGAAACAACTGTAACAGTTGATTTTGATATCTTAGATGAAACTAACGCCTTTACATCAGGGTTCTTAAGACTTAGAAGTGGGTATGGTGTAGTTGAAGATGTTTCATATGTAGTAGGCCATAATACAATTGTTTTTGATGCCGGAGTTGAACCTAATCGTGATCATTATTTAGAATTTAGAATGAGTTATGATCTAAATGAGGAATATCCGTATGTTGACGATTTAATGACTTCAATTAGTTTTACAACGCCAGCAATAGTTGAGTTAGATGCTTTTGTTCCAAAAGAAATGGTCTTTGATGGGGATAATGTTGTTTTACAAATTGATTTAGCTAATGATGATGAAATGAATATTGATTTTGTGACAATTGATGGTGTTCGTTATGAAACATTTAAATTCCCAAGTAACTTAGATAGAATTTATATTGATATGGGAATTAGAACTGCCGGAACTTATCATTTCAATTTAGATAATGTTGGAACGACAGTTAATGAAACAGAATATATTTATAATCTTGATACTGAGGTTATAGTAGAAGTATATGTCCCAGGAACAATTGTGCCAGATGATGCAACTGTAAAAGTAATTGATATTACAACTAATCCAGTTGGTGGAAGTCCATTTATTGAAATTACTGGTGATGGGGGAAATACTTTTGAAGATACTTATGTGTATGTTCATTTAGAAAATGAATATAATTTAGATGTAACAGCACTTAATGTTTATAATGGCAATGGTGATGTTACTGATTATGAAGTTTTATCATCAACCTTAATTAAAGTACCAATTACTGTTGGAGATGGAGAATATATTTTAGGATTAAGCTATATTGAGTTTACTAGAAATGGTGAAACAATCCATGAGACTTTAGATGTTCCTTATTTCGGAAGTGCTTATGGTTATGATGCTGATGAGATGACTTATATTTATACAGTTGCTGATTTACAAGCAATGACTCCAACAGGACATTATCGTTTAATGAATGATATTGATTTAGGTGGTGTTAACTGGACACCACTAGGAACACAAGCTGAAGCACATGGTGGCTGTTTAGATGGTAATGGCTTTACGTTATCTAACTTTACAATTAATGAAAATATTGGCGCTAGTGAAGACTATGCTTATATTGGGTTCTATGGATATGCAGGAGTGTATGTTAGCGATTTAACATTCCATAACGTTAGTATTAATGTTACTAGTGATAATGAAGATGCTACAGCAAGTGTTGGGATTTTAGCGGGATGGCAACAAAGTTATTCAGTTCAAAATGTGCATGTTACTGGCTTATCATCGATTACTGTTAGTGGGATTTATAAAGGTCAAATCGGTGGTTTAATTGGTGAATATTATGAAGGTTGGATGTCAGTTGTTAAAAATTCAAGTGCTTATGTTGATATTAACATTAACGCAGTTTATTTAGATGACGATGATTATTCATTATCAGTTGGTGGTTTAATTGGTTATGATAATAACGGAAATATTAATCATTCACATACAACTGGTGATATTACAATAACTAATACTGGAGCACAAGTTGTTTATACTGGTGGACTAGTTGGCTATCTTTACGGTCCAACTGATTCAGTAGATCAAGGTGCTTACATTATGAATAGTTATTCAGAAATGGATATTGATAGTTCTAATAATAATTACTATGGAGGTACTGGTGGTATACTTGGTAGTGGCCATAGCGTTAGTGCTTTTACAATTTTAATTAATACGTTCACGATGGGTGACATTAACGCAACTGGTGGTAAAACAGCGGGATTAGTTGGAATCAATTATGGGAAAATTATAAATAGTTTCTCAACTGCGAGTGTTAATGCTACTAATGGTAGTGTTGGAGCAATTTACGCTAATAATTCATTCTCATATGATAGTAATTCAAATATGATTAATGTATATAACTGGGAAGACCAAGTAATTACTAAAAGTTATGAGCCAGTTAATGGTCATGATCATTACATTAGACAAATTGTTGATGTACCAACAACTGAGCTTAATAAAGTAGAATTTTATACTGAACTTTTAGGGTATAATTCATACTTCTTTGATTTTTCAGATTTAAATGTAGCAACTGGAGATTTACCAACATCATAAAAGATTTATAAATTATTAAGTAAAAATAAAGTAATTAAAAAAGGAAATTAGAAATTTCCTTTTTTAATTATCATGGTTATTTTTTTCAAATTTTAAATAAATGAAGAAAATCTAAAAAGGTTGCTTTTATTTTCTATATTATATGATATTATAATATTAATTGATTAAGGAGTGGTAATGATGAAAAAGTTAGTTGGTAATTTATTATATGGACAATCAGGTGGTCCAACTAGTGTTATAAATTCTTCAGCTTATGGGGTTATTTTAGAAGCTTTAGAAAACCAAGATACAATTAAAGAAGTTTTAATGATGCATCACGGAATTAAGGGCGCTTTAAATGAAGACTTTATTTATATTAGTGAACAAAGTGATGAAGATATTGAATTATTAAAACATTCTCCAGGTTCAGCTTTTGGATCTGTCAGATATAAGATGGCAGATTTTAAAGAAGACGATACTGATTATGTTCGTTTACTTTATATTTTTCAAGAATATAATATCCGTTATTTCTTATATAACGGGGGAAATGATTCAATGGATACATGTGATAGAATCTCGGAATATATGAAACATGTTGGCTATGATGTTCGCGTTATTGGGGTTCCAAAAACGATTGATAATGATTTACCGTTTACTGATCATACTCCAGGGTATGGGAGTGCTGCGAAATTTATTATTAATACTATGATGGAAGTAAGTTATGATATGTTTGCTTATCCAAAAGGAAAAGTAACGATTGTTGAAATCATGGGTAGACATGCTGGCTGGCTTACTGCGGCTTCAGCTGTTGCGACAAAAAATGGGTTTGGACCAGATTTAATTTATCTTCCAGAAGTACCGTTTTCTGTTGAAAAATTTAAAAAAGATGTCAAAAAAGTCTATGAGAAAAAGCAACAATGTTTAATAGCTGTTTCGGAGGGACTCGCTAATAGTGATGGTATTTTCATTAGTTCAAGTTCAGCCTTGAAAGATGCTTTTGGACATTTTCAACTTGGGGGAGTTAGTTCGAAACTTGCCCAAATTGTTAATAATGAAATGCGAATTTCTTCAAGAAATATTGAATTAGGAACTACTCAACGTTCAGCTGCGCATTTACAAAGTTTAACAGATGTTAATGAAGCTATTGAAGTTGGTAGAATGGCAGTTAAATATGCCTTAAGTGGTAAAAGTGGAGTAATGGTTACAATTGAACGTGTAACTTCTTCACCATATAAGGTTACTTATGGTAAAAAACAATTAAGCATGATTGCGAATAAAGAAAAAATCATTCCTAAAAGCATGATTAATAAAGAAGGAAACTTTGTTACTGATGAATTTTTAGATTATGTATTACCGTTAATTCAAGGGGAAAACCAACCTAAGTATTTTGATGGGGTTCAACATTTTAGTAAAATGAAAGCTGGCAAAGTAAAATAAGATGTTAAAGAAACTATTAATTTTTTAATTGATAGTTTCTTTTTTAATAGTCTTTTTTACAATAAGGAAGGTATGTTATAATTAAATTAATTATTAAAGGAGGTATAAAAATGGATAAATATCATCTTTATTGGTTTTCTGGATCTGGAAATTCTTTACTAGTTTGTCAAACAATAAAAGCCGAACTTGAAGCTGCTAATAAAACAGTTATGATGTTTCCGATGGACAAAGTTAAAGCTAGTGATGTAGATCCCTTTGTAATTAACGGATTTGTTGTTTCTGTTTATGAACAAGGCTTAAATCCATTAGTTTGGAATTTTTTAAATAATCTTCCAGAAGGAAAAAAGCAAGGAGTCTTTTTTGTAGATACTTTAATGATGTATTCAGGGGGAGTTAAAGGTCCAGTTAAAAGAATCTTTAAAAAGAAAAATTACCTTCCTTTAGGAGCAATTGAAATTGTAATGCCTAATAATTATTCTAAACGAAAAGTAAATCTTGAAAAAGATCAATTAAAACGTGAAAAAGGGATTATTAAAGCAAAACAATTTGTTAGAGATTTATTAAATAACGAAACAAAGTTTAAAGATATTCCCTTTTATTCTACATTGATGGCAGCCCCTAGTAAATCTAACTTTGTTAGTAAAATTATGAATAAATTTGTTCCAGTAATAATCAATGAAGAACTTTGTAATCAATGTGGAATTTGTACAGCTATTTGTCCAACAGGCCATATTATTAAAGATGAAGAAACAAACTATCCAAAAACAGTCGACAGTGTTGCTTGTATTCAATGCTTAAGGTGTATGGCTTTTTGTCATAGTGAAGCAATTAAAGTAGGGAGTGTTAAAAATTTAAGATATCACGGAGTTTCAATTAAAGAAATGGTAGAAGCATTAAAATAAAAAAACTAATAATAGGGAGTGGTAACATTGGTTAAATATGTTGAGTTAAAACATAAAGAAGGATTTATTAGAGGATTACATCATGATAACAAAGCAAACACAATTGTTATTTTTCTTCATGGGTTTACAGGAAATAAAAATGAATCATATTTTATGTTTTCTTATCAAGCAAAACTGCTTGATAAACTTAACATTGATTCAATTAGATTAGACTATTACGGAAGTGGTGATAGTGATGGCTTTTTTGAAGATATGGATTTTTATGATTTAATTGTGCAAGGAAAGAAAATAATTGAGTACGTAAAATCTTTAGGATATCATCATATCTATTTAGAAGGAATGTCAATGGGTGGAGCTTTAGCAATTGCTTTAGCGAGTGAAGATATCGCAAAACTAATCTTAGTTTCTCCAGCAATTAATATGGCAGATTTAACAAATGAGATTTTTAAAATTAGCGAGATTTTACCTTCTGGGAATGCGAGTTATAAATCACTTGAGATTAGTCCGTTATTTAAGAAAAGTGTTGAAGAAATTGACTTATTTGAAAACATTGTTAATTTAGATATTCCAACCCTTATTATTCAAGGAACTGCGGATTTGGCTGTTCCTTATGAGAATGCTTTAAAAGTTAAAGAAAAAATTAAGAAAGCAATTTTAATTACAGTTGAAGGTGGCGACCATATTTATAGTGAAAAAAGTTATAAAGATGCCTTGTTTTCTAATATCTTGAATTTTGTTCGTTAAAGGTAATAAAAAAATGCCTAATAATATTAAAATAATAGATGATTATGTTAAAAAGGTTTTAAGTAACGAAACTACTGGCCACGATTATTTTCACGCTAACAGAGTAATGAATAATGCTTTAAAAATCGCAGAAAATGAAAATGTTAATCAAGAGATTATTAAGGTAGCTGCCTTAACTCATGATTTGATTGATAAAAAAGTTAGTAACAATGTTGAAAAGTCACTAACTGCATTAAAAGCAAAGCTTAAAGAAGCATCTTATCTTGAAGAACTAAATGAAATCATTAATATCATTCAAACTATTTCTTATTCAAAAGGCGATATTCCTGTGAGTTTAGAAGGTAAAATTGTTCAAGATGCTGATCGTTTAGATGCTTTAGGAGCAATTGGGATTGCGAGGACTTTCGCATATGGTGGTAAAAATAACCGGATGATTTATAACCCCTTTAAAAATGATCATTTAGATTCAATTGCTCATTTTTACGATAAATTACTTAAATTGAAAGTTTTAATGAATACTGAAAAAGGGAAGCTGATGGCAGAAGAAAAAACTAAATACATGGAGGACTTTTTAAGAAAGTTTTATCAAGAATGGGAAAGTAAAATGTAAGAGTGTGGTATAATACTTTTATAGATAAAGGATAAATAAAAAAGAGATTGGAGAAAATATGAAATTAATTAAAATATTAGTAGTGGTAATAGTCGTTTTGTTTGGGCTATTATTAGTTGGAAAATCAAAAATTCAAGCAGATGTATCTGAGGATTCATTACCAACAAATGTCTATGAAGAAGATGCTGACTTATTATCTGTTGTTAATACAAAATTATTTGATTTATTCGTTACTTCTGTTAGTAATGAATATACCGTAGTTGAAGAGGTTATTAATTTAATTATCTTAGATTCCATTCGTGATAATATCAATAGTAGTTATGATCCACTAGGAGACTGTGATACCGTTGAATGTAACTTTATCATTCATGAAGATAATTATTACGTTAATTATATTTGGGCAGAATTAAGTGATGATGATCAATTAATTATCCATGTTTCTTTAGGTTCTGAAAAGTTTATAGGGGTTAATACTATTTTTGATTTCTATTTTGATATTGATATCGATTATATTAACTTCGGAATTTCATTAACTTTAGATACTTATGATATTAATGATATTGCATTATCAAGAGATATTTTAGATAAACTGTTTAGTTATTTAGATAAAGATTCAATTGAAAGTCAAGTAAGTAAAGGAGATTTAGATTTAACAAATTATTCATATAGTATTTCCTTTAGTTTGTTACCGTAAAAAAACAATAAAAAAAGTGCTCACGCACTTTTTTTTATTGTTTATATAAGATATCTTTATATTCATCATTTCTGGTCATTTTAACAACAGCATAAGAACACTCTGGAATAATTAGTAAGTTATTATCTTTAGCAAATTCTACTACTTTAGCTAGTAACTTAGCAGCAATTGCTTTACCGCGAAGTTCAACAGCCACAAATGTATGATCGATTACAATTACGTTTTCTTGTTCATAATAAAAAGTAATCCTCGCAAGATCATTATCTTCACTTTCACCAATGAAAAAACGGTTGCTACCTTGTTTAATAATCAAATTCAATTGTTACACCTCCATCTTAGTGTAGTCTCATTATAGTCATAATCCGCTAATTACACAATTAAAGTGATAATCTTTCTCTTTTAAAAAGGATTTTAAACAAAAATAACTGGTTTTACAGCGGGATAATAATCATTCTTGAATATCATTATCTAATAATGTAGAATAGTTGTATAACATAAGAGCGAGGTTCATTATGAAAAAAACATTTAGAGATTATTTTATTGACTTTTTCTTACATCTAATTAGGCCATTGGTTTATAGTTGGATGTTTTTTGATATGAAAGTTGAAATTAATGTGGGAGAAGGAATAAACTTTAAAACTAGAAAACCTTATCTTATGCTTTCCAATCATACTTATATGTTTGATGCATTACAAGTCCCTTTAAGGTTTTGGGTAGCTTCATCTGTTGTTGCTTCACAAACGCTTTTTACGCAACAACCAACTAAATTTCTTTTTAAATACTGTGCTCATATTGTTCCTAAGAGTAAAGGTAAAAGCGATTTAAGAACAGCAAGAGGATTAATTAAAGCTGTTAAAAAAGGTTACCCAGTTTTAATTTTTCCTGAAGGGAATACGACTTTTTATGGTTCAACGCAATATATTGAAGATTCAACAATGAAACTAATTAAGAAATTAAAAGTAGATGTGCTTACTTGTAATGTTAAAGGGGGATATTTATCAAAGCCAAGATGGGCTACTGGTAAAAGAAAAAACCGCAGAGCACAACTTAATTACGAATTAACGATCACTAAAGAAAAATTAAAGGATATGTCAATTGAAGAAATTCATGAAAAGATTTATAAAGCCCTTTACAATAATGATTGGGAATACCAACGTAAAGTAATGATTAAACATCCTGGTAAAAAACTAGCTGAAGGGTTAGAAAATGTTTTATACATTTGTCCAGAATGTCAAGCAGTTAATTCTCTAGTAACAGACGGAAATACTTTGAAATGTTCAAACTGTAAGACAGAAGGATATGTAGATGATTATGGCTTTTTACATGGATTTAAATATGATAATCTTGTAGATTGGGATAAATTTCAAAAGCCTCTGGGGGAAAAAATTAGAAATGTAACGATTGAAAGTTCTGGATTTTTAAATTATTTACGTTTTAGAGATGACGCTAGAATCCCGGTTGGGAAAGTAGAATTAAGATATGAAAAAGAAAAATATTACTTCAGTGGAGCGTTGAATGAAATAATTGATTTAAAAGATATTCATAATCCTATAATCACTTTAAGAAGAGATTTAGAGTTTGATTATGACAATCGTCATTTTATTATAAAATTAGATCGTTTTGGAGCAAGTTTGCTTCGAGTAATACAAGATAAATATTAGTAAAATATTCCATTTACTTTGGACTTCAAAACAGTTATAATAAATAATTGAGGAGTTGAAATTATGACAAAAGAAGGATATGTTTATTATGCAGAAAAACCGGAAAACTTTCCCAAAAAAGCAAAATTATATACAGGATTATATTGCTTAATTTTTGGATTATTAATTGTATTAATGTTTATTTATCCAATTTATTCTTATTTTGCAAATCTAGTATTAATTGGCTTTGTGATGTACTTTTTATACAAATTAGTTTTCTTTGATTTTATCTTTTACACAAGAAAAAAAGCTGATTTCGCGAGAATTGAATTAATGAAAAAGTTTCCGATAAATGATAATGTTATTGAGTTTTTTAGTGGTGATATTTATGAAAATTTATATGAATATAATTATGATATATTAATAAAAACAAATGTCTATATTTTAGCAAAAACTAAGATTGAAAATAGTATTTTAGGAATAGGTCTTGCAGTTTATTTATGTGATAACGAGAATGAAGCAATTACTTTAACAACTCGGGAATTATCAAATGAGTTATCTGGACAACTTGCGAATGCTTCTTATGTAAAAGTTATTTTATTAGTAAAAGATCAGTTCACTGCTAGCGAACTAGAAGATTTGAAATATGATTCAGCAATTCATCACAACACTGTTGTGATTGGACTTGAAAAATCAACGAAGCAATTAATTTACAATTATTTTTTAAATGGTGAGGAATTAGATGTTTATTTAAGTGAGATGTTCGAAGTTGATTTAGTAAGAGGAAACGAAGAAAATAAAGACTAATTAAGGAGTCATTATGAGTATATTCGAAATTGGGATGTTAATATGTTTTGGATTTGCCTGGCCAACAGCGATTTACAAAAGTATTAAGAGTCAAAGTATTGAAGGAAAAAGCTTATTATTTTTATACGTTGTAATAATCGGCTATTTGTTTGGTATTCTTCATAAATTACTTTATAGTTTTGACTTTGTTGTGATTTTATATGTGATTAACTTATTAATGGTTTCTACAGATTTATTACTATATTACAAAAATAAAAAGATATCAAAGAAATAGGGTGATTTCGTGGGGGCTGATTTATTTATTAAATACGACATTAATTTTTATACAGTTTTCTTACTATTGATTATGCTTGTAATAATTCACTTAAAAAAAGACGTTTATACTTTTTCATCGAAAATGTATAAACTAATTTTAATAACTAATTTATTAATGATAGTTTTAGAATTATTATCATGGGCGTTTGATGGTGTTGATGGAACAGCTGCTTGGTATTTAAATTTTACTTTTAATTTTATTTTAGTTTTATTTACTCCTATAATTGGAAGTTTATGGGCTAGTTATATCGATTATAAAATTTTTAACTCAATTGAAAGAATTAAAAGAAGACACTATTATTTCTACCCGGTTTACGTTGGGGCAGTTTTATCAATAATTAATCTTTTTCATCCAGTTTTATTTTCGATAAATGCTGAGAATATTTATAGTAGAGAACCCTTTATTTGGGTTAATGTTGTTACGATGTATTTGTTACTAATTTACACAATTTTTGTTGCTTATAAATATCGTAAAATTGTTAATCAAGATGTCTTTTTAGGAGTATCAGTTTTTATGCTTTTACCGGCTTTAGGGGCAATAATTCAAATGAGTTATTTAGGGGTATTATTAATTTGGCCAATGTTTGCGCTAGGAACAGTAGTAGCTTATGTTTTCTTAGAAACAGTTGGAACTTCTCGGGATTATTTAACTAATTTATTTACGCGGGCAAAAGCTAACGAATATTTAAACAGTTTAATCGATCATCAAAAAGAATTTTCTTTAATTATGATTGATTTAGATAACTTTAAAGAAATTAATGATTTATATGGTCACCAGGAAGGTGACGAAGTAATCAAAGGGTTTAGTAAAGTTTTAACTAATGTCTTTCAAAACAGTTTAGTTTCTCGGTTTGGGGGCGATGAATTTTTCATTATTTCTGAGGGCCATACTGAGGAGGATTTACTTAGATTAAAACAAGAGGTTTATGAAGAGTTAAAAAATCCAATGCACATTAGCCATTATTTAAAAGACTTAAAGTTTAGTTATGGCTATTCATTTAACTCAGCTAACGAAAGTAAAACGTTAGATGAGTTAGTTGTTGAAGCAGATAACAATATGTACAAAGATAAAGCAATTAATAAAAATTATCGACGTAGAAAAAGCGACCGTTAGGCGCTTTTTTTTATGTTATTTTAAAGGGCTAAATACTTTATATAATTTTTTTGTTGTGTTATAATTAACATACATTTTAAGGAGTGATAATCATGGAGATACTTAGACTATTGTTAATGGTTTTAATTGGGGGATTAATTGGATGGTTAACAAACAAAGTAGCTATTAAAATGTTGTTTAGACCAGTTAATCCAGTTAAATTTTTATTTTTTACTTTCCAAGGAGTTTTTCCCAAAAGAAAAGATGTTATGGCAATCTCCTTAGCTAAAACAATTGAAGAAGAATTGTTAAGTAAAGAAGTTATTTTTGATAAGATTTTAGCTGCGGATAATATGGATAGTGTTAAACATGATATTATGGACAGCTTATTGGAGAAGCTAATTGAGAGAATTCCTTCGATGGTAAGAATGTTTTTAGGAAATAATGTTGATCAAATGGTTAAAGATTTTTTTGATAGAGAAGGCGACGCAATTTTTGATGAGATTATTGTTAAGTTTAAAGAAATCGGGCTTGAAAAACTTGATATTCAAGAAATTGTTGCAAAAAGAATTGATGAGTTAGATTTTCTTGAGTTTGAAAAGATTATTTTTGGTCTTATGAATAAAGAATTAAAACATATTGAGGTTGTCGGACTTATCTTAGGAGCTTTAATTGGTGTAGTTCAATTTGTTATAACAGTTTTATTATAATTTTAGATGACAATAAAATACCTTTAAACTAGATTAAAGGTATTTTTTATATAACAAAGGAGCTAAAATAAGAAAAAATAATGATAGCGTAAACCAAGTACTTTACTAATTGTCGTTTTCAAGCTATAATTTTAAGAAGTTAGGAGTGTTAAAATGAAAGCGGATTTACATATGCATACAACCTTATCTGATGGTGCTTATAGTGCTAAAGAGATAATTAAGAGAGCGAAAAGAAATGGCGCTGATATTATTGCGATAACTGATCATGATGTTTGCAAGAATGTTGAAGAAAATTATCGTTACGCAAAAGAAGAGGGAATTATTTACCTTCCTGGAATTGAATTATCAACAATCTATAAACGCAGACCAGTCCATGTTTTAGGTTATTTTCGAGATGATTCTTATCAGTCTAAAGAAATGTTAGATTATTATAAATTTATTAGAGAAGGAAGAGAAAATCGTGCTCATAAATTTATTGCTAATTTAAAAAAATATTTTGATTTAGATATCACTTATGAAGAAGTTTATTCATATTCTAGAGGGATTGTCACTAGACCACATATTGCTAAAGCATTAAAAAATAATTACCCTCATTTTACTTTAGGTAAAATTTATGGGGAATTAATTGCTGATGATAGTCCGGCTTATGTACCAAGCTGTGAATTAAGTGTTGAAGAAGGAATTAATTTACTAAGAAGAAATAACTGTGTTGTTGTTTTAGCGCATCCAACTTTATTAAAAGATGATATTAAAGACTTTGTAATAAGTCAAGATTATGATGGCTTTGAAGGAAAATACATTAGAAATAAAGAAAATGATGAACAGTTTTTTAGAGATTTAGCTAAAAAACGAAAGATGATTATTACCGCTGGTGGAGATTTCCACGGAACAAAAGGCGATACGATTCACGCTGATATTGGGGTAGTAACAATTGAAGGAGAAGATTTAGAAATCTTTTTAGAACGGCTTGGAAAAAAACTTTAAGTTAGAAGGAGGAAGTTCAATGACAAAAAGGCAAATTATTAAAAACCTCAAAAATAACTATCCGACCTTAAAAAAAGAAGATAGTAGCCATGATCTTGTTGTGCTTCTAAATGATTTAAAATATTATATTAAAATTCTTAATCTTTCTGCAAATACAATTTTATCGTTTAACTCTAAAACAGTATGGGAAATTAAAAAAGGGAAGATTTCGGGAATAAGGTTTCTTCAATATAGTTCGACATTATTAAAGATGGCAGAATTTATTAAAAAAGAAAATAAAATTCTTTTATTAACAAATAAACCATATAAAATCTTAAAACAAATTAATGAATCAGAAATAGTTGATGTTAGTGAAGAACAATTTGTGCATGATATTTTTATCACGCAAGACCTGTTTTCTCTTAAAAAAAGCATTGTAACTATTAAAAAATAAATGTATCAAAATAATAGTGGGAATGTAATGATAAAGCTTACATTCCCACTATTTCAACGTTATGACATTTAGGTTATTGATTTTATTAAAAAGTATTGTATAATGTATACATACTTATATGAAAGAGGCGATTTTTTGGGTAATTATTATATTAAACGTTTCTTATCAGCAGTTTTTACAGTTTTTGTTATAGCGACCGTTACGTTTTTCTTAATGAGAGCTATTCCAGGAGGACCTTTTACAAGGGAGAAAAAAGTACCAGATGAGATTTTAGAAATCTTAAACGAGAAGTACAACCTTGATGAACCTTTATTTATTCAATACGTTGATTATATGAAGGGATTGGTTCAAGGTGATTTAGGACCTTCTTATAGAATCCTTGGATACTCTGTAAACGACCTGATAAGAGGAGGATTTCCAACAAGTGCAAAAATCGGATCATTAGCAACATTGCTAATTATAATTGTCGGGGTGCCCGTTGGAATTATTTCAGCATTAAAACAAAATAGTGCAATTGATTATTTTGTTACTTTTATGGCGACGCTAGGAGTAACGGTTCCTAGTTTTGTTATTGCAACATTAATCATTTATTTCTTTGCAGGACAATTAGGATGGATTCCAACGAACGGACTCAATAGTCCGCTTGCTTATATTGGACCAACCGTTGCCTTGTCAGGATACTCACTTAGTTTTGTCGCAAGACTAACAAGATCAAGTATGCTTGAAGTTTTGAGACAAGATTATGTAAGAACAGCTAGAGCTAATGGACTTAGTGAATTTAAAGTCATCTTTAAGCATGCGCTTAAAAATGCTTTAATTCCAGTAATCACTTATATTGGTCCAATGGTCGCAGCAATTTTAACTGGATCATTTGTTATTGAAAAGATATTTGCTTTACCAGGAATGGGTGGATACTTTGTAGAAAGTGTTACGAATCGAGATTATACCGTTATTATCGGGATGACTGTTTTCTATGCAATTTTCTATATCGTGATGGTCTTCTTTGTAGATATCGCATATTCATTTATAGATCCAAGAATTAAGTTAGACAGTTAGGAGGCTTTGAAAATGAAAAAAACAGATTTTGAGTTTATTACTCGTGAAGAGAAATTAGACAATGAACAAACACGAAAAAGCCTTACTTACTGGCAAGATGTTTGGCGCAGATTAAAAAAGAATAAATTATCAATGTTTGGATTAATTGGGGTTATTTTAGTAATCTTATTTGGAGTATTTGGACCGTTTCTTACGCCATACAGTTATTCAGATCAAACATTAGATTATTCTAATTTACCACCAAGTTTTGAAATTTATAAATTAGATGATGATTTCTTTGTTTATGTTACTAAAGAATACCGGGTATTAGAAACATCAGAAAAAGGTCACTTACTTGGAAGAATTGATTATATCCATAAAGATTTAATTAATAAAATTTATTATTATGCTAAAGAATATGAATTAACATTAGATAATAATCATTCGGGAAATTATCCGTTATCGACAACTTTAGAAGCTGGATCTATTTATTCAGATAAATGGGGAATAGCTTTTAAAGATTCTGTGAATGAAGCCGGAGAAGACCAAGTTGAATTAACTTATATCGATCCAGCAAGTCCCTTCAATAATGTTTTAAGAAATGGTGAAGCGTTTGATATGACAAGTGATGATTTTACTTTTACTAAAGTTGTTCTTGTTGATGATGTTAACGCAGCAGTTCCTGTTGAAACAAAAGTAAGTGCTTCAGCTGGAGCACAAGAAATTATCAATCAATTACAGGCTAATGATTATGTAACAGAAGTAATTTATGGCGGAAAAGTGATTGCGGTAAATTTCTCATATAAGTTGATGGACGAAGGGACAAAACCAGCAGGTTACGAAGATGTTAATATTACTGTAACTTATGATGGTGTAGAAAATAAATATGTATATGATAAAGTATCAAACTCAACATACCTTTTGGGAAGCGATATGCTTGGACGTGATATTTTAACACGGGTTATGTATGGAGCTAGAATTTCCTTGACTGTTGCTTTTGTAGCAACCTTAGTAAACTTCTTTATTGGAATCTTTTATGGAAGTATTTCTGGGTATAGTGGTGGAAATGTTGATAATTATATGATGAGAATTGTTGATATTATTAACTCAATTCCATTAGTTTTATATGTTATTTTATTAATGGTTTTATTAAGAGATATTGTAATTGATATTACTATTTTTGGCCACTATTATGTAATTTTTAAAGGTGGTGCAGGACTAGGAACAATCATTATTGCTTTAGGTAGTATTTATTGGGTAGGAATGGCACGACTTGTTCGTGGCCAAATCTTAGGGCTTAAAGAACAAGAATTTGTTTTAGCTGCTAAAACTATCGGTGTTTCAAGATTTAAAATTATCTCTAGACACTTAGTACCTAATTCAATGGGACCAATTATTGTTTCAATGACAATGATGATTCCATCAGCTGTCTTTACTGAAGCTTTCTTAAGTTTTATCGGGCTAGGAATTTCTGCCCCTAAAGCATCTTGGGGAACTTTAGCAAATGACGCTTTAAGTGGACTTACAACGTATCCATATCAACTATTTTTCCCATCAGCTGCCATTGCTCTTACAATGCTAGCGTTTAATTTCCTTGGGGATGGATTAAGAGATGCTCTCGATCCAAGACTGAGAAAAGGTTAGGTGAAGAAAATGAAGAAGAAAATATTAGAAGTAAAAAACGTTAAAACTTCATTTTTTACTAATCTAGGTGAAGTTCAAGCTGTAAGAGGAGTTAGCTTCGATTTACATGAAGGAGAAGTTTTAGGAATAGTTGGAGAAAGTGGAAGTGGAAAAAGTGTTACATCACTTAGTATTATGAATCTAGTTGATGAACCTGGCCGTATTAAAGAAGGAGAAATCTGGTTTGAAGGTCTTGATTTAACGAAGTTAGATAATAAAGAAATGTCAGAATTTCGTGGTAACGAAATTGCGATGATTTTCCAAGATCCAATGACTAGTTTAAATCCAGTATATACGATTAAAAATCAAATGATTGAAGTAATTAGAAGACATACAGATTTAACTAAAGAAGAAGCTTTAGTAAGAGCAAAAGAATTACTTGAGCTAGTTGGGATTCCTGACCCTGAACAACAAATTCATGACTATCCTCACCAGTTTTCTGGAGGGATGCGTCAACGGGCTTTAATCGCAACTGCGATTTCTTGTAATCCAACATTGCTAATTGCTGATGAACCAACAACAGCATTAGATGTTACAATTCAAGCCCAAATTTTAGAGTTATTAAAAAGTATTCAAGAAAAAACTAAAATGTCAATTATTTTAATTACCCATGACTTAGGAGTTATTGCTGAGCTAAGTACGCATGTAGTTGTAATGTATGGTGGGTTAATTATGGAAAAAGGAACAGTTGATGATATTTTTTATAATCATCAACACCCTTATACAAAAGGGCTTTATAAATCAATTCCAAAATCGACTAAAAAGAATAAAGAACGCCTTGTACCAATTGAAGGTAGTCCACCTGACTTAATGAATCCACCAACAGGATGTCCATTTAGTCCGAGATGCCCATATACAATGAAAATTTGTTTAGAAAAACAAGCACCGTTATTTGAACTATCGGATACTCATACATCCGCTTGTTGGCTTCAACATATGAACGCACCAGAAGTTAAAGGTTTTAAAAAAGCAAAGGGGGCGAAATAAATGGAAGAACGTACACCCTTATTAGAAATTGTTGATTTAAAGAAATACTTTGATAAAAGTAGAGGACTCTTTAAAAAAGATAAAAGAATTTTAACCGCTGTTGATGGGATTAATTTAAAAATTTACAAAGGAGAAACTTTTGGCCTTGTTGGGGAAAGTGGTTGTGGTAAATCGACAACCGGCCGCACGATTGTAAAGTTATACGAACCAACGGGGGGACATATTTATTTTGATGGAGTTGATTTAGCATCAATTAAAGAAAAAGATATGTTACCATACCGTCGTAAAATCCAAATGATTTTCCAAGATCCATACGCATCACTAAACAGTAGAATGACAGTAACGGATATTATTGCTGAAGGGATTGATACTCACAAAATCTTTGCTGATAAAGAAGATCCTGATTTAGCTAAACAAGAAAAGATTTATGAGTTATTAGAAAGTGTTGGTTTAAAAAGAGAACATGCCAGCCGTTATCCTCATGAATTTAGTGGGGGACAACGTCAAAGAATCGGGATTGCCCGCGCTCTTGCTGTTGATCCTGAATTAATTATTTGTGATGAACCAATTAGTGCGCTTGATGTTTCAATTCAAGCACAAGTTGTTAATATGTTAGAAGATTTCCAAAAAGAACGTGGTTTAACTTATTTATTTATTGCCCATGATTTATCAATGGTTAAATATATAAGTGATCGAATTGGCGTTATGTATATTGGGAAAATGATGGAAATTGCAACAAGTGATGATTTATATGAAAAACCACTTCATCCATATACAAAAGCATTACTATCAAGTATTCCAGTGCCCGATCCTAAAAATCCTAATAAAGGAAATAGAATCGTTTTACAAGGAGATGTACCTAGTCCGATTAATCCAAAGCCAGGATGTCGTTTTGCTTCAAGATGTCGTTATTCAATGGAAACTTTTGAAATTATTGATTCAACAATTATTGGTCGCGTAGCGTATGAAAAAATTGTTGATCCAAAAACGCATTCAACAGTTTTAGATGAAGGGCAAGTAATAACAAGAGAACTTGCTTTAGCAGTTCAAAAATTAGGAATTTCAAAGCTTCAAGTTAGGAAACTTAAGTGCTTTGATACTAATCCAAAACTTGTAGAAGTTTTAAAAGATCATTTTGTATCATGTCACTATACTGAAGAGATTAATAAAAATCTTTTATAATTTTTACAAAAAGGGTTATAATTAAGCTGTGGTAACACTTACATATGTGTGAACACTCATAATAACTTGCAAACACCACTTTAAAGTGGTAAAATATTACATAAAATAAATAGAAAGAGAAAGAGGGTTTGAAATGAAAAAATTATTATTAGTTTTAGTTTCATTAGTTCTAGTTCTAGGTCTATCTGCTTGTAAAACAGAAGAAAAAGACGTAGTTTTAAACTGGAACATCGGAGCAGATCCTGCAACTCTAGATCCTACATTAAATGGGGCTAGTGATGGGGGAGATGTAATTAACCAAACATTTGAAGGTTTAGTTAGAGAAATTAATGGTGTTGTTTATCCAGGTATCGCTGAAAGTTGGGAAACTTCTGCTGATGGATTAACAGTTACATTCCATTTAAGACATTCTAACTGGAGTGATGGTACTCCTTTAACTGCAAATGACTTTGTTTACTCATGGTTACACGGTATGGATCCACAAACAGCTTCAGAATATAGCTGGATTTGGGAATATACTAACGTAGTTGGAGCAATGGACTTTGCTTATGGTGAAGACGGAGCTACAGCTGACGGTGTTGGAATCGAAGCTACAGACGATTACACATTAGTAGTTCATTTAGTTAATCCAACTGCATACTTTGTATCACTTACTGCTTTCTTCCACTTCTTACCAGTTAAACAAGCTGCTGTAGAAGCTGGACCAGATGGTATATGGGCAAAAGATCCTAGTATTTATGTATCAAATGGACCTTTTAAATTAGCTGAATATACAATCGGTGAAGGATTAAAATTAGTTAAAAATGAAGAATACTGGAATGCAGATGCTGTTAAAATTGATGTAATCAATGGTAAATTTATTGATGATGCATCTACTGCTTATGCAGCTTATAACGCTGGCGATTTAGACTTTATCCCTAGTGTACCAACTGCAGAAGTACCAATCTTAATCGCTGAAAGCGATGAATTCTATGTATTCCCATTACTTGGAACTTACTACTACAGTTTCAATATGGATCAAAATGGTGATGGCGACAATGACGACGGATACGTTAAAGGTTCAGATACTGACGACGGAATTTGGTCTAATGCTAAACTTAGAAATGCTTTATCATATTCAATCGATAGAGAAGCAATTACTGAAGCACTAGGTTCTGGACAAGTTCCAGCTGGTGGATTCGTTCCTCCAGGATTCTTAGATGACGAAGGTAAAGATTTCTTCGCAGAAGCTGGTACTTATGGCCTAGTTACTGATGATGGAAACTATGCTCAAGCTGTTACATTATTTGCTGAAGCAGCTTCAGAATTAGGTTTAAGCGTTTCAGAATTACAAGCTGAACTTGCTAAAGAAGAATTATTATATAATACTTCTGAAGGTCACAAATTAGTTGCTGAAATGGTTCAACAAATGTGGAAAGGTAACTTAGGATTTGAAATGCCTCTTGCAAATCAAGAATGGAGCGTATTCCAAGCTACAAGAAGTGCTGGAGATTTCTCAATCGCACGTGGTGGATGGGTTACTGACTTTATGGATCCTTCTGGATTATTAAGTATTTTCGCATCTACTAATAGTTATAATGATCCAAATTATTATAATGCAGCATTTGATGAGTTATTATCACAAGCTCAAGCTACAACTGATCCTTCAGTTCATTTTGCTAAATTATATGAAGCACAAGAAATATTCATGACAGATATGCCTATTATCCCTGTATATCACTACAATGATAGTATGCTAGTTAAAGATTACGTTCAAGATTGGGGTCGTTCAGTACTTGGTGCTGTAGACTTCTCAAGAGCTACAATCGCTGACAAAGAATAATATTTATAACTAAAAGGAATCCCTGAGGATTCCTTTTTTTTACTAAAATATAGATTACTAGTGCTTTTTTTATAAAAATGATATAATAAAATCGAGGTGTTAAGATGAAAATACTAGTAACAGGGTTTGGTAGTTTTTTAGATAATAATGAAAACCCTAGTTCAGAAATTTTAAAGTTACTTCCTAAAAGTATTTATGGGAGTGAAATTATCACAGTTGAGTTGCCTGTAGTGTATGATCAGGCTTTTAATGTTTTAAGGCCGTTAATTGAAAAATATCAGCCTAAACTTATTATTAATTTAGGCTTAGCTAGTGGAAGAACAAAAATCAGTTTAGAACAAGTTGCACTAAATATTAATAGTTCTAAAGGAGCGGATAACGCGGGAACCATTTTCCAAGATTCACCAATTATTGAGAGGGGAGAAAATGCTTATTTTTCAAGTTTACCATTGCGAAAAATTGTTGAAAAATTAACCTTAAAAAGAATCCCGGTAGAAATTTCTTATACGGCAGGAACATATGTTTGCAATAATTTAATGTATCATGTTTTACATTATATCAAAGAAAATAAGTTAAGGATTAAAGCTGGCTTTGTTCACCTTCCTTTAATGCGTGAAACAAAGTTAGTTAAAGATAAAGCAACGCTAGATTTAGTTGTTATGTTAGAAGGAGTTATTGATATTATAAAGGCATCTATGTAGCCAGAAAGAGGGAAAATATGGAAGTTAAAAGATTTATCGTAAGAGGGAAAAAAGGCCAAGATATTAGTTGTTTTAAAATTGTTCCAAAGCAGGTTGATGGTGTTGTTCATATTATGCATGGGATGGGTGAACATAAAGAACGTTATTTAGATTTTGCCCAGTTTTTAGCTGCTAATAACTACGCTGTTTATGTTCATGATCATCGTAAACATGGTGATAGTGTTCAAGGTGGTGACGAAGTAGGAATATTTACTAAAAGAGATAAATGGTTAGATATTATTAATGATTGTAGTTTTGTAAATCGTAAAATTAAAAAAGAACTTCCCAATGTAAAAGTGATTACTTTAGGACATTCAATGGGAAGCATTATTGCGCGTAAATTTATTTCGTTTTATCCAAAATCAAGTGATCTCGCAATCATTATGGGAACTTTACCTCCCTTTGGGTTAGGTAAAGCTCTTGTTCCTTTAGTAATGACCTCAATAATGAGTTTGTTTAATCCGAACAACGAACGTAGTTTATTTATGGCAAAACAATTAAATGCACCATTAATTAAAGACTTTGAACCTAGAAGAACAGACTTTGATTGGATTACTAGTGATGAAGCAATAGTTGATAAATATGTCGCAGATCCCCTTTGTGGATATGCTTATTCAACAAGGTTTTATAAAGAGTTTTTTAAAGGTATTTTAGATGTTAATAAATCAGATGTTGTTTTTGCTACAAAAGAAATGCCGATACTTTTTATCTCTGGAAAATTAGATCCAGTTGGTGAATATGGTGAAGGAGTAAAAGCTACTAGAGAATTATACAGTGGCCACGGCTTTTTAGACCTTTCTTTAAAAATAGTTGAAAATGCTCGTCATGAAGTTTTAAATGAAAAAAATAAGGACGAGACTTATCAATATATTCTTGAATGGATTACTAAAAATATTAAAAAAATCGAAACAGAGTTAGATTAAAACCAAGCTTATATAAAGAATAAACGTCCTAAAAAATTTTAGGACGTTTTGTTTTTATAAAAAATAATACTATCTAAGAGGATTTAATGTTAAAATAGAGATAACAGGGAAAAGGAGGAATAGATTTATGGTAGAAAAAAAGGAAGACGTTATAAAGTTACTAAATAAAAATTATGGAACTGTCCAAGATAAAGAAAATAAGGTAGTTGAACTTAATCAAAAACTAGCTAAGGATTTTTCTTCTAATACTCTCAAAATTAAAAAAGAATTAACAAAAGAGTTAAAGAGTCAAGATGCTCTCAACAAAAAGATTAATGCTGAACATGCTAAAAAATTAAAAGGTTTAAGAGATGAACACAAAGCTCTTTTAGAAGATCTTGTAGCAAGAAGAAAAGCAGTAGAACAAATTTATGAAAAAGAACTTGCTAGCAGTCAAGAAAAACATGATGCTTTAATAGTAGTTATTAATGACCAAATAGCTGAAATTAAAGCAGCTAATCAAAAACTAATTAAAGAAGTAGCTAATCAATATGATAAAGATGTAAAAACTAGTGAAAAAGCAAAAGTTCAAATCGAACATGATGGTGAAAAGGCGATTGCAAAGCTTGTTTCAGAGTTAAAAGAAACACAAGAAAAATATGAAAGCTTAGTTGTTTCTTTAAATGAAAAAAACGAAGCACAAGCTAAAAAACTTGCTGACACCGCTAATAAAAAGATTGCTAAAATCAATGAAGAAATTGAAGCTGAACAACTAAAAGTTGATCAGAAATTAGCAGATTTAGTTCCTCCATTTGAAAAGAAACTTACTGAATTTGATGAATTATTGTTAAAAGAAAAACATCAATTCCAAGATAAAGAAAGTGCAATTAGATCAGCTTTAACTTCTAGAGTAGCTCGCCATGAAAAATTCTTAAATAAAGCAATTGCTCAAGGAGATAATAAATCCGTTAAAGAACATCGTAAAAATATTGCTAGTTTAAAAAAAGATACTGAAAAGGAATTAAAGCTTTTAAATAAAGCCCATGCTGAAAAAATTAGTGCAATTAATAAAGATAAAAATGATTTTGTTATTGCTAATAAAAAGCATATTGCCAGTATTAAAGCTGATTTTGTTAAATTTAAAGAAGAAAAACTATATCAAATTGAACTATGTAAAGTAACGCTAGAAAATGATCTTCAACTTGCTATAAATACTAATAAACTGCAACTTGAAACTGAATTATTTAAATATAATGAATACTTCGCAGCTAATGAACAAAAACAAGCGGAAGTTGTTAAACAAGAAGAGTTAGACTTAGAAAAAACAGAAGATCAGTTAGTAACTTTAAAAATAAAATTTGATCATACTAATAAAGTAAATGAAGTGAAACATGAAGAAGCTTTAATAGTTAAAAATAATGAAATAGCGGCAGCTATTCATTTGTTAGAAACGGAAAAGAACTTAGCTAGTACAGCTAAAGCGCTTGAACAAGCAAAATTGAAAAGCGAAGAAGAAATTGCTGAAAAAGAACTTGAACAAGCAATTAAAATCAATGAAAGAAATACAGCTATTGAACATCATAAAATTGATTTTCTTAAGCAAGCTAGTGTTAATAAAGAGTATTTACTTTATCAAACTGAGTTTGCTAAAGTAATTGAAAAAAGAACTAACGCTACTTTAGAATACGAAGAATTAGAAGCAAATAACCGTTTTAATTTAAAACTTGCTTTCTTAGAAGAACATCGCCAACATGCTTTAAAAGATTTTGATATTATTTCTAAGAAAATCAATGATGTTTTTGCAGTTGAAGAAGCAATGTTTAAAGCAGAAATTGAAAAAGTTGCAAAAGAAGATTTAGAACAACTTGCTGAATACGAAAAAACATCAAGTGCTGAAATAGCTGCAATGATTGAAAAAAGAAATGCGCTTAATGCGAAAGCCTATAAAAAAGAAATTAGATCTTTAGACCGTCAAATTGCTGATAAGAAAGATGATCAATTTGACGAATTAGAAAGACGTAAAGCGGCTATTTCTAAAAAGACAGATGTCTTTGATAAAGGGTTTGAACAAGCAAAAGTTAGAAAAGTTACTGCCTTAAACGAAGCAACATCAATTATTAATAGCGAACAAGCGTTACTTGATAATGCTGTTAAACTATTAAAAACAGAGCTTGATAACGAATTAAGTGATATCAATAAACGTTATGAAACATCCTTAAGTGAAGCAACTAACTTTGCTTCATTAGCTGAAGAAAGAAATACTGATGCAATTGAGGAAAATACTCAATATCAAAATAGTAGAGTTGAAAATGAACAATTAATTATTAATGAAATAAAAAGTTATTTTGAAGATGATAAGGCAACTATCTTAGGCCAATTAGAACAAACAATTAACACTTTAGAAAATGAACAAAGCGCTATTAATAAAGCAGAAAGTGATTATTTATTAGAAGTTGGAAAAGAAGCTGAACGCCTAACTAAAGAAACAGAAGATAAAATTAATGAACTAATTAACATTCAAAAGCAGAAAATGGCAGATCAAGCAAAATTCCATAAAGATAATAATGCTAAAATTGAAAGTAAATATAATGGCCAATTAAATAAAATCGCTAGTGAATTAAAAAGTAAAACAGAAAGTTATAAATTAAAAACAAATACAATTGAAAAAGCAACAGTTGAGGCTAATAAATCATTTGAATTAGCTAAAAAACAGGTTTTAAAAATTTATAATATGTCATTAGAAAAAGAACTAGCATTTGTTAATCAAAAGCTTCAACAAGATTTAAAAAACATTTAAACTATTTTTACAAAAAGAGTCTATAAATTTTTATAGGCTCTTTTCTTTGAAATGATTATTATTGAATATCAAGGCTGTTTGTTCTATAATTTACTTATATATTATATTTATATTATAAGGAGAATATTATGTTTTACTCTACCCTAGGTAACACTTTTACGATTTTTTCTTAACAACATTTACAGTGATTCTAGTAATTGCGAGGATTATTACAACGATCTATATTTATCGTGAATAACCGAGAAATAGTAAGTTTTCAATCTAGTTAGAATCATGTTAGCAACACTTGTCTTGCTACAAGATGGATCTTTTAACTGAAATCACGTAATGATAAAGAATGGAGTTTATCAACTAGTATACCCTTTCATTTTATGGCCTTGGAGTTTTAACTACTGCCTTTGATTTATCGAGAAAACATTCTGGGTATATTTTGAATATTTTAACATTAGGAATTATCTTTTTCTCCATTAGTTACACTTACCGTGGTTCGTATCTAATTTAAAAGCAAACAGAAAACTTTTAAAAGTAAATACAATATTATAATGATTAAATCAAAATGAGGTGAAAGAAATGGATGTTATAAAAGTAGAAAACTTAAAGAAAAATTATGGTGAAATAGAAGCAGTTAAAGATATTAGTTTTACTGTTAAGAAAAACTCTTTCTTTGCTTTTTTAGGACCAAACGGAGCTGGGAAAAGTACAACAATTAATATTCTTGCAACGCTGCTTGAAAAAAACGCAGGAAAAATAAACATTTTAGATTATGAGATTGGGAAAGACGATGCTTTAATTAGAAGCAAAATTGGAATTGTTTTTCAGAATTCCATGTTAGATGATTTACTAACTGTTAAAGAAAACTTAATTGTTAGAGCTTCGTTTTATCAAATTAAGAAAAAAGCGTTATTAAAAAGACTTGATGAAATTAACGAAATTTTAGAAATAGCTTCTTTTTTAAATCAACGCTATGGGGAACTAAGCGGTGGGCAAAGAAGAAAAGCAGATATTGTTAGAGCGTTAATTAATAAGCCGGAAATTTTAATTTTAGATGAACCAACAACAGGGTTAGATCCGCAAAGTAGAAAAGATATTTGGAAGTTAATTGAGAAATTAAGAGAAAATAATGAACTAACAATCTTTTTAACAACTCATTATATGGAAGAAGTATTAGATGCTTCCAAAGTTGTAGTAATCGACCATGGAAAAATTGTCGCTATAGGAAGTAGTGAAGAACTAAGAATGAAATATTCTAGTGACCGGATAAAAATAATTCCTTCTAAAAACTTAGAAAAAGTTTTAAAGCAGGATAAGGTCAAATATTATATTGTAAACAATACTATTAATATTCTTTTAGATAATTGTTTTAAAGGAATTGATTTTGTTGAAAAATATCGCAAAGATATTTTAGAGTTTGAAATTTTAAGAGGAGATATGGATGATGTCTTCTTAAATATAACTGGACGAAAGTTGGTGAGTGAATAATGGCTGTTTTAACTCAATTAGTAAGTCGAAATTTAAAGTTATATTTAAGAGACAAAGCTGCTGTTTTCTTTAGTTTTTTATCAGTAATTATTATTATTTTATTATATGTTTTATTTTTGGGAGCAATGCAAACAGATTCACTAGCAGAAAACTTTGGTGATATTGAAGGAATTGATTGGTTAGTAAGTTCATGGATTATGGCGGGAATCTTATCTGTTTCCACAGTTACAGTTCCTTTAATGGCAATTGGGAGATTGATTCATGACCGTGATAAAAAGATTATTATGGATTTTTATACTTCCCCAATAGATCGAAGAACTTTAGCATTAAGCTATTTAGTAAGTTCTTGGATTATTTCTTTTATTATGATTATCTTTAATTTTATTCTTGGCCAAGGATATGTTGTAATGAACGGTGGAGAATTTTTAGGATTTATTGCGACAATCCAAATTCTTAGTTTAGTTTTATTATCAATTATCGTTTTTTCTAGTTTCTTTTTCTTTATTGCTTTATATATGAAAACTGTTAACGCTTTTAGTATTTTAAGTACTTTAGTTGGAACTTTAGTTGGTTTCTTTGGAGGAATTTATATTCCGATTGGTGTTTTAGGAGATAATGTTCAAATGGTAATGAACTTATTACCAACAGCACATAGTGTTACCTTAATGCGTAATATTTATATGAAAGAACCAATTGCTTTAGTGTTTGATCATGCTCCCCAACAAGCCTTTGATACTTATTCATATATTTATGGGTTAGAAGTTAATGTTGGCGAATATACAATGAGTAATTTTCAATTAGTACTGGCAATGATTGCTTTTGGTCTAATCTTTTATGGATTAAGTATTATCAAATTAAGAAAAACTAAATTATCGTAATTCACAAGATATTCACATACATCAGTTATAATAGCTTTATAAAGGAGGTATATAATGGGTTTATTTAATCGAAGAAAAAAAGAAATTGATGAACGAACTGAACTTGAAAAATCTTTTGAAGAAACTGGTAGAAAAGTAGGGAAAGATACTGGTAAATTCGTTCAAAAAAGTATTAATAAAATTAACAAATTACGAAATAAATATGAAGCAGATGAAAAAATAGAAAAAGTGAAAGACTTTGCTGAAAAGGCTGAACAAAAGGTAGAAGTTATTGTTGAAAAGGCCGCTAAAAAAGGTAAAGATGTTGTTGGAAAAGTAAAAAGTAAATAGTTTTAGAATATAAGGGACTTGTAAAAAGCCCCTTTTTCTTTATAATTATGGTGAGGTGATAGTATGGCAGATGAAATGAAGAAATACGAAATTGTTTTAAATGATGTTCAAAAAGTTGGAGAAGATTACTATCTTTTTGGTTTCTCTGTTCCTAAAGAATTAAACTTTAAGACTGGACAGTATGGAGCATTTATGCATGTTGATAAAGCAGTAGAAGGTAAAAAAGTAAGAGCTTTTAGCATTGCGTCAACCCCAAATGAAAAAGCTTTTAAAGTTGGCACAAAAATTACTGATGATCCTAGTGACTTTAAAAAGAAAATGTTAGAATTAAAAGTAGGAGACTTAATGAGTTTTACTGGGCCAATGGGTAAATTCCTTTTAAAAGAAAAGCCAAATAGTGTTTTTATTGCCGGGGGAATAGGCATAACTCCAATCAGGGGATTAATAAAACAATTAGAAGAAGAAAAGACTAAAGATGAAGCAATATTAATTTATTCTGAAGCAAGGGGAATCTACCCTTATAAAGATGAATTTGATAATTTAGGATTTTTAAATAGTTATTATAAAAGCACAAGAGAGAATACTCAAGAGATAATTGATGAAGTATCGCTTAAATATGTTAATAATGCTAATTACTATGTTGCTGGAAGCCCTGGATTTGTTCAAGGAATTAAAGAACAATTGTTAAATAATCAAGTATTAGAAAGTAATGTTTTGTTTGATCGCTTTCCAGGATATTAAAAAGAATAAAATAAAAACTGTCAGCAAATTCCCTTTGCTTACAGTTTTTTTAAACATTTTATAAAATTTAGATGAAAAGGCTTCCAATTTCTGTTTATTTTTTGTTTTTTTTATAGTATAATGATAATACAAATAAAAAAAGAAAGGAAGATTTATTTATGAAAAAATTACTTATTTTATTTTTTGTTTTGTTATTTTCTTTCACGTTAACAGCATGTAGTGAAGATATGACAATTCCAAACTCTATTGATGATCTTAATGCAATAGTTGATGATTTAAACGCTGAAGATGTTGCGCTTAATGATGCTATCGCTGATTTAGAAGATGATCTTGGAGATTTAGAAACATCTATTACTGATTTAGATGATGTAGACACTGCTACTCAAGCTGCAATTGATGATATCTTAGCTGATATTACTGCTATTAAAACTCAATTAGCTGCTTTAGAAACTTTATCAGGAGATAATGAAGATGCAATTGCTGCAATTGATACTTTAGTTGCTACTTTACAAACTCAAGTTGATGCTTTACAAGCAACTGTTGATGAATTAACTGTTGAAAAGTTACCATTCTTAAAACAAACTGAAATTATCTTAGTTCATACTAATGATGTTCATGGACGTGTTAATGATGATTCTTGGAGTGGAACAATGGGAATGGCTACAGTCAAAAACATTATTGATGAAATTGACAAACAATATGAAAATACTTGGTTAATTTCTGCTGGAGATATTTTCCACGGAACTACTTTTGCTACTTTAGAAGAAGGAGAAAGTGTTCTTAATGTTATGAACTTTGTTGGATATGATTTGATGGTTCCTGGTAATCATGACTTTGATTATGGTAGTGACCGTTTATTAGAACTTGAAGCATTAGCTGATTTCCCAATGATTACAGCTAATATTCAATACAAAGCTGATGATTCAGACTTTATGAATCCTTATGTAATTCATGAATTTGATGGTGTTAAAGTTGGTTTCTTTGGATTAACAAGTCCTGAAACTGTATACAAAACTCATCCAGACAATGTTGCTACGCTTAACTTCTTAGATCCAATCGTTCAAGCGCAAGCTATGGTTGATGAATTAGGTCCACAAGTTGACGTTATTGTTTTAGTTGCTCATGTTGGAATAGATGAATCAACTGCTATTACTACTGAAGATATTGCTAACGCAGTTGACGGTATTGATGTAATTATTGATGGACATTCACATTCTACTTTACCTCATGGAATGACTGTTAATGATACTTTAATTGTTAGTACAGGTTCTTATATGAGAAACTTAGGTGTTTTATCAATCGTTGTCCAAGGTGGACAAGTAGTTGCTAAAAACTCTACATTAATTTCTTCAGATTATGCAGCTGAACTTGGATATGGTGCTGATGAAGAAGTGCAAGCATATATCGATGATATCGTAGCTGATCAAGCTGTTATTTTAGACGAAGTAGTTGGTCAAACTGCAGTTGTTCTTCAAGGTGAACGTGATTTTGTTCGTACTGGAGAAACTAACTTAGGTGACTTAATTACTGATGCAATGATTGATGTTACTGGTGCTGATATTGCAATTACTAATGGTGGTGGAATTAGAGCTTCTATTCCTGTTGGTAATGTAACTGTTGGTGATATTATTACCGTTTTACCATTTGGTAATATTATCGTTACTAAAGAATTAACTGGACAAGCTGTTTTAGATACATTAGAATATGGTACTTCTTCATATCCTAATGCATCAGGTAAATTCCCACATGTTGCTGGAATTACTTTTGATATTAACATTAACAACGAAGAAGGAAGTCGTGTTGAAAATGTAATGGTTAATGGTGTTCCTCTTGATTTAAATGCTACATATGTTGTTGCTACTAATGATTTCTTAGCAGCTGGTGGAGACGGATATACTGAATTTGGTCTTGTTCCTACTAAAGCAGAATTTGGTGGATTACATGAAGCACTTACTACTAAGTTTACTGTTGGTGTAGATGTAGTAATGCCTACTATGGGTAGAATTACAGTTACAAACCCACCTGAATTATTCTTTAGTCAATATGGTGATGGAGATGGTGGAAACTGTAAATTTGTTGAGCTTTATAACCCAACAGATGCTCCTATTGATTTAAGTCATTACACTATTATTAAAGGTGGAAATGGTACTCCATTTGCTGATTCTACTAATATTGAAACTTTAACTGGAACTTTAGCAGCTGGTGCTGTTATCGTTATTGGTAATCCTGCTTGTTTCGATGGAACAGATAGCGCTAGTGTTGATGCTGGATTCCCTCAAATAGGACTTACATATATTGGTTCAACTGTTGTTGGTTATATTAATGGAGACGACGCTCTTGGATTATTTAAAGACGGTGTTTTAATTGATACTATCGGTCAAAATGGTGAAGACCCTGGAAGTTCTTGGGTTGTAGGTGATGGAACTACTGCTGATACTGGTTTAATTCGTATGCCAGGTGTTGTTAATGGTACTCCTAACTGGGCTGTTGGTGCAACAGAATGGATCGTTATTGATGATCGTGACTACACTAATGTAGGGATTCATACAGTAACTCCATAAACAGAATTTTAAATTTAAACTTAATAGATGATTTCTTAATTGAAATCATCTATTTTTTTGTGATATAATAAATTGTCTTTAAAAGAGAAAAGAGGTAACTAATGAAAAAAATAGATGATTATAAATTCATTTCTACAGCTAAAGGAGATCAAGGGAGATCAAAAAACTATTCAAATGAAGAATTTTCAAAAAGTGATTTATTATTTACAACTTTAGGAGAACTTGATGAATTAAATAGCTTTTTAGGACTTTTATGGCATTATGATCATAAAAATCCAGAAATTAGAAAGATGCAAGAAACGCTTCAACATATTAGTTCGTTAGTAGCAACAACTAACGAAGTTGTAAGAACAACAAAACTTGTCCAAGTAACAACTGAAGATGTTCTAAAATTAGAAGAGTTAGAACAAAACCTTTTATTACAAAACCCATTAGAACCATCATTTGTTTTACCAGGAAGTGATACCTCAAAAGTTGGAGCTTATTATGATCTTTGTAGAAGCATTACTAGAAGAGTTGAAAGAACCCTTGTTAAATTTATTGAAGAGAATCATAGGGGTGATTTATTTGGTAGTTTACAATACTTGAATCGCTTAAGCGATCTATTATTTCTTTATGCAAGAAAATATGCAAAATAGCGGATTTATTCGCTATTTTTTTAATAAAAAGCCGAACGATTGAAATTATTTATAAAAATTAGCTTTTTCATTATAAATTAATAAAATTTTTATGGAAATAATATAGCATTTGTAGTAAAATAAAGTAAGAGTTTATGCAATATAAAAAAAATAGGAGGAAAAAATGAAAAAATTATTATCATTAGTTACTTTAGCAATTTTAGTGTTTGCTATGGCAGGTTGCCAAAAAGAACCTAAAACTTTATCAGTGTACTTTGTACCTTCAAGAGATGCAGCATTAATCTTAGAAACTACAGAGCCACTAAAAGAATTATTAAAAACTGAATTATCAGAATTAGGTTATGATTTCGATGAAATTACTATCGAAGTTGGTTCTTCTTACGAAGCAGTTGGGGAAGCAATGATTTCTGGTACTGCTGATGTAGGATTCTTACCAGGTGGAACTTATGCTTTATATTCTGTTGATGGTGAAATTGATGTAATCCTTACAGCTTTAAGAAGTGGATTAGATAAAGATTTCCCAGATGCAATTGACTGGAATAACGGAGAACCTACTCATAGAGTATCTGACGTTATGGTTGCTTACTACCGTGGATTAATGGTTGCTGGTCCTAGTGACAAAGGTCGCGAATTAGCTGGAAAAGTTAATGCTGGTGAAACACTTACATGGGACGACTTCAATAGCGCTACATGGTGTGTTAGATCTTCTACTTCATCTTCAGGATTCATTTATCCAACAATTTGGTTAATGGAACAATTTGATGATAAAGGAATTACTGACTTAGACGATTTTGTTCAAACTGATGGTTACGGTACTTCAATGGCATCACTTGCTGCTGGTACTTGTGATATCGCTACTATTTATGCTGATGCACGTATGGATTACGCAGACAAATGGGTAGATGCTACTGATGGATTCGGTAGAACTTTAACAATTTGGGAAGAAACTGATGTAATCGGTGTTACTCCTGGTATTTATAACGATACTATTTCTGTTTCTAATTTAACAGTTGACGATGGATTAAAAGCTGCACTTCAAACTGCATTTATTAATATCGCTGGAACTCCTGAAGGATTAGAAATTATCTCAATTTATAGCCATGCTGGTTATCAAATTGCTCAAGATTCAGATTATGATACTGAAAGAGCTGCACAAGCAATTTTAGCAGGTGAATAATTAAAAACGTGTTTTAAAATTGAAAATAGGCTTGTTCTTCTGAGCAAGCCTGTTTTTTTAAAAGAAAGGCTTGATGATATTTTATGATTAAATTTGAAAATGTTGGCAAAGTTTACCCAGACGGAACTGTTGCTTTAAAAGAAATTACAGTAGAAATACCACAAGGTGAATTCGTTGCCATTATCGGTTTAAGTGGAGCTGGAAAATCGACTCTGATTAAACTAATAAATAAAATGATTCCTGTTACATCAGGAAGACTAATTGTTAATGATATGGAAGTTGATGAATCATTAAAAGGTAAAAGTTTAAGAATGTTTAGAAGACAAATCGGAATGATATTCCAATCTTTTAATTTAATTGGGAGAACAACAGTTATTAAAAACGTTCTAGCAGCCCGTGTTGCGGAAATGGGACCGCTTAATAGCTTATTTGGTATATATAAAAAAGAAGACAAAATTATTGCCTTAGAAGCACTTGAACAAGTAGGTATTTTAGAAAAAGCCTATAACAGAGCAGATAAGTTAAGTGGGGGCCAACAACAACGTGTTGCCTTATCTAGAACAATTGCTCAAAATCCCTCTATTATTTTAGCTGACGAACCAGTTGCCTCACTTGACCCAATTACGGCGAAACAAGTTATGGCTGATTTCGAAAAAATTAATAAGGAATTAAACATTACTGTTATTGCGAATATGCATCATGTTGATATGGCATTACAATACGCAAGAAGAGTAATTGGGATTAGAGACGGAAGAATTGTTTTTGATGGTCCTTCTAGTTCAATTACAAATAACTTATTAAAAGAAATTTATGGTCGTGAATTAACTGATGAAGATATTATGGCTAAAAAATGATTGAAGATAAATTACAAGAAAATCAAGAAGTAGAAAAGAAACAAAAATTAGAAAATAATAGAGAAAAAAAGATTAGTGCAAAAAGAATTTATACATTAAAATCAGGAACAGTAGTAGTTGAACCGTTTTCAATGATTCCGCTTATTACGCTAGCGTTATTGATTATATCTTTTATCGCTGCTGTTTTTACAAATGTTAATATTGGGATGTTTTTTAGAAATATCGATAATTTCTTTGATATTTTATTTCGAATGTTCCCACCAAATTTTGAATATATTGAAAAAGTTTGGGGACCAATGGTGGATACTATTAAAATGGCATTACTTGGTAGTATGTTAGGATCGATATTTGCGTTACCTGTAGCGCTTTTTGCTTCTACTAATATTATTAAGAATCGTTACATTATTTTATCGGTAAGATTTTTATTATCATTACTTAGAACATTACCGGTATTAGTTTACGCATTGTTATTAACTTTAATATTTGGGTTTGGTCCATTTGCTGGAACAATCGCTATTTCTGTATTTACATTTGCAATTGTATCAAAAATGTTATATGAAAAAATTGAAACAATTGATATGGGTGCTTTTATCGCAGTCGAATCAACTGGTGCAAATAAAGTAAATTCATTTACTACTGCGGTTTTACCACAAATTATGCCAAATTATTTATCAATTTCTTTATATAGTTTCGAAATTAATATCCGTTACGCTGCTATTTTAGGATATGTAGGAGCTGGTGGGATTGGATTATTACTAAACGATAGAATGAGTTGGCGTTTATATCAAGATGTAATTGTTGTCTTACTTGTTTTATTAATTGTTGTTATATCGATAGAATCTGTTTCTAGATATATCAGAAAGAGGTTAAACTAATGGTTAAAACAGCTAAGAAAACTGTAGCAAGTTCTGCAGTAATGGAAGCATATAGTAATCGTCCACCAACGGCAATTAGAAATACAATTATTATTGTTTCCTTATTGGTTTTAGTTACTTGGAGTTCAACAATAATTAGTTATGGCGGAATAAATGATCAAGGAATTAAAGTAATCAAAGGGGTAATGAGTGCTTTAGTACATCCTAATACAACTTGGTTATTTAGTTTAGATGCATCAAAAACTAGTATTCCAGTGTTAATGATGGAAACTGTTTCAATGGCCTTTTTAGGAACAATTGCAGGAGCAATATTATCAATTCCTTTTGCTTTCTTCGCTAGTAGAAATATTACTGGTGATTGGGGAAGTTATGCAGGTAGTGTTGTTGTTACTACAATAAGAAGTTTTCCTGTTTTAATCTTAGGATTAATGTTTATTAAAGTTGCAGGACCAGGTCCATTTGCTGGGGTTTTAACAATTAGTGTTTCCTCAATTGGAATGATCACAAAACTTTATATTGAATCAATTGAAGATATTGACAAAGGAATTTTAGATGCACTTGATGCTACAGGCGCAACTACAGTTCAAAAAATCCGTTATGGGATTATCCCACAACTTACCGCAAACTTTATCTCAGTTGCGATTTACCGTTTTGAAATTAATGTAAGAAACGCGACGATTTTAGGACTTGTTGGAGCTGGTGGAATAGGTTTCACCTTAATTGCTGCGATGGGAGCTTATCGTTGGAATGACGCTGCTTCATGTTTATGGGGAATAGTTGTTGTTGTCTTGCTAGTAGAGTTTTTCTCGACAAGACTTAGACGTAAGTTAATTACGGGAGAATAAATTTATAATTGGGTTTGACAACTAGTTGTCAAACCTTTTTTTTATAGCTAAAAAGTGGTATAATAAAGGATAGAATATAAGGAGAAGATAAATATGAAAGAAAAGATTGCGATAATTACTTGTTCAAATGCTTGTTTAGATTATATTGATCACGAGTATGATGTAAAAATCTTTAGAACTTCTGTTCATTTAGGGGAAGAAAGTTATTTAGATTATTTAGACATTACAGCTGATGAGTTTTATCAACGACTAGAGGATGATAAGTCTATTTTCCCAAGTACAAGCTTTTTTCCACTTGGAAAAATGATTACTGTATATGAGGATTTAGTAAAAGAGGGATATAAAAAAGCTTTAGTTATTTCGATTTCTCAACATATGAGTGGAATTTACAATGCCTCACTCCTTGCTGCAAAAGAAGTACCAAAACTAGATGTTACTGTTTTTGATTCAAAAACAGTTGCTTATCCTCAGGCAAAAATGGTTTTAGTGGCCGCTAAAATGGCAAAAGAAGGAAAAGATATTCATGAAATTTTAGAAGAGTTAGAATATATAAGAGATCATAACAAGATTTACTTTGCGGTTCATACTTTAACATATCTTGTTAAAAACGGTCGATTATCTAACGCTAGTGGATTTATTGGTAGTGCTTTAAAAATTAAACCAGTTTTAGTTATTTCAAAAGAAGGAAAAGTAGAAACTTTTGAAAAAATTAGGACTTTCCAAAAAGCAGTAGACCGAATTTTAAAACTATATTATGATGAAACTGTAGGCTTAGATGTTGAACCGTTTGTAATTCATGCGAATAATCCAGAAGTCAGAGATTATCTTATTAAAGTTTTAAAGGAAAATGATCCATTACTTAAAAGGGTTGTTTCTTTACCATTAACAGCTGGAGTAGGAGCTCATGCTGGGCCAAAAACGGTCGGGTTAGGGTATTATATTAAACATAAGAAATAAATAACAGTATTAGAATATTATTCCTAAAAATGATAAAAGACTCATCATCAAATGTGAGTCTTTTTGTTTACTTTAATGCCTTGAGAGCATACAATAAAGGTGAGGAGTGATAATGATGGAAAAAAGAGCAGCAGTTAAATTTTTCGTCCGTTTTTTATTATTAACTATCGCAACATTTTTAGTGATTTCTTTAAGTTTTATTCTTAAAAGTTCATCTGGAGTTGGACCGATAATTGGAACAGTTTTAGCAATTACAAATGTTTTACTTTTACTGTATTATACGGTTGTTGCTAGTATTGAGTTATTTAATCATCTTCGCAACAAAGATAAAGAGTATTTTGATGCTATGTATATTGTTAATGTCGTCTTTGCATTTTTAATAACAGGGGTTTTTACAACGTTTTACATAGTAGTTATTATTAGTTAAAAAAAAGGAGAATCGATGGATTCTCCTTTTTTTTTAATTAACGGTAAAAGGCGTCTCTAAATAAATCTAAATAATGTGAAATATCCATTTTTAAAGCTTCTAAAGTCTTTTTATTAAAGATACAATGATTATTTATTCGCCAGTCATTGGTAATTCTTTCAATTGTCCATTTTATCACATCTAAAGAACGATCAATATTAATAGTGTCACTAAAGAAGTAGTAATCAATATTGTTGAAAACTTCAGCAAATGATTCTTCGTTATTTTTGTAGATGATCTTTTTAGTTACTTTAATAATCTCTTCATCTTTTATTTGATAATGTTTTTCTAAAATCTTGGTAAATAATTTTTGATTAGTATAAGCATCTATTTTTGCATTAGTTGCAGAATAAAGTCGATTTAAAACATCACGATCAGCAAAATTAACTTTTGCTAAAGTGGCATCTTTAACTGCATCTTTGGCATGTTTGAAAATATAAATATATAAATCTTTCTTACTAATGAAATAGTGAAATAATAGGCCTTTTGAAACTTGGGCTTCTCTAACTATGGTATTTGTAGAAGCTCTTTTATAACCTTTATCGGCAAATTCGATTAAAGCAGCTTGTAAAATCCTATCTCTTTTAATATCATTACTTTCTAAAAATTCACTCATCTTCTCACCCTTTCTAAATCTTATAAGTGGTCAATAATATAATACCACGCTATTTGGCCTTTTGCAAACGAATAAAGAGATTTTTTTGAAAGAGTTAATGCTGATTATTTCATAAAAAAGGATAACAATTTCATCTTTAAAAGAAAATTTTATAATTTAAAGAAGGAGTGAGACTATGTTTTTCTATGAACTTAATATTAATAATATTCAAGGTGATGAATTCTTTTTGAAAAAGGATCAAGGATACGTTTTGTTAATCGTCAACACAGCTTCTAAATGTATGTATACTAAACAGTTTAAAGGGCTAGAGGACATATATCTTAAGTATCAAAGGCAAAAACTTTAAAATTCTTGGATTTCCGTGTAATCATTTTCTAAGACGAGATTTACTAGCTAATGAAGAAATTTTAATATTTTATTAATTAAACTAGGGTATTACTTTTGAGATGTTTAAAAAACTAAAAGTTACTGAAAAAATGCTTACCCTCTTTTTCAGGATTTAATTGCTGTAGTCCTCTCAGAAAAAAACAAAAAAATTAAATGGAATTTTGTAAAATTCTTAATTAATAAAAAAAGGAAGATTATTAACCGTTATCAGTCAAAGGTTACTTTTGAGGAAATAGAAGACGATATAATGAAATTATTATCATAAAAAAAGCTGAGAGTTTAAGTGTGCCTTGTTTTGTAGGCACTTAAAATCTCAGCTTTTTAATAACTTTAATTAATATTTTTCTTCATAATTTCAGCAATACTTATTTTATCGTAGTATTTGTTTGTTAAGACAATTACCATAAAGAAAATAGTATTTAGAATTAAGAAACCAGTAATTACATTAATAATTCTAATATCTAAAATTAGTTTAACCCCAACTGTTTGCATTAACATTGTTAATAACATATCTAATAAGGTTTTAGTAATCGGAATAGAAATGATAAAACTAATGATTAGGATAATATAAATATTTAATAAATATTTTAAGTTGATTTCTTTATTATTGTAACCAAGGGATTTTAAAATCGCGATATTAATCCGGTTTTCATTAAAATAAGAAATTAATACTAAACTAAAAATAAATAGGGATAAGATTGATGATAAGATAACTAAATAGTTGATGATAATACTTGAGGTATTTAACATTGATGAAAACTGTTCTAATGAATCTCGATAGTTAATTTTTGTTACGACATAGTCACTATCATATAAATCATCTGTAACATATAATCCTTTATAGTAAGTGTTATCTAAACCGTATAAACTATTTAAAAGGGTTTTATCCATAAAGAAATTACTAGCAATTAATTCATTAGATATCCCAACAATTGGTAAAGTAACTTCTTCATTACCAATTAAAAAAGTAACGGTATCAGCGATTTTTAAATTGGCAGATTTACTTAAATATTCAGAAATAATAATGCCATCATTTAAAAGTTGATTATTTTCAATATCATTATCAATTAACAGTTTTAAATGGTTAGTTGGATCAATTCCAAAAACTGTTGTATGAATTGCTTCATCTAACGAATGATTATTTACTGTTATAATCGAGGTTCTTACTCTAGTATAAGGCTCATACTCGTTACTTACTGGCTCATTTGTCATATATTGGAGATTAATCATTTGATAATAATTATTTCCAATAACTGTTTCATCTAAAAAAGCGCTAAACATTGAGTTGCCACTAAGACCAAAAATAATCATGATATTGATTGTTATAAATAAAACAAAGGTTGTTAAAATAGTTTTTAAAGGGGTGAATCTAAATAATTTAAGTTGTTTTCTTTGGTTTGTTTTCTTCTTTTTCGCAACACTTCTAAAAATAAAAAGATAATTAACAACAATTAAAAAGATAATTGGAAGTAAGACACTTAATTTAAAGATTTCAGGATAGATAGTGAAATCAGCTTTTGGGAAATAATATCTAGAACTATATAAAGTAAAAAGATACTTTGAGGCTACTAAACCTAGTAAATAACCAATGACTGACATAAAGCTTACTAAAACTGGAAAAACTAATAATGATTTAGTAATTTCATGGTTAGTATAGCCTAAAGCATGTAAAGTATGGATATCATCCTCGTTTTTTTCAATATACCGTTTCATAAAGACAATTAATAAAATAACGATAAAAACGATAAATAAAGATAAGAAGATATCAGTAAAAGCATTTGCGTTATCGACTTCCATTGGAAGAGAGATAACGCGGTAGTTAATATCACTAGGCATAATGATTCCTACCATCTGCATGTTTTTACCAAGTAAACTTAAATCAGCACTTTGCATTGTTGCATAAGTAAATTCATCAAAAATTTGTGATAAATCACCTAAAACTAAATATTTAACATAAACATATTGGTTTAAATGTTCAATTGTATAATCATTACATAATACTAAGGTTTGGACTTCTTCATCAAAGGTTAAAGTGTTCATACTAAAAATCGGTAAAGCAAATTCTGGAGAATAAAAGAAAGCGGTAATTAAATAAGGATTTCCTTCAATTGGATAATAATCACCAATTTTTAAATTATTTGCTTTTGCGAATTCTGGGAAAATAGCAATTTCATTATCGTTAAGCGGTAAATTTCCTTCAATTATATAAGGAATATCAATTGTCTCTGTAATTGTCATAAATTTATAGATGTATTTACCTTCAGTAATATTAACGATTTTTTTCTTTTCAATTGTAAAATCATAATCCTCTTCAAAGTCACTAATATAAGAATCAACTAAAGCTTCATATAAATCAGGACGTTCTTCAATTTTTTCATTTAATAAAACATTAAGATTGTTAATTCCAACAGCATCATCTGGGTTAGCTAACGCTAAGGCACACTGTAGTTGTAAATCAAGTTCACGGCATAGCTTAACTGTTGCTGTTCCGCTTAAATAGTTAACATCTATTTTTCCCATGGAAAAATAGAAGTCTTCTAGTTGTTGTTCTTTTAAGTAAGTATCATAGTTTTCTTCTAAGCGGTTAACACTACTTTTAACAGCTGTATAAGATAAAGAAATGATAATTACTAACAAACTCAGACTTATAAAATTAAAGAGATTAAGTTTTATTTTTCTTAGTTGATCTTGATAGAGTAATTTCATAATGCACCTCTTTTTTATTATAACTTATAATTTAAAAATAATATAGGTTTTGAGAATAATTGCTAAACATATTTAAAATGTTGCATATTTAACAATATTCATAAAAAATACATAAGTTTGTATTATAATGAGTATGTATAAAACAGAAAAGAATACAAAAAAAACAAAAATAGGATAGAAAAGAGAAAGAGGTGTTTTATGAAAAAGTTATTAAGTGTTATTGTTTTAACTTTTATTGTTGTTGGTTTATCAGGGTGTGATTTAATCCCTTCTGAGTACCAAGACGATGTTGAAGATTTAATTTGTGATGATGGACAAATATTACAAGATGGTGTTTGTGTTGATGAGGAAACTGATCCAGCATGTGATGTTGATCAAGTATTAGAAGATGGTGTTTGTGTTGATGTTACAACTGATCCAACATGTGATGATAACCAAACATTAGTTGATGGTGAATGTGTTAATAATGATCCTAATGATGACCGTAGCGCAGCTGAAATTTTAGCTGATGCAGTTGTTGAACAATGGGATGGTAGTTTAACTCATTTAGATGGAGTTTTACAAAATATGAATTTTGAAAACTCAATGGAATTTGTTTCAGAATTTAATTTTACTGTTACTGATACTTCTGGAGAAACAGAAGAAACTCATTATGTTAATGTTGTTGTAACTGATGATTATCAATATGCTGACACAGGAACAGTAGTGGAACGTAATGTTGCTTTAGATTTCGAAGGTGAAGTTCACTTTATTAATTTCATTTTTGAAGAAACAGAAACTGGTGTTATTGTTTATGTTGATATTAGTGATGTTACTGGAACACTAACAGCTGAAGATTCAGATTTATTAGAAACTTTAACTGCTTTAGGAATTGATCAAGACTGGTTAATGTTTGCTTTTGATGATACATTAGAAAATGTTATTGAACTTGAAGTATTAAAATCAATGACAGTAGATATTTTCTTTTTACAAATGGGCGATGCATTCTTCTATGATTTACAAGATATGTTAGATGATGAACTTGATTTATTAGTACCAACATTATCAACTTATGGAATTGATATTGGGTTATTTGTAGATCAATTAATCGCTGAAGATTTTGATGCTGCTCAAGCCTCATTAGATGCAGTAGATTATGAAACTTTAATTTTAGATTTAGATCAAGCTTATTTAGTTCCTGAACTTGTTGGTTTATTGAATCAATACAGTGTAGAACTTCAAGCTGAAGCTTTCCCTATAACTACTTCTATTGCTTATTTAGAAGCTAATGGAACTGAAGCATGGCTTAACAGTTTAAATAGTATGGATATTTCAATTTTATTAGATGTTATTGGTGAAGATTTTGTTGATGATCCTTATGCGCCTGATTTATCAGATATGTTTGATGCATACCATATTGGAGAACTTGATCATTTCATTATGATGTTCTTCTTAGATGATCCAGATGTATTAGATGCTTTACAAGAGATTCCTGGTTTTGACTATGATACATATTATGCTGCAATGGATAATCTAGATTATCAAGCATATTATGCTGAAGCAGAATTAATGACTACTGAAGATGCTCAAGCGTTAGCTGATGCAATTTATGGTGGTAGAGATGCTTTTGATGCTTATATTATTACCCTTGCTTTAACTTATCCTGAAACTGCTAGTATTTTACCAGCATTTAGTGGAATGGTTAGCTTAGTGGAACCTTATATGACAATCGTTGATGATTTTAATTATGCTTTAGATAATATTTATGTATTTGAAGATTATCTTGATTTACAATATTATTTAGATCAAGAAATTATTTCAATGAGTATTGCGGAAACTGAAGATTTTGAAATTGAAACTACTATGGTCTTTAACGCTGCTAGTAGTGGACAATTATTTATTGATTTATTCGCAGATACTTATTCATTCTTAGATGGTATGGAATCATTTGAAATGCCAATCCCTGACCCTGCTGGATGTGCCTTAGATCCTGAATGTACTTATTTAGAAGATTATTTAGGTGTTATTGAAGATTTAGGAACTTTAGGATATGCTGAAATGGTTGTTTTATATGATCCATCTAATCCTGATGAAATGTCATTTGTAGTTGATTTCTCAGATTTCGCTCAATCACTTGCTGATCTTGATGAAGATGATGTAGTAGTTAATGATCTTTCTGTTAAATATACAGTTAGAGAAGATAGCGCTATTACTATTCCAAGTGAAGTAGTAGATGTTAACCAAGTAGCTCAAGACTTTGCGAAAGCATCACTTAACTTTATGGCATATGATTATGTAAGAAACGCAATGCAATATTATGCTGATAATTCAAGTGAATTACTTGGTGCAATTGGTGACCACTCACTTGATTATTACGGTGACTATATGTCTGTAAGTTTAGCCTTTGATAGTGAAATGTCATACATTACTGTTGGTGGAGATGCTTTAAATCCAACAATCACACTTACATTATATTGGGCTGATGGAACACCAGTATTTGCTGATGGAGTTTCTTTAGCTGATTTAGATAGTTTACTAGATAGTAACCCATTCCCTTCTGCTGTTGATTATCAAACATTACTTGATAATGTTGATCAAGATAACTGGAATATTAGTAAAATGATTATTGTTTACTTATTCACAGATTGGGATAACATGGAAGGTAATCAAGGTCAAGAAAAATAATAATAAAGAAGATTATAGAACCCAAATAAGAAGCAGGTCTTTTGGACCTGCTTTTTTTTAAAAAAAAGTGCATATCTATTTGAAAATTTATTTAATCTAGTATATAATATGTTTGTAGCAGAAATGCTACACTTATCCCTTACATAGCATGGTGAATAATTAATTTTATTCACACATCCCCTTCCTTAAGAACCGCAGAGATGCGGTTCTTTCCTATTTATAGCGAAAAAAAGCAGACAATAATTGTCTGCTTTTTAATGTTTTTTAGCTCTTTTTTCCTCAAAAATAGTGGGAAAGTTAGAGACGAAGTATAAAATGTTTACGGTAATAAAAGTTAAAGCAATAAAACAAACAATATAAACATTCCAATTACTAAAAGTAGAAGCAACGTTACTTGGAATTTCATTAATGAACCAGTAATTAGTATTGAAGAAACCGTTTAAGATATAGACTAAAATTCCGATAATAAAGGTATGTTTATAGACGGTCATTGTCGTTTGATAGTCTAGCCGGTAATTATAGGCTTTATAGTAATAAAGGGGAACAGACAAGATTGTCGCATGTAATAAGATGAAATGGTAGTAGCGAAAGTTATAATAAGTGTAACCTAAACTATTAGGGATGAGTAGTGCCATGATGCCGCCAATTGTTCCGAAAATAAAAGCGTAATCCCAGATTTTTTTACTATCAGTTAGTAAAAGGATAATAATAAAGAAAACAGCAAAACTACATAAATGGAGGGGAACACTAAAGCGGGGGTATGTCCAGTTGTGAAGATGGTAAGCTAGTTCTAAAAACAAAAGCCAATAAACAAAAAACTTTTTAAGGTTAGCTTCTTTAGAACTGGTTTTTATTTTCGTGGAAATCTTTAACGTTAAAATTACTGAAAATAAAGCAACTAATGAAAGAATTAAATGATGGATAGTCCACATTTGAGCGGATTTAGAAAAATCAATATCATGTCCAAAAAACTTTTCAAAGGTCATAAGATCCCTGCTTTCTACTTAATTTCACTAATTATAGCAAAGTTTTTAACCTTTGTCTATGAATGCTTTAATAATGAAAAAAGCAAAAATTAATTTTTGCTTTTTAAAAGAACTTTATTAATAAAAACTTTCGCAATTTCAGGATCAAACTGGGTCCCCATATTGCGTTTAATTTCTTCAATTGCTTCCTCTTTAGTTAAAGCTGTTTTGTATGTTCTTTTACTAATCATTGCGTCATATGCATCAGCTAAACTAATAATTCTTGACTGTACTGGAATATCTTTCCCTTTTAAACTGTTTGGATACCCTAATCCATCCCATCGTTCATGATGATGAAGACAAGAAGTTGCGATTTCTTTCATGTTTGGGCCAGAACTTAAAATTCGATAACCTCGTTCTGGATGTTTTTTAACTTCTTCATATTCTGTTTCTGTTAGTTTCCCTTTTTTGCTAAAAATGGAAACTGGAGTAGCAATTTTTCCAATATCATGAAGTAACGCAGCAGTTTTAATTTCCACAATTTCAGCTTGAGGAAGGTTCATTGCAGCGGCAATTTTTGCAGCATAATTTGCAACGGTTTTAGAATGAATTTCTGTTTCAGAATTGATTTCAAAAATGGCCTTTAAAATAACATCAATTGCAAAGCCTCTAATGGAAGGAGACTCTAAAAGTTTTTTTTGATACATCGCGTTTTCTGCGGCAATAAAAACTTTTTCAACAGAATTATTTTCACTAGTTAATGAGGCGTAACCAAAGGAAATTGAAATGCCTATTCCTTTAATCTTATGTTCTGTAAGGTTAGCAGTAATTCTTTTAGCTAAATTGTTAGCTTGACTACTGGTGGTATTTGGTAAAATAATTAAAAATTCATCGCCTCCAAGGCGAGTAATAATATCGTCATCTCGACAAGTTTCTTTTAATACTCTAGCAGTTGTTTTAAGTAAGTCATCGCCAACTAGATGCCCAAAAGAATCATTAATGATTTTTAAACCGTTAACGTCTCCCATAAGGAGCGTTAGTGGGTAATTTCTTTTGGTATTTAAACGGGTAATTTCTGTTTCATAAAACCGACGGTTATAAAGCGTAGTTAACTCATCATGAAAACTTAGACGAGTTAATTTCTTTTCTAGTTTTCTTCGTTCTGTAACATCAGTAGCAATACTTAAAACAACTTTTTCACCAGCAACAGTATTTTCTAAGATGCTACTATAAAAGTTCCAAGTTCTTATTTGGTTATCTTTTGTTTTTATTTTAATTTCCTTTTCATGGATTTGTCCATTTGTTAACAAGAGAGTTGCAATATTTGATGAGACTTTTTTAGTATTGCTTATAAGACATGTTTTTTTTATCCATTCTGTAGTAGTTGGGATATCATCGATAGTGTAACCGGACATTTTTGTCCACATTGTATTAACTACAATAAATTTTCCGTCTTTTGAGTGAATTGCAACTGGGATTGGAGCTTCTTCAACAGCAACAACAAAGTTGTGTTGTGACTGGAGGAGTTTTTTGGTGTTAGTAATGTTATCGTGCCGAATAAACATTAAAGTACTGTAAACAACAGTAACGATGGGATAGATTAATAAAACAAAAAGACTAATATCTCTTAAGATTGGGATTCTAAGCTCTTTTGGTAAAGTAAAAAACATGATCAACATTACAATGTGAACTAAAATTCCAAATAAATATAATTCAACAATCCGATAAAGTTTACGTTCTTTAATTTTATCAAAACGGTAGATTCTAAATAAAAGCCCAATTCCACCTGAAGAAATAATGACTAAAACCCCTGTAAGTGCACCTGCTCCACCCTGATAAATTCGAAATAAAGAAGCAGAAAAAACAGCCATAAGAGTAGGAATGGAACCAAAGAATAACGCTACGACGCTAATTAAAATTGATCTTGTATCTAATACAACCCCAGGGGCTATTTCAAAAGGGGAAAGCATAACTAAAATTACAATTACGGAAACAAAGGCCCCAATTATAATTTTATTCGAAATTTTAGTTTTTTGGTCATCTAGGGGAATTAAAGAAAAAATAACGCCTAATCCTAGTAATAAGATGGCATTATTGATAATTCCCATTACCAATGAATTGTCCATAAAAACTCTCCTTTAACTATTTTTCTATAGTTATATTATAATACAAACGAACGATAATACAAAGCAAAGATTATAAGAAAAAAAAGAACCTATAAACAGTTACTCTTCATATGAGAGCTATTTTATAGGTTCTTTTTTAGTTAAGGGGTTACTCTGGCATTTCGCCTTT
>CAYZEW010000003.1:0-52714 GCA_964477825.1 uncultured Candidatus Izemoplasmatales bacterium | reverse complement strand
GGAATGAATGGGATGGGTGATATTGATTTACCAATGCTAAAGAAAGTGGTTGAAGAAAAAAAGGCAGTTGAGGCAATGATTGATTTAGTCAAAGAGAATCCTAAAGAAATAGATATTGTTGCAATTGGACCATTAACAAATGTTGCCTTAGCAATAAAGAAAGATCCAAAAACAATGGCAAAAGTTCGTAAGGTTTATATAATGGGTGGTAACGGTTTTGGAGAAGGAAATATGACTCCTCATGCCGAGTTTAACTATTATGTCGATGCTGAAGCTGTAAAAATTGTTTCTGAGTTTTATCCTGAGATGGTTTTATTGCCTTGGAATACTTGTTTAACCGGGGTTAATATTAATGAGAATGATATTGATAGGATCTTAGAAATCAACTCAAAACTTGCTAAATTTGTAATTGATATTAATCAGTCCTTAGTAGAATTCAGCATTAAGTTAGGACAAGGAAAAGGCTTTATTTTAGCTGACCCAGGAATTATTGCAATTTTAATCGATGATACCATTGCCTTAGAATATGAAAGTGCCTATTTAGATATTATTGTTGAAGATGATGAATTATATGGAAAACAATTTATAGTAGAAGGAAGAAAAAGTAATTATAAAGTATGTAAAAAAATGGATAAACAGAAATTTGTTGATTTATTGATTAGTCTGATTTCAGAAAAAAATGTAAAAAAGGAATAACAGTAGTTAATTCAGCTGTTATTCCTTTTTTTTAAAATGTATTTTAACTTTTAATTAATAATTTAAGAAGCTAATTCTTTAATGAACTTAACGGCAGTTTCAATAGATTCTTGGCTTTCTTTAATATGATTATTGAATAGTTGCCAAGCATGAAATCCGCCTTGACAAATATCAAGTTTGTTTTTAACACCATAGGCAGTTAATCTTTTGGTTAGGTAAATACTATCATCAATTAACATTTCATGAGTTCCTACTTGTGAAAATGTTATTGGGAAGTCTGATAAATCAGCAGTTAACGGATTTAATAATGGATTATCTAAATCCTTTTTTGCATAGAGATAGGCAGTATCAGAGATTGTATCATAATCAAGTAAAGCATCAATTGCAGCATTTTTCTTGTATGAGGGGAGTTTCCCTAGTAAATCAAGCCAAGGAGATAATAAGACAATTGCTTTTGGCTGTGGCAAATTAAGTTCTTTTAATTTTAGGCAAGTTGTTACGGTTAACCCGCCACCTGCAGATGAGCCGATTAAAATTATTTTACTAGGAGCAATGGTTTTAATAACTTCTTGATATACTTTTATAACGTCATCTAAAGCAGCCGGGAAAGGGTTTTCCGGCGCTAAACGGTAACGGATAGAAATTCCTTTAGCACCTAGGAGTTTCATAAATTCAGTTGGATAGGAAGTTTCAGAAACTGGGTCACCTGTGACATAACCTCCACCATGAATATAAATAACATAATAATCTGAAGAAATGTCTTTAGGCGTAATTTCTAAAATTTCAATACCAGCAATTTTACTTTCTTTAACAGTTACTCCTTCAGATATTTCATAAAATTCTTCCATAAAAACTATGTCTCTTGATGCTTGCATTGGGATAGGATCACCAGTATATGCTAATCTTGCTTTTAATAAACTTTCTCTAAAGCTATTTAAATTTCTCATAGTTCCTCCTGTTAATTTATTCAATTTATCATAGTATAACAAGCTTTTAAGAAAATTTAAAGAATTAACATTTTGATTATTAGCTTTTTTGATTGATTAGAAACTATATAAACTAATAATTTAAATTATATTGACAGTAAGCTATCTAAAATGTAAAATTATAATAAGGATATATGGTAATGATACCACACAAGTTTTATTTTATAGGGATAATTAACGACATTATCAGTTAGGTTGGCCTTGGAGTGTCTAATTGATTAAGATGGTTATTTTTTTATAATCTAGAAATCAGATTTTTGGGGTTAAAATAAAAACTTTTAGGAGGGAATAATATGGCAACACCACATAACGAAGCAAAAAAAGGTGATATTGCAAAATACGTTATTATGCCTGGAGATCCACTAAGAGCTGAGTACATTGCTAAAACATTTTTAGATGATGTTGTTCAGTTTAATAATATTCGTGGAATGAAAGGTTTTACTGGAAAATACAACGGAAAAGCTGTTTCTGTAATGGGGTCTGGAATGGGAATGCCTAGTATGGGAATTTATTCATACGAATTATTTAAGTTTTATGATGTTGATAGGATTGTTAGAGTTGGTTCTTGCGGTGCAGCAAGAAAAGAACTTGATTTATATCAAGTGATTCTTACTGAAGATTCATATTCAGATTCATCATATGTTGAAATAATGAGTGGGGAATCACAAAAGATTACCTATCCTTCAAAAGAATTAAATAATGAAATAATTGAAATTGCTAAAAAACTAGCTATCGATTTAGTTGTTGGTAGAACTAGTTCAGGAGACGTTTTTTATCAAGAAGACTTTAGCAGAACATTAGAAACGTTTCAAAAATATAACATTATTGCTGCCGAAATGGAAGCTACAGCCCTATTTCATAATGCAAAAGTATTGGGAAAACAAGCTGCTTGTATTTTGACAGTATCAGATAATATCGTTCTTCAAAAAGAAACAACTGCAGAGGAAAGACAAAAGGCCTTTACGCAAATGATGAAAATCGCCTTAGAGTTAGCTTAAGAAAGTAGATGTAAGGTGATGGAAAAACTGAATATTGTATTCACATTACTAGATGACACAGTGATTTGGCAAGCAAAGGAAAAAGAGCATTTTAAATTTAAAATTGTAAGCGTTTTTTAAGACGATAAAGAAGATAAAAGTGTGTTTAAGGAGAGAGATTATGAGTTTGGTAACTAAAAAAGAAGATGTCCTGAAAACGATAAAGGATGAAAAACTAACATATCAACAACGGGTTGTTGCTTTAGCATTAGCATCAGAAAGATTATTTGACCCCCAAGAGTTGTTAGGATTTACAGATGAAGATATTAAATACTTAGAAAATGATTTTATTTGTGATTTAGGAGAAGGATTCGCTTTCTTTAGACCAAGATATATTGTTCCAAGATATGAGGTATTCCTTAAAAATGGTTCGAAATATTTTGAATTAGAGCCTCCTAAAACAATGGATGATGTCCTAGATGGATTACTTATTTTATATAAGAGTGTTCCTTCAGTAGGTACTTTACCAGTGTTTGTTGGTCATATTGATAAATTAATTGAACCGTTTGTTACGAATGAAGAAGAAGATTATCCAAAAATTAAAAGATTTTTAAATCATATTGATAAAACAATCCCAACTGGATTTTGTCATGCTGATATTGGACCAGAAGATACAAGAGCGGGAAGAATGATTTTACAGGCATCAATGGAATTACTGAATCCAACTCCAAACTTAACTTTAAAATATGATAAAGATAAAACTTCTGATGAGTTTTTAGATTTAGCTGCAAAGTGTGCTTTAATTGCTGCAAAACCATCAATTGCAAATGATAAAATGTATGTTGATGATATTGGCGATTATGCAGTAGTAAGTTGTTATAATACCCTTTTACTTGGTGGTGGTGGGTATTCATTACCAAGATTAAGATATGGGACAATAGCGGCTTCATGTAATTCGCTAGATGAAATGTTAAATGATGTCATGCCTAAAGTTATTAAATCACAATTATCAATGATTGATAAGAAAACTAGATTTACGGTTGAAGAAGCACCCTTTTTTAAAACCCATTGGTTAGTAAAAGAAGGCTTTATTCAACGAGAAAACTTCACAGGAATGGCTGGAATGGTTGGCCTTGCGGATGCAGTAAATCATTTCTTAGAACTTGAAGGATTAGATGAAACATTTGGAAAAAGTAAACGTGGAGATGAAATTGGAATGGCCTTAATGCAACTTCATTACGATATGGTTGAAGCTCATGAAGGTGTTTATTGTGAAGGAACAAATAATAAATATTTCCTTCACGGCCAAGTTGGAGCTGACATTAGTGATGAAGATTACCGAAATACACCAGGACATAGAATTAAAATTGGTCAAGAACCTGATTTAGCAGATCATATGAATCATTCAGGTAAATTCCAAAAATTCTTTAAAGCAGGAACAGGAGATGTTTTCTCTTTTGATCAAACATATGAAAATAAACCAGAAGCAATCTCTGATGTTATTAAGGGATTAATCGCTTTAGATTATCGTTTCTTTACAATTTATATGGATAACCAAGAATTAGTAAGGGTTACTGGATATTTAGCTAAAAGAAGTGAATTAGAAAAATATAAAAACGGTGAAGCAGTAATGCGTGACACAGCATTCTGTGGAAGCGGAGCTGATGATATTGCAAATATTTTAGATCGAAAAGTGCGAGTTGATGGAAAATAATCCAAACTTCCTATATGTAAATAAATTTTTACCGTTTTCGATTGTTGATGGTCCAGGAAATAGAATTGCCATCTTCACACAAACTTGTAATGTTGGCTGTGTATATTGTCATAATCCTGAAACAATTGCTGAGTGTATTCATTGTGGAAAATGTGTGCCAGGTTGTCCCACTGGAGCATTAGGGATGAAGGATGGTTTAGTTACATATGATATTGATATTTGTATCGATTGTAATCAATGTGTTGATATTTGTGAGATATCATCATCACCAAAGACAGCATATTATTCTCTTGAAGATTTAGTTAAGAAAATTAGCAATTATAAAGTATTTGCTAGAGGAATTACAATATCAGGCGGAGAAGCAACGTTACAAAAAGCCTTTTTAGTAAAACTTTTCCCATTAGTTAAGGAAATGGGCTTAACTTGTTTTATTGATACTAATGGGTTTACTAATGTTGATGAGATGAAAGATCTAATTGAAGTAACTGATAAATTTATGGTTGATATTAAAACTGTTAGTAATTTTGAACGGTTATTAGGAGTTAGTGTTAATGAAGATGTTATTGAAAATTTAAAAAAGTTACTTAAGATGGATAAAGTTTATGAAGTTAGAACGGTTATTATTGAAAATTATATTGATGTTGAAAAAACAGTTATTGAAACGGCTAAAGCAATCAAAGGCTACGATGTCCTTTACAAATTGATTAGAGTTAGAACTCATGGAGTGATTGATTCTAAAAAAGCCAGTGTTCAAAAAAACATCCCGACAATAGACAGGATGGAATCATTAAAACAACTAGCCCTTAAATACGGAGCTAAAACAGTAGAAATTATATAAATAGGTTATCAAAAATTCATAGCTACGAGGTATTGGGCTTTGTAAAGTGATAGGAACGAGGATTCTATGAACACAATAAATACATTTAAAAGAGCTTACTTAGTATTCACTTTTACTTTTATGATTTATCAAGGGTTTATCATTGCTCTTTTAAACAGCCAAGGAGTTTCGGAATCAAAAATTGGATTAATATTATCAGTTAATATGATATCCGCAGTTTTAGGACAATTCCTAAATGGCTATTTATCAGATAAATTTTTATCACCGAGACAAGTGATGTTAATTCAAATTTTTCTTAGTATGTTAGGAATATCATTGTTATTCTTTTCAACTAGTTATGTAGTGTTTATCATTATTGCAATGATTATGGGATTTTCAATTCAATCGATTTATTCAACGATTGATAGTTGGGTTTTGTTTGAAAGTAAAGAAACTCATGATAATTATGCAAGTATCTTAATCTTTTCGTCTTTAGGGAAATCAATAAGCACTATTTTTGTTGGTAAGTTATTTGAGATATTAGGATACAGTTATATGCCGTTATTTTACGTTATTAGTGCATCTATCTTATTGATAGATATTTATAAAATGGGTAATTCAGAGAGTAGAGAAGATAAAAAATTAGATTTTAGTGATTTAAAAGGCTTATTAAGTGTTAAGTTTTTCTTAAACATCTTATTGGTTTCCTTTATTGTTTTTGGAATGTATACAGTCTTTGTTAATTCTAATATCTTAATTCAAAATTATGGGGGAACGGTTTTCCATATTGGAATATTTATCGCTTTAGCTGGAGTTTCAGAAATGATCTATTACAGTATTATTAACAAATATATGAATAAAGTACATCCTTATGGTTATTTATTAATCGCTACATTACTTTTATTAGTTGATATTTTTATTATTTTATTTACTAATGATTATATTTATATTATTTTATCAGGATTAATCTATTCTGGAATATTCGTAAATTTCTTAATGGGAGCAAAGAAATTATTCGTAATCATCTGCGATGAAAATGTTAAAAACTTAGGACAAAGTATTTCAAGTGCACTCTATTTCAGCTTAGCAGCAGCTATTACAACATCTGTTACGGGAATATTAGCTGAAAATATTGGAATTAAGCCAATGTTTAGATATGTATTAATTGAAGTAGGGATTGTTTTAATTGTGTTATTTTTTCTCAACAAGAAACTTAGGTTGATTAAAATAAAAAAATAAAAAAGAAAAAGAGGAGGATTTAGAATTATGAAAAAATTATTAGTAGCTTTACTTGCAGTATTATTTACCCTTTCATTATCAGCATGTGGTAAATCAGATGATACAACAGACAAAATAAGATTGATCTTAATTATTCCTGGAACATTAGGAGACAAGTCTTATTTAGACGCAGCTGGTGTTGGAGCTGAAAAGATTGAAGAACAATATGGAGATCAAATCGAAGTAACAGTTCGTGAAATCGGTAGAGATGAAACTAACTTCTTACCATCATTATATGATGCAGCTGATGAAGGATACGATTTAATCTTTACAATTACATGGGGAATGCAACAATATATCGAAGAAGTTGCACCTCAATATCCAAATCAAAAATTCTTAGTTATTGATACGGGCTTAAACTTTGATGACTATGATTTATCTAACTCATATGCAGCAGTATTTAAACCTCAAGAAGGTTCTTATTTAGCTGGTGCAGTTGCAGCTATGGTTTCTGAAACTGGAACTATTGGATTCTTAGGTGGTATGGATATCACTGGTATCAATGATTTCTTAGTAGGATACATTCAAGGTGCACAAGCAGTTAATCCTGATATTAAAGTTGCAATTTCTTATATTGGTAACTTTAATGATTCTGCTAAAGGTAAAGAAATGGCGTTAGCTCAATATAATAATGGTGTAGATATTGGATATAACGTTGCTGGTGGAGCAGGACTTGGGCAAATTGATGCTGCTGTTGAAACTGGAAAATTAGCAATTGGTGTAGATAGTGACCAATTTGCATTATTTGATGGAGTAGATCAAGATAAAGCTGACGTAATCGTAACTTCAATGATCAAAGCAATTGATGTTGTTATGTTAGAAGCTGTTCAAAAATATTTAGATGGTGAATGGCCAGGTGGAACAGTTGAATATTTAGGTATTCCTGCAGTTGGACTAATCAAAAACGATATGTATAAATCACATTTAACTGCTGATCAACAAGCGCTTATTGACCAAATGGAAGCAGATATTATTTCAGGAGCAATTACTGTTGGATCTGCAGTTGGAATGACAACTGAAGAATTAACAACATTAAGAGATAGTGTTAAACCTTAAAAATGTCTCAAATTATTGAAATGCAAAACATTTCCAAGATTTATCCTAACGGAACTGTAGCAAACAAAAACGTAAATTTCGCCTTGAATAAAGGCGAAATTCACGCTTTGCTTGGTGAAAATGGAGCGGGAAAATCAACTTTAATGAAAGTTCTTTATGGAATGGACAGCGCTACAGAAGGTAAAATATTTGTAGATGGGAAAGAAGTTACTATTCAAACTCCAATGGATGCTTTAGAAAATAAGATAGGGATGGTTCATCAACATTTTATGTTAGTTCCATCAATGTCAATTGCCGAAAATTTAATTTTAGGTTCAGAAGTATCTAAAAGAGGGATAATCAATTTTAATGAAATTGTTAAAATGGCAGATGAATTTGCAAAAAAATATAATTTTAAAATGGATACGTCAAAAAAAGTTCATGATGTTACTGTTGGAGTAAGACAAAAATTAGAAATTTTAAAAGCCCTTTATCGAGGTGCAGAAGTTCTAATTCTTGATGAACCGACGGCGGTGCTAACTCCCCAGGAAACAGAAGAGCTTTTTAAAGAGTTAAATACACTTAAAAATCATGGACATAGTATTATCTTCATATCACATAAATTAGCTGAGGTTAAAGAAATTTGTGACAGAATGACGATTATGAGACAAGGTAAGCAAGTTGGTGTTTATGACGTTGAAAAACTTTCAGAATCTGAAATTGCTGAATTAATGGTTGGTCGAGAAATAATATTAACATTTCATAAAGATAAAGTAAAAACAGGAGCAAGTGCTTTAAAAGTTAGAAATTTACGAGTTAAAGATGAATTTGATAATTTCGCCTTAAATGGGGTATCTTTTGATGCGCGTGAAGGAGAAATTCTTGGTGTTGCCGGGGTCGAAGGTAATGGACAACCCGAATTAATAGATGCTATTATCGGCTTAAAAAAACACTATGAAGGTCAAATTTTTATTAATAATCAACTATCCAAAGATATGTCGATCAAGGAAATTCGTGAATCTGGACTTCGCTTTATTCCAGAGGATAGAATGCATCAAGGAATAATCCCTGATGAACCGATTTATAATAATTTAATTATAGACCGTTTAAATTTTGATGAGTCTTTTTTTAAATATAAATATTTTTTAGATGAAAAGAATATTAAAGCTTTCGCAAGAAAAAAAATTAAAGAATATGATGTCATTTGTGAAGATGAGAATTCTTTAGTTGGAGCTTTATCTGGTGGGAATATTCAAAAAGTTGTTGTTGCCCGTGAATTAGATGAAGATCCAAAGATTATTATTGCAAATCATCCAACTAGAGGAATTGATGTTGGGGCTGCAGAAATGGTCCGTAAGAAATTAATTGAATTACGAACAAAAGGTAGTGTTGTTTTACTTGTATCTGCAGACTTAAATGAAGTATTAGAAGTAAGTGACAGAATTATTGTTCTACATAAAGGAAAAATCGCAGCATTTTTTGATAATCCAAAAAAAGTAACTGAAAAAGATTTGGGTTATTACATGTTAGGTGTAAAAGTACAAGATGATGTAAGCGGGGTTGTATATGAGTAAAAAAGGTTTTGAAGTTCTCCGAACTGCTATCGCAATTGGAGTTGCATTTATTTTACTATTTACGGTTATCTTTTTTATAAGTGACGACCCATTCACTGCCCTTCATAGTATTTTCATTGCACCATTATCAACTGTTAGAAATTTTGGTAATGTTATTGAAATGATGATTCCTATGATGTTTACTGGGTTAGCATTATCATTAATCTTTTCTAGTAACAATTTTAACTTAGCTTCAGAAGGAGCTTTTTTAGCAGGTGGAATAGTTGTTATGGTAATTGTTTTTACTACATCAATGGGACCTTTATTAACTTGGATTTTAATCTTCCTTGTTGCTGCTATCATTGGGGGTATTATTGTTGGGATACCAGGTTATTTGAAAATTAAAACTGATGCAAGTGAGTTGGTATCATCAATTATGATTAACTCAGTTATGGTATATGTTGGAATCTATATTCTTAATAAATGGTTTAGAGATGTAGATATTAATGGGATTGGATCAATCGCATATCCGAAAGAAATCTTATTTACTTCATTAATTCCAGGGACAAGAATTCACGCTGGACTAATTATTGCAATAATTGCTGTAATTGCTACTTATTTATTAATGTATAAAACTAAATTTGGATATAAAATTAGAATGACTGGTAAAAATACTGAGTTTGCAAAAGTAGTAGGAATAAATATTACATTTACGGCAATGTTTACGCAAATTGCTGGGGGAGCAATTGCCGCAGTTGGTGGGGCAATTCAAGCATTAAGTATGTATACAAGATTTGTTTGGAATATTACTCCTGGATTTGGTTGGGATGGAGTTATTGTTGCTATTTTAGCTAGAAATAACCCTAAACATGTGCCATTTGCAGCGTTTTTCTATGCGTATTTACGAATAGGAGCTAACATTATGGCTCGTCGTAGTGATGTACCAGCAGAAATCATTTTAGTTGTTCAAGGAATAATTATTTTATTAATAGTATCTAAAAAATTAACAGCAAAATTAGAATATCGAGCATTATTAAAGAAATTAGATTTGAAAGAAGAGGTGAATAAATGATGGGTGATATAATTCAAATTATTTTTTCATCTGAATTCTTATGGACAGTTATTAGAGCTTCAACAACGTTGGTGCTCGCAACTTTAGGAGCCCATATCTCATTAAAAGCTGGGATAATTAATATTGGGCTGGAAGGAATTTTAATAACAGGTGCTTTAATTGGAGTTTTATTTAGTGCCTTTATTGTACCAATCGTAGGTAGTCATGCAGTAGCATTGATTTTGACATTCTTAGTTGTCGTTTTAGCAGGTGCAGGAGCTGGGTTGTTTATTGGTATTTTCCATCTTAAGTTAGATGCAGATATTGCGCTAACCGGGATTGTCTTTAACTTAATCGCTAGTGGATTAACGATCTTTATGTTATTTATTGTTACTGGTGATAAAGGAGTTTCATCCTCTTTACAAAGTTTAGTATTTCCAAATATTGATATTCCGTTGATTAAGAGTATTCCTTTTATTGGCGATATTCTTAGTGGCCATAACTTGTTAACATATTTTGCATTCTTCATGGTTCTTGTCATTTGGTTTATCTTAAATAAAACAACATTTGGTTTAAGAATTAGAGCTGTTGGTGAAAGTCCTGAAACTGTACAATCTGTTGGAATTAACGTTCATAACATGAAACTAATGGCAATTTCTATCTCAGGTGCTTTAACAGCTGTTGGAGGAATGTATTTGTCGATGGGATACACATCTTTCTTTGTTTCTAACATGTCTTCTGGTCGTGGATTTATTGCGTTAAGTGCTAATGCAATGGGTGGTTCAACAGTTGGAGGAATGTTAGTATCTATGTTATTTGGATTTGCTGAAACATTAGCAATCTTTTTAGAATTAAATACAACAATACCAGGAGAAATTGTTTCAATGTCTCCGTTTATATTTGTAATTGTTGCATTGGTATTTTTCAGTTGGAGTAAAAAAAGAAAAAATCTTAAATAGGAGAAAATAATGGATCAATTAGAAACTATTCCTACTCCTCATATTGAGGCAAAGGATAATAAGAATATTGAAAAAGTTGTTTTGATGCCAGGTGATCCTTTAAGAGCAAAGTATATTGCTGAAACTTTTTTAACTGATGTCGTTCAGTTTAACCAAGTTCGTGGTATGTTAGGTTTTACGGGAATGTATAAGGGAAAAAGAGTATCAGTAATGGGGTCTGGAATGGGAATGCCTAGTATTGGAATTTACTCATATGAACTATATAATTTTTATGGTGTTGAAACAATAATAAGAGTAGGATCATGTGGAGCAATGGATCCTACATTAGATTTAATGGATATCATTATCGTTAAAGAATCAGCAAGTGAATCTAGCTTTGCTAAAGTTGGACACGGGATTGAGGATAAAGTGTTAAAAGGTGATCAAAAAGTTCATGATTTATTAATTAAGAAAGCTAAAGAACTTGGCCATAAATTTGTTGATGGAAAAATTATTTCTGGAGATGTTTTTTATTCTACTCGCCCTGGTAACATGGCAAGAGAAGTCGAAGAAAACGGTGTTATTGCTGGTGAGATGGAATCATTTGCATTATTTGCAAATGCCCAAGTTTCAGGTAAAAAAGCAGCGTGTATCTTAACAGTATCTGATAGTATTATTAATCATACAGCTATATCAGCTGAAAAACGTCAATTAGCGTTTAAAGCGATGATGGAAATTGCTTTAGAAACAGCAATTGCCCTTCAGGCATAAAACTATGGAAAAATTTATGTCATATGATCCATGGGCTAATATTACTTCTAAAAATGGAATCCCCGGAGATGAATTAGTATCGGGGTTACAAAAGAGTATTCGCCGAGGATTAGAAAAAGAAGCATGCATGATAGCTTATGAAATGTATATAACTTCTTTACAATTTGAAGAAAAACTGTGGAGAAGATTACAAGCTATTTCAGTTGAAGATATTGGATATGGTAATTTAGCGGCACCAAATTTAATTTTAACACTAAATCAAATTCGTCAAAATTTTCCATATACTGATGGGGATAGACCATTGTTTTTTGTGCATGCAATTAGAATTTTATGTCAATCAAAAAAAGATCGTTCAAGTGATCATTTGAAAAATCTAATTGTTAAACAGTTTGAGCAAGGTACAATCCCTAAAATTCCAGACTTCGCGTATGATATGCATACGCGTAAAGGAATTGAAATGGGAAGAGATTTTAAACATTTTTTAGAACATGGTTCTAAAGTTGTAAATGAAATTAAAGTGAATAATGATTATAAAGAACAATTATTAAAACTATTAGAAGAAATTAAAGAAAAAGATCCAAAAGAAGGTAGTTTCCAATTTAATTGTTGGCAAGCATAACTATGGGTCAGTGAGTCTAAGCAATTGGGCTCTTTTTTCTATTAATACTAATGAATAAAGTATCAAAAATAAAGGAGTGAAACGATGAAAACGAAGTTAACAAAAGAACAAATTAAATCGTTAGTAGCCGATGCGATTGATGCTAGAAGTTTTTCTTATTCACCATATTCAAATTTTAAAGTTGGCGCAGCATTATTAACTAAAAGTGGAAAAGTTTTTAAAGGATGTAATATTGAAAATGCTGCCTATACACCAACTGTTTGTGCAGAACGCACAGCTGTTTTTAAAGCTGTATCTGAGGGTGAAAAAGATTTTGAAGCAATCGCTATTATTGGGGGATATGATGGCGTTGAATTATCAACTAGTGAACCAAGTGGCCCATGTGGAGTTTGTAGACAAGTGTTACTTGAATTTTCTGAGGATTTAACAATTATAAGTGCGAATTCTTTGGATCATTATTATATAACAAGTCTTGATGCTTTAGTTCCAATGCCATTTGGACCAAAAAACTTAAGTGAAAAGTAATTAAACAACTTTAATAAATTTTTGAGGACTTTACTGACTTGATAGGAGGATTACTATGAGGAAAATTATTGCAGAAAATAGCTTTAATTTATTTAAAGCAAATAAAAACATAACAAGGAATAAAAATATAACGAAAGAAATAGTAAGAGGTAATAAAGATGAAGTCACTTACAAAGAAATTAGGAATAATTAAAATGGGATATTTAATCTTGCCTGCAATTGCAGGAACTGCGATAATTTTACAAACTGCCTTTAGTGGTAAAACAAGTAAAGAAATTGGGACATTAGAAACAGTAATTCTTGTACATTTCTTTGGCTTAATAATTGCTATAACAATCTATTTAATTAGTGGAAATTCAACAGTTAAACTAATTAATAATGTTAATCTTTTTGTTATAATGGCAGGAGCAATGGGAGTGATAATTGTTTTCTTTATTTCGAAAAGTTTTGCGGTTAATGGCGCTTTATTAACAATTATGATTTCAATAGTAGTTCAATTAATTGGTTCTAAAATAATTGATCATTTTGGACTGTTCGGAGCACAAAGAGTGTCAATTGATATGGTTCAAATCTTTTCGCTATGCTTGATTATTGCGGGAATAATTTTATATCAACGTAGATAAATATGATATAATAAGTAAATAAAGAGGTGAAGCTATGTATAAAAAAACATTTAAAGATTTTGTAGCAAAATGCGAACAAGAAGAAGTTGACAAAGCAGCAATCATAACTTTTATTGAAAAAAATGATGATGCATTATTAAGAACAAACCTAATTGCGCATATTACATCATCAGCAATAATTATAAATGAAGCAATGGATAAAGTATTATTCGCCCATCATAATATTTATAATTCTTGGGCCTGGGTGGGCGGACATAATGATGGGAATCCTAATTTACTAGAAGTAGCGATTAAAGAAGCAAAAGAAGAAACTGGCATAAAGAATGTTCAACCGTATAACGATGAATTAATAAGTCTTGATGTAATATTAGTAGAGAACCATTTTAAAAGAGGAAAGTTTGTTGGTGATCACCTCCATTTAAATGCCACTTATTTATTAGTGGCAAGTGAAACTGAAAAATTAACAATTAAAGCAGATGAAAATTCTGGCGTAAAATGGTTTAAAATTAGTGAAGTGTTAAATTATGTAAATGAAGAAAGAATTAAAGCTGTATATCAAAAGATTTTTGAGCGAATAATCCAAATAAAAAACGACCTTAATTAAGGTCGTTTTATAAATTTAATGATAACTATTCAATTCTGGTTTCGTCATAATCAGCACTACCAAATGCTAGAATAGGTAAAAAGATAGGACTTAAAAAGATTAACCCAAGACCAAAACCGGTACCTTTTCCAAATCCATTAGCTATTCTAATATAAACTAAAAACATAATAATAAAGTTAACAATTGGAATCATTAATAAGAAAATCATCCAGCCACTATATTTTGCCATTTTAAAAATAATATACACATTATAAATCGGAATAATTGCTCCAACGCCCGGATAACCAGCCTTTGCAAATAACTTCCATGTAGTATAAAGATAGAACAACATAAATGCTAATTGAATAACGATTACAAGCAAATTTGGTCCTGTGTTCAATGAACCACCACTACCGCCCATATTGTCACTCTCCTCTTTAATTTTTTTATTGTTAACTATATTATACCATATTTTTAATATCCTGCTAACAAAATAGACATTATGCATTTTTTGTGATAAAATTATCATAGACTATAAAAAGGATGGTATTAAAATGAAAATAGAATTAAGAAAAGAAAAAGGAAAAAAAGTTAGAGATTTCCATACGGTTCCGGGAGTTTTATACGGAAAAGGGATGGAAGCTACATCTGTTAAAGCTAATGCCTTAGAATTTAATAAGATGCATCATAAAATGGGAACTTCAAAAACATTTGAAGTTGAACTTGAAGGCGTAAAACATATCGTTTATATTAAAGATGTTCAGCCCCTTCGTCATGATCATCATTCAGCAAGACACTTTGACTTAATGAAAGTATCACTTGATGATACAATGTCATCAAAAGTAAGAGTAGTATTTGTTAATAAAGAATTAGTAGAGAAAAAAGGATTAGTTCTTCATACAGTAGCGGATACAATTGAAATTGAATACGCAGTTGGTAAAGGAATCTCACATTTAGAATTAAATGTAGAAGACCTAGAAGAAAATGATACTCTACATGTTAGTGACATTGTTGCTCCAGAAGGTATAACAATTATTAGTGAAGCAAGTGATGTAGTTGTTTCTGTATCTAAACCTAAAGAAGAAGCAGTTGAAACTGATGAAGCAGTTGAAGAAATCTTAGAAGTAGAATCAATTAAACAAAACGACGAATAATTAATAAAAAAAGTCATTTAGAATTTCTAAATGGCTTTTTATATGCAATTTATTTTTCTCAAATTAAAGCAATCGATAAATGGGATAAATATTTATTATTAATTATTTCTGCAAGTTCTTCTAAAGTGTTTTTATTAGTATTAATAACATAGTCTAAATGTTTGAATTTTGATTTCTTAAAGTGTTTTCTATCTTCTTTAAAACGATTCTCCACATTAACTAAACTATCGCCCCTGTTCAACATTCTAACTCTTCTAATTAATTCATCGGTTTCAAGATATATGAAAACAGTATTGGGGAGCTTTTTCTCATAAATACTGTTAGCTCCTTCAGGTTCAACAATAATCACTTTATAAAATCCTGCCCCACTTTTAGGAGAACCATAATAAGTGTCATTATAAACAGCAGTTTCTAAAAACTCATTATTTGCTTTTTTCTTCATAAATTCCTTTAAGGAAACAAAATGATAGTCAACGCCATCAATTTCGCCTTTTCTAATTTTTCTAGTAGTATAAGTAACTAATTTTTCAAAATTATATTTAGCAATTAAAAGTTTTGCAATTTCTGTTTTACCACTAGCACTAGCACCAATTAAGACTAACATATTACCACTCCTGAATATAAAAATTGTAACATATCAATAATATAATTTATAGGTAATTTTAATATTATTTGTTTTGAAATGAAGAAAAAGCTATAATGAAAGTACAAGGATATAAAGGAGGTAAACCAGATGAAAAAAAGGTTAGAAGTAATGATAATTATTATTACTATTGTTTTTTTAAGTAGTTGTGGTATCCGAGAAAGACTCCTTGCTCCACCAGATGAATGGGAAGCGCCTGAAGGAACAATGGTTGCTACTTGTACGGTTGATGATAACGTTTATAAATATCTTTATAAGGATGATGGTATTTATCAGTATTACGTTAATGATGTAATGCAAGGAGATCTAGAGTTAGATGAAATTCAAGAACAAGCTTTTCTTAATGGCGAAAGTGTAGAGAATTATTTAAATACTATATATAACTCAGGAGAGTGTATTATAACAGAGTATTATCCTGAATAATAAAGATATTAATATTAAAGGAAGTTCAAGTTAGATTGAACTTCCTTTTTAAGATATAAATAAATTATTTTTGGTGGATTATTCGATACTCATGATCGAGAACATCGATAAAGAAAATTTTATTAGTTAAAGCGTCTTTATGCAATTGAAATTTCAAAAATTCACTAATCATCATATTACCAACAATTCCAGGGATAAAGGTAGGACTTTTTAATGTCTTTTCAATCCCATAAACTTTATCTTTATAAATTTCTTTTAAGATATATGAGTTTGGTAAGATAATTCCTATTTGACCATACCATCCACCAATAGCACCATGAATTAATGGTTTGTTATAGATAGAACAATGGTGTTCTAATAAAAGTTTTGTTTCAATATTATCAACAGCATCAAAAACAATATCAATAGAAGGATATAAAGCTTTATTAATAGTTTTATCATATTTCATTTGAAGGATTTTGATGATAGCATTAGGATTAATTTCTAATAATTTTTCCTTTGTTACTTTGACTTTCGATTTATTTACTGTTTTTGTAGTTGAAAAAATTTGCCGATTCAGATTAGAAAGTTCAAAATTATCATCATCAATGATAGTAATATTCTTTATACCAAGGCGAATTAAACTACTACAAATATAACCACCCAATCCGCCTGCCCCTACAACTAGGACATTAGTATTTTTAATTATTTGGAGTTCTTCTAAGTTTAAAATCCCCATATTTCTACTATCTTGTTCCATTTTAACCACCAGCCATTGGGGGAAAAAGGTGAATTAAAGAAGACTCTTTAACTTTCCTATCAATCATAATGTCAGTAGTACTATCAAAATGATCTAAAATAATAATAGATATCTCTTTTAAAGGGATTTTCAATTCAGTAATAATATCTCTTATTGTCATCCCATCGTAGTATTCAAACATCACTTCTTTTCCACCATATTTTCTTATCGCAGAATATAATTTTACTGTAATCATAATTTATCACCTAAGTACATTTTATAATATTTCTATTCCATAAGCAATCTGCACAACTTGGAGAATAACTTAAACAATCAAATTCAGTTGTTTCAATAAAACTACAACTATCTTCATATTCACAATCTACACAACTTGGATGTTTAGTATTTAAAACGCTTTGTCTAAATTCGGTATATTCTTTACCATAATATATTTCATCAATATTAGCTTTTAAGATATTTCCAAAAGAATGTTTTAAAACAGTCTTTTCACGGTCAAATACCCACTCAGTATAGGTGTTAGCAAAACGATAACAAGGAATAACGTCTCCTGAATAATCAACATAAGTATAATCGTTTTCTACGAATTGACAGTATCTTTCTGTTTTGATCTCCATATAAGGAAAAGCTAGATTGACTTTATGACCATAAATCGCATATTTACTAACTAATTTCATATATTCATGGCCTTCATAATTATAATCTTTTGTATAAAAGATATCTTTTGTTTGTTCTTTGTTTTGGGGGAGTAAATGAGATACTAGCAGTTTATCAACATCATATTTGTTTGCGAAATCAATTACTTTATAAATGGTGTTTTTGTTTGATCTTGTTAATACAAAAGCAAACTCGATTGAAGGTAATCTTGAGTTATGACGTTTTTTACAAGCGTTGATTAATTCGATCGTTTCTTTTATGTGAGAAAACTCTGTTTTACGTACTGAAAAATAATCATCTTCAGTACCATCGACACTAATAATGACTTTTTTAAAGTTTTTACATAATATTTCTATTGCAGATTTACGGATAATTCCGTTAGTAGTAATTTCTAAGTCGTATTGTTTGAACTTTTCAACAGCATATTCAAATTGTTTAGCTATTGTTGGTTCACCAATTCCTCCAAAAACAATGCCTTTTGTCCCTTTTAAATGGTCACTAATTTTATCTATTATTTCGATACTCATATCACCTAAAGTATTTTCCCAAGAATGTCTGTAGCACATTGCACAGTTTAAATTGCATCTATTAGTTAACTCTATATATACTTTTTTCATAATATTAAGAAGGAATGAATAAAATTATTCATTCCTTAACTTTTTTTATAAATCTAATTCCTTAAGTCTTTCTTTTGTAGGAATACCTAAAGAATCCCAACCTCTAAGTTCATAATATTTAGGTAACAATTTGTCTAAGTGATGCACTTCACCTTCTGAAGGACCACTTGGTAAAGGTACAGTAAGTAATCTGCTTGGTAATGTATCTTCTTCAGGTAAAATACCTGCGGCAATATTAAATTGTTTTTCTAATGTGTAAATTCTTTCTCCTGCTTTCAAGATGTCATCACCTGTCCAGTTAGTACCAACGACAGCGTTATAAATTTCAGCATATTCATCAGCACCTAAAGCAAATGAAGTGAATAAGCATAATCCAATTGAATCAATAAAGGCAGTAAGATCTTGGAATGTTTTTGTCCAGAAAGGTTTATCTTCAATTGCTCTACGTTCAAGTTTTGCTGGTAATCCTAAGATTTCTGGAGAAATCATATAACCACGTACATGACATCCACCACGGTTAGAAGTTGCAAAGTTTAATCCTTGTCCTTGAACACCACGTGGGTCATATGCTGGAATTTCTAATTTCTTTACAGTCATAGATAAATCAGCTCTACCATATTTTTCACATAAACGGTAAGATCCGTCAGCCATTTCATCTCCAAAACCTTCTCTTTTAGCTAATTTTTTAGTCCAATAAACAATTGCGTCGTCATTTCCAAAATCAAGTGGATGTCCTTCAAAATCAATATGATCTAATAAGCCTCTTGATTTTAATTCCATCGCAGCTGCTAAAGTAGAACCGGTAGAAATTGTATCAACACCTAGTTGGTTACACCACCAGTTAGCTTCAATAATGTTTTCTAAATTTTTAACACCACAATCTGCTCCAAATGCCCAAATTGTTTCGTATTCTGGTCCTCCACCTTCAACTTTATCAGTTTTAGTATAACGACCACAACCAATAGTACAACGGTGACATGGATCTTTTCTTACTAAATATTTTTCAGCAAGAGTTTCCCCTGAGATATCTTCAGCACTTAAGAAAACACCTTCTTGGAAATTATTAGTTGGTAAAATACCATTTGCGTTTATTACGTTAACCAGTACAGCAGTACCATAAGCAGGTAATCCTTGTCCTGTAACTGGGTTATCTTTTAATAGTTTGTCAGCATCTTTAACATGTGCTTTAACAGCGTCTTTATCAAATAAACTAACTTTTAAGTTTCCTGTTACGATAATTGCTTTTAAGTTTTTACTTCCCATAACAGCACCAACACCACTACGTCCAGCTGCTCTGTCTTTATCATTCATAATTGCTGCTACTTTACTTAGTTTTTCACCCGCAGGTCCGATAGCAAGAACATTAGTTCTTTTTTTATCTTCCATTAAGATATCAGTAGCTTCACCAACCATTTTACCCCAAATATGCGCGGCGTCTTTAATTTCAACATCACTATTATTAATGGCAATATAAACTGGTGATTTTGCTTTTCCTTCTACAATAACGCCATCATAACCAGCATACTTAAGTCTTGCTCCCCAAGTACCTCCAGAGTTAGATGATGCGATTGTACCAGATAATGGTGATTTTGTAACTACCATGTATCTTCCCCCTGTAGGGGTAGGTGTTCCTGTTAATGGCCCATTAATAAAAATTAATTTATTTTCTGGACTTAAAGCATCAATTTTCGGGTCTATCTCATCAAAAAGTATCTTAGTTCCCAGTCCCCGACCACCAACGTATTTCTTTGCTAGTTCGAAATCTAAGTCCTCAACCTTAATAGTATTGTCTGTTAAGTTGATTCTTAGAAGTTTGCCCATATAACCAAACATTTTAAAGCCTCCCTTTAGATTATTTTTCTTACTATTATTATACTCCTACGTGGTAGCGTTTTCAACAATAAATTTCAAATAAGGAATTTTTATTATAAATAATCCTAAAGTTATTTATTAAAATAAAATAATGTGATATTATGAAGACAGTTAAAAAAATATTCCGAGTTTGTTAATCTAAGGTTATCGGTAATTATGATTGCAAACCATTGGGTATAGTTAGAAATGCCTATACCTCCCGTGCTTGGAAAGGATGTTAGATTTTTTACTCCTTTTTAGGTGTGAAAAATCTTTTTTTTATTTTAATAAGGAAGGCAAGTTATGAAAAAAATTATTGTTTTGTTAGGAGTATTATTAGTTTTTACTTTGAGTGCTTGTTCAAAAAAAGAACTACTTATTGTAACAACAACATCACTAGATAATAGTGGATTACTTGATTATATTCTTCCTGTGTTTGAAGAAGAATATGGGATATTTGTAAAAGTAGTTGCTTTAGGAACGGGCGCAGCACTAGAAATGGGTGAAATGGGAGAAGCTGACATTTTACTAGTACATGCGTATGATCGTGAAATAGAATTTGTAAATAATGGGTATGGTGAAAAACGTCATAATATTATGTATAATGATTTCATTATTGTAGGTCCATTTGATTTAGAAGGAGATACATTAGCTGACGCATTAGAATTTATGACATCACAAGAACTTGATTTTTATTCAAGAGGAGATAATTCTGGAACTCATCAAAAAGAGTTGTCAATTTGGAATCAATATAATTATGACGTAACAACTTTTGGGAATTGGTATCATGAAACAGGCCAAGGGATGGGAGCGACATTGACGATGGCATCTCTTAGTGGATATTACACTTTAAGTGATCGAGCAACATACCTTTCAATGAAAGATAATCTAGATTTAATAATTGCTTATGAAAATCGGGAAGAATTAAAAAATCAATATGGAGTTATTAAAGTTAATCCCGATTTACATAATCGTAATGAGGAATATGCTGATTTATTTTATGATTGGATTATCAGCCAAGATACTCAAGACCTTATCGCAACATATATTATGTATGATGAACAACTATTTTATCCGAATGCTGGTGATTAGATGATTTTAGAAAGTACTATTAAAGCTTTTGAATTGTTATTTTCATTTGATAAAGAAATATATTCAATCATATTTCTTTCTTTAGCAATTTCTATTTTAGCGACAATAGTGGCTTCTTTCTTTGGAACATTACTGGGAATATTAATTAGTATTTCTGATTTTAAGCTAAAAAGATTTACAAAAAAGCTTGTTTTTACTTTTATGGGAATACCACCAGTTGTCCTTGGTTTAATCGTTTTACTTTTTATAACCGGACCATTTGACAACCTTAATTTATTGTTTACAAAATCAGCAATGTTTCTTGCCCAGACATTGCTGGTTTTACCAATTATAACCGGAAATATTATTATTTCTAGTGAGAAAACACAAAAAAAGATCTTAGAAACAGCTACTACTTTAGGAGCAAATAAAATAGATAAAATAACCCTTTTAATAAAAGAAATTAAACCCTTTATTCTAATGAGTATTATTTTAGGATTTTCACGGGCAATAAGTGAAGTAGGAGCAGTTATGCTTGTAGGGGGGAATATAAAGAATGACACAAGAGTTATGACAACTTACATAGCATTAAATAACAGTATGGGAGAATATTCTAGTTCTATCGCTATGGGAATCATTTTATTATTAATTGCCTTTATTTTACATACATTATTAGCTAAGTTTAGAGGTGATTTTTATGATTGAGATAAACAACTTAGTTGTAAAATATAAAACAATTACTTTTAAATTTGAAGATTATCACTTTAAAAAGAATAAGATTTCAGTAATTAGTGGAAGAAATGGAGCGGGAAAAACAACCTTATTAAAAGCAATTGCTTCATTAATTGAATATGAAGGAAAGATTAAAGTTAATGGGGTAATTACCTATAACTCTCAAGAAGCGGTTATTTTTAATAGAAGTGTTTTTGAAAACATCATTTACCCGCTTAAAATCAGAAAATTGGATATTTCTTTATATCAAGAAAAAATAATGGAATATGCTAAAGTATTAAGTATTGATCATTTGTTAAACAAAAACGCGCTTAAATTATCATCTGGTGAAAAAATGAAAGTCGCGATTATTAGAAGTATCATTTTTAATCCTGAGATAGTATTATTAGATGAACCAACAACGCATCTTGATTTAGAATCAATTACTGAACTCTCAAATTTAATTAAGAAACTAAAAAACCAAATAACTTTTATTATTGTAAGTCATAATAAAACCTTTATTGAAGAACTAATCGATGAAGAATACTACTTAGGAGGAAAAATATGTTTCTCGTAAAATCAATAGATGAAACAATCAAAATATTAAAAGATAACTTTAAAGATTATCAATTAAAAAAGTTTAAAATAAAAGTAGAAGATGCTTTAAATTATGTTTCTGCAAATGATATTATTTCTCATGAGGATGTCCCGCATTTTAATCGTTCAATCGTTGATGGCTATGCCGTTGATTTTAATAGTGTTAAATTAGCTACAAACGCAACACCAACTATTTTAAAATTAGTTGGTGAAGTCAAAATGGGAAAAGCATCACAAGTGAATGTTGATGAAGAGACTACTGTTTATGTTCCAACAGGCGGACATTTGCCAAGTGGGGCAAATAGTGTTGTAATGATTGAAAATACTGACCAATTAAATGATGAAATTATAATTAATAAAAGTGTTACAATGTGGGAAAACACTCTTCAAAAAGGAACTGATATTAAAGTGGGAAGCAAAGTGTTAAATAAAAACACTTTAATAACTCCTTTAGTAATTGGGGCCTTAAAAGCACTAGGAAGAGAAGAAATAGAAGTATATGAGAAGCTAAAAGTTTCACTAATTTCAACAGGCGATGAAATAGTTAAAAATAAAGCCCATTTAGAAATTGGTGAAATAAGAGATATTAACAGTTATACAATTAGTAATTACTTAAAAAACAAAAGGATTGAAATCATTGATAATAAGATTATTAATGATCATTTTGATTTATATAAAGCAGCAGTAATGAAAGGCTTTGAAAAGGCTGATATTGTTGTGACGAGTGGAGGAAGTAGTGTTGGAGATAAAGATTATACTTATGCCATTTTAAAAAGTCTAGGAGCTAAATTATTAGTTCATGGAGTTAATATTAAACCGGGTAAACCAACAATCATAGCTAAGTATCAAAATAAATTATTTTTAGGACTCCCAGGGCAACCTACTAGTGCCTTCTTTGTTTTAAATACTTTTATTGATACTATTATCAATACTATTTATCACCTTGATAAGGTTATGCCTTCTCCTTATATTGAAGCTATTTTAAGTTTAAATGTCCATTCAGTCACAGGAAGAAGAATGTATCAATTAGTAAAAGTAGAATACAATCAAGATAATAAATTAATTGCAACTCCATTATTTGCAAAATCAGGAATGATAAATGCTTTAAAAGAAGCAAGTGGTTATATTATTATTGATGAATTTGTTGAGGGAAAAACAGCTGGTGAAAAAGTCAAAGTATATCGGTTAGGTGATTAGGATGAAACGTAAAATATATTTAAACAGTATCGATTTAAAAGAAATAAAACCATTAATTAAGATTTTAATAAAGGAAGCAAAATATCAAGCAACAAAAGAAGAGATTAAAGTGATTTCATCAATCAATAGAATTACTTATGAAGCAGTTTATGCAAAGGTGTCATCGCCTTATTATAATGCTTCAGCTATGGATGGAATAGCACTTTTAGCAAATAAAACTTATAATGCAACTGAAACTACTCCAGTTACGATTTCAAAAGGGGATTTTTTAGAAGTCAATACTGGAAATATCATTCCTCCTCAATTTGATGCGGTAATAATGATTGAAGATGTCATTGAAAATAGTGACGGATCGATTACTTTAATAAAAAGTGCTCGCCCTTTTCAACATATTAGACCGATTGGAGAAGATATTGTTGAAGGAGATATGATTTTACCAAAAAATCATAAAATTAGAGCAGTAGATATTTCTGCTTTACTTAGTGGAGGATTATCTCAAGTTAAAGTTATTAAGAAACCACAAATAGCGATTATTCCGACTGGTGACGAAATAATAAGGGATATTAAAGATTTAAAAGCCGGAATGATCATTGATTCTAATTCCTTTTATGTCAAAAATGAACTTGATATGTTAGGTTGTGAAGCAACGATATTAGATGTTCAAAAAGATCTTTTTGAAACTCTTGAACAAATTATATTGGATTGTGTGGATATCTATGACTTGGTAATTATCGGAGCTGGAAGTAGTGCTGGAACGAAGGACTACGCAAAAAGAATTATCGCTAAAAACGGAACAGTATATGTTCACGGAATTGGGATAAAACCAGGAAAACCAACTATTATTGGCATGATTAATAAAACACCAATAGTAGGCCTTCCAGGCTATCCGGTTTCTACATTTATTGCTTTTGAAAACATTGTAAAACCGTTTATTGCTCATTTTCTCAATCAAGTGGATTATCAAAAGAAGATAGTAAAAGCAAAACTTACAAAAAAAATCTATTCTTCGCTTAAAAACTACGAATTTGTTAGAGTAAAGCTTGGAGTTGTTAATCAAGAAGTAATAGCTACTCCACTAGATCGTGGAGCTGGGGTTACTATGAGTCTTGTTAAAGCTGATGGGATTATGGTTATTCCTAAAAATAGTGAAGGATATCCAGCGCTATCGATTGTCGATGTTCAATTGCTAAAAGATATAAAAGAAATTGAAAAATCATTAATTGTTATCGGATCTCATGATATTTTGTTAGATAAAGTAGATGATTTAATGAGTAATGATAAGTTTCATTTATCCAGTACTCATATTGGTAGTTTTGGAGGGATTATGGCTATAAAAAATAAGGGATGCCATGTTGCTCCAGTACATATTCTTCATGAGGATGGAAAATATAATGAGTTTATTATTGATAAATATTTAGATGATTCTGTTTCTTTAGTTAGGGGAGTTTCAAGAATTCAAGGATTATATGTTAAAAAACATAACCCTAAAAAGATTAAATCATTAAAAGATTTAACAAGAGATGATCTTACTTTTGTAAATCGTCAACGAGGAAGCGGAACACGAATCCTTCTAGATTATTTATTAAACGAAAAAGGTATTGATAAAAAGAAAATTACTGGATATGATTTAGAATTAGGAACTCACATGTTAGTTGCTAGTAATGTTAAAGACCCTCGATATGATACAGGAATGGGAGTTGCTAGTGTAGCGCATTTAATGGATTTAGATATTATTGAACTAGGAGAAGAACATTATGATTTCCTTGTTTTAAATAGTATTATTGATACACCGTTATTTAATAATTTTATTAAAGTTTTGAAATCTGCTGAGTTTAAAAAAGAGCTTGATAAACTAGGGGGATATAGGATTGACAATATTGGTGAGATTATCACTAAAAAAGAGGTGATATCTTGAAAGATGCATTTAAAAGAGAAATAGATTATTTAAGAATCTCAGTTACAGATAGATGTAATCTTCGTTGTTTATATTGTATGCCTGATGGAATTGAAAAGAGACCACATGATAATATATTACGCGATGAAGAAATCTTAAATGTTGTTGAGGAAGCCGTGAAAATAGGAATTACTAAAATAAGAATTACTGGAGGAGAACCATTAGTAAGGAGAGGAATATACAGCTTAATCAAAAAGATTAGTAAAGTGGAAGGAATTAAAGAGATTACGATCACAACAAATGCAACTTTATTGATTGGAAATGTTAAAAAATTAAAAGAAGCAGGAATTTCTAGAGTTAATTTCAGTTTAGACACGTTAGATAACGAGAAATTTAAATTTATTACTAACTCACAAATCACTTTAGATTATGAAAATCTTATCAAAGAACTAATTAAATATGAGATGTTGCCTATCAAAATTAATGTAGTATTATTAAAAGGTTTTAATGATAATGAAATTCTTGATTTCATTGACTTAGCTGATAAATATAATTTATTAATTAGATTAATAGAAGTTATGCCAATCGGTCATTTAAGTTTTGATTATAATAAGTATTATATTAGTAAAGATGAATTGTTGTCACGATATCCAGAGTTAGTTTTTTATAGAAAAGATAGAATAGCAGAATATTATAAAGTAGCAGGTAAAAAGGGGCTTATTGGGTTTATAAATCCGATTAGTCATAAATTCTGCGCATCATGTAATAGAATTAGATTAACTGCAGACGGCCATTTAAAACCGTGCTTACATAATAATTATGAAATCAATATTAAAAATAATGATAGAGACTTGGTTTCATCTAAGTTAATAGAAGCAATTAAAACTAAACCACTTAGTCATACATTGGATAAAAAAGATGGAAATATCTCAAATCGTCCAATGCATAAGATAGGAGGATAATAAATGGAATTATCTCATTTGAATAATGAAGGATATGCTAAAATGGTAAATGTATCTGAAAAAGCAAATACAAAAAGAATAGCAGTAGCAGCTGCTACAATAAAGATGGAAAAAGCAACTTTACAAAGAATTATAGAAGGAGGATTGAAAAAAGGTGATGTCCTCGCAGTAAGTCAAGTTGCTGGAATAATGGCAGCAAAAAAAACATCGGATATTATTCCAATGTGTCATCCATTATTATTAACTGGAATTGATATTCATTTTAGTCATGAAATAGATAAATCTGAATTATCAATTGAAGCTACAGTCTCTTTAACTGGAAAAACAGGAGTAGAGATGGAAGCTTTAACAGCTGTTAGTGTTGCTGCGCTAACAGTTTATGATATGTGCAAAGCAATTGATAAAGGAATGATTATAAAAGAAATCAAACTACTTAAAAAAAGTGGTGGAAAAAGCGGTGTATTTAGGAGGCTAGAATAATGATAGGAAAAGTAATATCTGTAAATTTAAGTAAAAAAACAAGTGTAGTTAAAGAACCAATTGGAGAAGCACTTTTGATTACTAACTATGGAATGAAAGGTGATGGGCATGCTGGGTCTGGTCATCGTCAAATTAGTTTACTTGGAATCGAGAGTTATAAAAGATTAGAACAGGAAGGTAAAAAGTTTTCACCTGGAGCTTTTGCTGAAAACATCACAACTGAAGGATTTGTCCTTAATAAGTTAACTGTTGGTACAGTATTTAAAATTGGAGAGACAATCCAGGAAATAACTGAAATTGGTAAAAAAGGTCATGATAAATTTGAAATAATCAAATTATTTGGAGAATATGTATTACCTATTGAAGGGGTTTTTACAAAAGTTATTAAAGGTGGTAAAGTAAAAGTAGGAGATTCAATTGAGATTATAAAATAATAAAGAAAACAGGTGATTTTATGATAATGAATGCTGCAGTAGTAGTATGTAGTGATAAAGGGGCAAAAGGCTTAAGAGTTGATACGTCGGGAGAGTATATTAAAGAGTTTTTAATTAATAAAAAGTTTAATGTCCTAGAAAAAGTAATTATTACTGATGATATTGATACTATAAAAGATAAACTATTATATTACGCAGATATCAAAAAAGTAGATTTAATAATTACTACAGGAGGAACTGGATTTTCACCTAGAGATAATACGCCAGAAGCTACAAAAGAAGTGATTAAAAGAGAAATTCCAGGAATTGGAGAAATGTTAAGAGCAGAAAGTTACAAAGTTACTAAGAAAGCATATCTTTCTAGGGGAATATCAGGAATTAGAAATAGAACTTTAATTATTAATTTACCAGGAAGTCTAAAGGCGGTTAAAGAAAACTTATCATTTTTAGGTGATGTTTTAGGCCACGGCTTAAAAATTCTCAAATTAATTGATACCGATTGTGGAGTATAAAAAACGTTGTTGGAAATATAACCTTAAAACAGCCGCAAAAAAAAGACATATTAGATATTTTAAAATCTAGTATGTCTTTTTGTTATTTACTTGATAATTCTTTAATTAATTGATCAATCAATGTAATTGTTACTTTATTATAAACTTTGTCATTAATTGTTATATTAGGAGAAACATCACAGTTACCAATACATTTTACTGGAACAATTGTGAATTGACCATCACTAGTTGTTTCACCTTCTTTAATTCTTAACTTTTGTTCTAAATGTTGAAGGAGTTTTGCAGAACCATTTAGGTGACAAGTAGTACCTGTGCATACACCTATGTGGTATTTTCCAGTAGGTGTAGTATGGAACATTGAATAAAATGTTGCAACTCCACTAATTTCGGCATTAGAGATTTTTAATTCTTTCGAAATTAAGTTTTGAATTTCAAGCGGAATATAACCATATAGTTTTTCAGCTTTGTGTAAAATGGGGATTAGGGGTCCTTTAACATTCTTAAATTCGTTAATTACTTGTTTGAACTCTTCTAAATTTATCTTTTTCATAATTTACTCCTTTATAATTCTGTCTTCATGTGTATAGATGTTTAATTTATTTCCTCTTGCAAATCCAATCACAGTAATCCCTAATTTATCAGCTAATTTAACTGCCAAAGAAGTAGGGGCACTTCTAGATACGATCAAACTAATTTTTACTAATGCTATTTTAAGTAAAATATCAGATGATATTCTCCCACTAGTAATAATAAAAATATCATCGCTTATAATCTTGTTTTTAAGTAAATAACCAACGACTTTGTCAACTGCGTTATGTCTTCCAATATCCTCGAATAATATTTTATTAGTCCCGTAAATAAGCTCTACACTATGAACTCCACCGGTTTCTTTGAAAAGCAATGATTCTTTATTAAATACAGCAACTTCCTCAAGGATTTGATTAAGATTAAAAGTTTGTTTTTTGATTACTTTTGGTAAATCTTTATCTAAAATATTGGGGAGACTTGTGTTTCCGCAAGCAGTAGACATAATCTTAAGTCTTTGAGAATTGTTATTTTTTATATCGTGTGACAAAGTAATGTCACAACGATGATTTTCTAGATCTAATTTAAAATTCTTAATTTCTGATAAGTTGTTAATAAGAAATTCACTGTGTAAATATCCTAACACTAAAAATTCGATATTATTTGGAGTTATCATCATCGTAGAATAGTAAGTCTTGTTAACATAAATAGTTAATGGGTATTCAGTTATTATTTTGTCTTTAACATGGAAAATCTCCTTATTAATAACCTTTTGAACATCCATGTTTTGATAACTAGAAGTAATGCTTAAATAATCATCCAATAGATCAGACTCATTATTTATATTTTTGAACATATCCATTTCTTGTTGATAAAAGTCTACTATTTGTTCGTTGATATAATGAGTGTTTAGTTGTTTGACCAGTCTTTGAAATCCGTAATTATTTCCTTCTAAAAAGTCTTCAATTTTAATGATAATATCTTTGCTGTAAATAGCATTAAATGGTTCAATGTAGTTATTATATTTAGCAACATAAGCATCGTTATTATCAACTAAACTAATTAAGTAATTAATAAAATCAAGATTGATAAAAGCCATATCACAGGCAATGACATAATTATATTTATTACTTGAATGAACTAACCCTGCATGTAAACCAATGATTGGCGTTTTACCGTTAAGAATGTCTTTTACGACTTTAACATTTAACCCTTGATAGTGGGTTGGATTATTACTTACAACGATAATTTCTTCAAAAAGAGGTAGTAATTGCTTTATTTGTTGGTGGATTAAATAATTATCACCAAGTTTAATATATTCTTTGTTATATTTCATCCTTGATGAAGTGCCACCAGCTAAGATAATTGCTGAAAGATTCATTTTAGATTTTCTCAACAATTTCACATGCTGCTACTTTTAGTTCAGGAATATCGCAAGTTGCGTCTAGAACAGTATTAGTTAGCATGTTTGCTCCATCTGCGAAATGGAACGGCATAAAGACAACATAATCACCAATTTTATTAGTAATATGGACCTCAGCTGTTGTTTCTCCTCTACGAGATTTAACAATCACTTCCTGCATATCACTTAAAAGATATTTATCAGCTGTTCTTTGATTTATTTCAATAAAGTTAATTGGAACTATTTCGTTAATTTCACTATTTTTACCAGTCATTGTTTTAGTATGAAAATGGTAAAGTACTCGACCGGTTGTTAAAGTTAAGGGGTATTCTTCATCTGGTAATTCTTGAGCTCCATAATAATCAACTGGGGTAAATAACCCTTTTCCACGACTAAATTTATTTTTATGTAAATATTTAGTTCCAGGGTGATTTTTTCCATAAACTGGCCATTGTAATCCAACTTTATCAATTCTATCATAATCAACTCCTGAATAAATCGGCGCAACTGAGGCAAGTTCATCCATGATTTCAGAAGGGTGATTAAAATGTTGAGGATAACCAAGTAACGTCATAATTTCTTGTAAAATTACCCAGTCAGGTTTACTATCTCCAACTGGTTCTAAGGCTTTTCTAACACGTTGGATTCTTCTTTCAGTGTTAGTAAAAGTCCCATCTTTTTCAGCGTAAGTAGAAGCAGGTAAAACAACATCAGCAAATTGCGCTGTTTCAGTTAAAAAGATATCTTGGACAACGAGAAAATCAATTCTTTCCATTGCTTCTTTAACATGCGTAATATCAGGATCACTTACAATTGGGTTTTCTCCCATAACATATAAGAATTTAATTAAGTTATTGTAAGCTCCATTGGTAATATGCGGTAAACTAAGGCCAACTTTATCACTTAGTTTAGCATTCCATAATTTTTCAAATTTAGCATGTACTTCAGGTAAATGAACTTTCTGATAACCTGGATAAACATTAGGTAAACCACCAACATCACAAGCTCCTTGAACATTGTTTTGACCACGAAGCGGATTAACACCAGTTGATTCTTTTCCTAAATTACCACACATTAATGCGAGGTTTGCAACACTTTTAACATGATTTGTTCCGTTTGAATGTTGGGTTATTCCCATAGCATAATAAATTCCGGCTTTATCTCCACTAGCATAAATTCTTGCAGCTTTTTTAATATCTTCGGCTTTACATCCACAAATTTCAGCACAGCGTTCTGCAGGATATTCTTTAATTACTTCAATAAATTCATCATAACCTTCAGTGCGGCTATCAATAAATTCTTCATCATATAATTTCTCGTTATAAATAACGTTCATCATTCCATTAAGCAAAGCGACGTTAGTCCCTGGCATGATTTGAACGAAAACGTCAGCCTCATTAGCCAGATCAATTTTACGGGGTTCAGCAACGATAATCTTTGCACCTTTTTTCTTTGCCTGGCGCATAAAGTTACCAATAACCGGATGAGTTTCAGTAGTGTTAGAACCAATAACGAAAATAACATCATGGTTTTTAACTTCTTCAATACTATTAGTCATTGCCCCACTACCTAAAGTAGTCGCAAGCCCCGCTACGGTTGAGGCATGACAAAGTCTTGCGCAGTGATCAACATTGTTTGTCCCAATGACTGCACGAATAAATTTTTGGAATAAATAGTTTTCTTCATTAGTACATTTAGCACTAGCAAGTCCAGCAAAAGCACTAGGTCCAAAAGCTTTTTTAGTTTCGTTGATTTTATCAACGATAACTTGATAAGCTTCTTCCCAAGAAACTTCATGGAAAACGCCATCTTTTTTAATTAAAGGTGTTTTTAAACGATCGGGATGATTAATGTATCTAAAGGCAAATTTACCTTTAACACAAAGTAATCCTTCGTTTGGAGTTGTATCTATTGGATCAATTCTAACAACTGTATCTCCTTTTAAAACAACATCAAACTGACAACCTACTCCACAATAAGGACAAGTTGTTCGTACTTTTCTTGTTTCTTTAATTCTAAATTTGATGCGTGTTTTTTCAACAATTGCTCCAGTTGGACAAACACTAACGCAGTTACCACAACTAACGCATTGTGAGTAGTCCATTCCTTTATTAAAAGCAAAGGAAACAAATGAATCTTTACCACGCTCATTAAAGGTTAAAGCCCCGACTCCTACTAGTTGATCACAAACATTAACGCATTTTCCACATAAAATACATTTACTAGGATCAAGATAAAAGAATTTGTTTGAATCATCAATTGGGAAATCTCTAATTGGAATATTATAATCTTTTTCACTAGGAACATCATAATAATACATATAATCTTGAAGTTTACAGTCTCCATCAGCATCACAAACAACACAATCATTTGGATGACTTGCCCATGTTAGTTTTAAAACTTCTTGGCGAGCTTCAATAACTTTGGCATTCTTAGTTTGGATTTCGACTCCTTCAGTTGGTTTCAAGGTACAAGAAGTCATTAATTTATTAGAATTACTACTTTCAACTAAACACATTCGACATGCTGCTTCGCTTTCAAAGCGATCATCATGACAAAATGTCGGAATAAAAATATCATTTCGTTTACAAACATCTAAAACAGTTTCATTTTCATAAGCAGTATATTCTTTACCATCTATTTTAAATTTTATTAGTTTTTCCATTGTTGTTCATCTCCTTTTTTAGTTGCCATTTCACAAACACCACTTGGACATTTTTTGTTGACAATATGTTCAATAAATTCATCATAAAAATGTTCTAATGCTGAAAAAATAGGAGATGGAGCAGCTTGTCCTAGTCCACAAAGCGAAGTAGTAGAAACCATTTTTCCTAAATGTTTTAATTTTTCAAGGTCTTCTAAAGATGATTTTCCAGTTGTTATATCATCTAACATTTTAGCTAAAATAGTTGTTCCTTCACGACAAGGAGTGCATTTTCCACAACTTTCTTCTTGGTTGAATTCCATAAAATGTTTAACTGTATCAACAACGCAGTTAGTTTGATCAGCAATAATGATACCACCGCTTCCCATAATACTACCTAGGGTTACTAAACTATCAAAATCAATTATTTCATCGAGATGATCTTTGGTGAGTAATCCCCCACTAGGACCACCGGTATAGGCTACTTTAAAAATGCTGCCTTCTTGCATTCCGCCGCCAATATTATAAATGACATCACGAAGACTAATTCCCATTGGAACTTCAAAAATACCGCGATTTTTAGTTTTTCCTGAAAGGGAAAAAACTTTTGTTCCACTTGATTTTTCAGTTCCAATAGTTCGATACCAAGCGCCACCTTTTAAAATGATTGCCGAAATATTAGCTAATGTTTCGACATTATTAATAATTGTTGGTTTTCCAAACAAACCTTTTTCAGCAGGGAAGGGCGGTTTATTTCGACTGTTTCCACGTTTTCCCTCAATTGATTCAAGCAGTGCTGTTTCTTCACCACAAATAAATGCCCCAGCACCAAGTCTGATTTCAATATAAAAGCTGAAATCAGTTTCGAAAAGCTGATTTCCTAGGATCCCGAGTGCTAAAGCATCATCAATTGCTTTTTGGAGTCTTTTAGCAGCAAGAGGATATTCCGCTCTTACATAAATATATCCTTTTGAAGCGCCGATTGCATACCCAGCAATCATCATGCCTTCTAAAATATTATGAGGATCCCCCTCTAAAATATGACGATCCATAAATGTTCCTGGTTCACCTTCGTCGGCATTACAAATGACATATTTTTGATTATCTTGATAGCCTAAAGCAAATTTCCATTTTAAACCGGTAGGGAAACCTACTCCTCCACGGCCGCGCAAGTTAGAAGTTATAATTTCATTAATAACATCTTCTTGAGACATTCTTAAGGCTTTAGCAATTGCAAAATAGCCGTCTCTTGCGATGTATTCATTAATTTCTTCTGGATTGATTACTTGGTAATTTTTTAAAACAATCCGTTGTTCTAAAGGATGAATATTTTTAGGAATTATAAAAGTGGGCTTTCTTTCTAATAAGTCTTCTTTTATTCTTTTAAGTGTCTTTTGATTCATAATAGCCTCCTCAAAATAATTAAATATGATGTAAGCGAATACAACTTATATTAATTATAGCATAAACTTATTTTATCAGTAAGAAAACTCTAAGATTATCCAATAATTTTTAATTAATCTTAACTAGTTAAAAAAGTTATAAATAAAAAGTGATAGAGGCTGTAGACTAGAAATTTTTAATTGGTAACTCTGTTATTTAGTTTGTATGAAAACAAATAAGATTTTACTTCCAAGAACTATTCTTGGATAATCCTTTACATTTTTCTTATATGTGGTATGATTAATTGTTTTGTCGCAGTAGGAGGTATTGAATGAAATACGAAAATAAAGAAATAGAAAAAGCATTAACAGAAATGGGATTTGAAGAATTTACAGAAATTCAAGCAAAGTGTATCCCGCTAATAAAAGAAGGAAAAGATGTAATTGGGCATTCCCAAACAGGAACAGGGAAAACGGCTGCATTTACTTTACCGATATTAGAACAACTAGATTTTGAAAGTAGAAAGATTCAAGCAATAGTTTTATGTCCAACAAGAGAACTCGCGGTTCAAGTAAAACGTGAAATTGATAAAATTGGGAAATATATCCGTCCTTTAAAAACAGTATGTGTTTATGGGGGAGAACCAATCCAAAGACAAATTATTAGTTTAAAAAGAAAACCACAAATTATTATTGGAACACCTGGAAGAACAATTGATCATATTAATCGTAAATTAATTAAACTTCAAGATGTTAAATTTGTTGTTTTAGATGAAGCAGATGAAATGTTAAAAATGGGCTTTAAAGAAGATATTGAAACAATTTTAGGGGCAACAAATGATGTTCACCAAACAACGATGTTTTCGGCAACAATGCCGAAACAAATCTTAAACATTACCAAAAGATATATGAGTAATCCTCTTCATATCTCAGTAGTTGGAAAAGACGAAACAAATACTGATATTACGCAGTACTACTATAATGTTAAAGAACAAAATAAAGTTGAAGCAGTTTCAAGATTACTTCATGTATATAACCCTGATTTATCATTAATTTTTTGTAATACAAAAAGAAAAGTTGATGATGTAACTAGAGAATTAACTAAAAAAGGGTATAACGTTGATAAAATTCATGGCGATTTACAACAAACATCAAGAATGCATGTTTTAAGTAAATTCCATAATGGTGTTTTAGATATTTTAGTCGCAACCGATGTTGCAGCTAGGGGATTAGACATTAAAAATGTTGGAGTTGTAATTAATTTTGATGTTCCCGAAAAAGCAGAATATTATGTTCACCGGATTGGGAGAACTGGAAGAATTGGTAATAAAGGATATTCATTTACTTTAGTATCAAGAAAAGAAATGTCAAGATTAGATTCGATTTTAAGATTTACAAAATCAAATATTAAAAAAAGAAATATTCCAACACCTGAAAAAGTTGTTAAAGTTAAACAAGATAAAGAGTTTGATGAAATAGTAGAAATTATTGAAAATCAAAATACAAATCGTCAATTTGACTTAGCTACAAAGCTTTTAGAAAGTAATGATTCATTACAATTAGTTTGTGCATTACTTACAAAACTTGAGAAAAAAGATACTTCAGGAAAAATCTTTGGAGATATTAATGAAGATGTTTCTAGAAGTAAAAAAACTTCAAGAAATAACCGCGGATCAGCTAATAGAAAAGATGATAAAAATACTGTTAGATTTCATATTAATGTTGGAACTGGAATGGGGTTAACACCTAAAAAGTTTTCAGAATTTGTTTGTCAAAAAACAAAACTGAGAAACCAACAAATTAAAGAAATTACGGTAAGACATAGTTTTTCATTCTTCACTGTTAACAAAAAGTTTGAGAAAGTTGTTTTCAAAGCTTTGACAAATATTACATTTCAAGGAAAGAAAACATCAATTCAACTAGCTAGATTAAGATAATTACTTAATAAAAACTAACATTCATTACTTAAATGATTGTTAGTTTTTTTATGAAAAAAAGAATAATCAATTTACATAAATATAGTTTTTATAAATAAGCAACCATTCTTAATTAGAAAAATGAGTGAATTACTCCAAAAAATCAGCCATCTAATATAGAATATATTATGGTAGGTGATTAAATGAAAAAAGTTATCTCATTAAACGATTCAATCTATAAGCTTGTTACTACCTTTGATGAAGTTGTAGAAGTAATGGAAAACTTAGGATTTGAAGGAATGACAAATAAAAAGACAATTAACACAGTTGGACGAATAATGACTTTGAAAAAAGGTGCTCAATTTAGAAAAATTGATATTCAAATATTAATAGATGAATTCGAAAAATACGGATTTATTGTAAAGGAGTAAAACGATGAGTGAATTTATAAACAATGACAGTATTAGAAGAGAAAAATTAAAAACATTAATCAAAGAATTACATGCGGGAGCTACAGTTGAGGATGTTAAAGAAAGATTTAAAGTTGAATTTGGGGAAGTAAGTACAACCGAAATTTCGCAAATGGAACAAGAATTAGTTGCTGAAGGGTTGCCAATCGCAGAAGTGCAAAAACTTTGTGATGTTCACGCTAGTGTTTTTGATGGATCAATTGAAGATATTCATCCTTCAAAAGATAATTCAGAAGTAAAAGGCCATCCAGTATATGTTTTTTTACTAGAAAACGAAAAACTAGAAGAAGTAATGAAAGAAGAAATAACACCGTATATTGAAACTTTAAAAAAAGGTTTTGATAATACAGCTGTTTTAATGTTAAGAATTGGGTTTGAAAGATTATCACAAATTGATATTCACTATTCAAGAAAAGAAAATGTCTTATTCCCAATGCTTGAAAAACATGATATCACAGCTCCTCCAAAAGTAATGTGGGGAATTGATGATGAAGTTAGAAAAGAAATTAAAGAAGTTTTAAGCATTTTATCACAAAAGACTTTTGACTTAGAAGAATTGATTACAAAAGCAGAAGCAACAGTTACAAAAACAAGTGAAATGGTGTTTAAAGAAAATAATATTTTAATTCCTTTGATGAATACAACTTTCTCTTTAGTAGAATGGTACAACATTGATAAAGCACAAAGAGAATTTGGGCTTTGCTTAATTGAAGAACAAGATGATTGGGATATTAAGATTAGTGATGTTGAGGAAGAAACAACAATTAAAGAAGTATCAAGTAAATTAGATGGGGAAATTAAATTTGATGCAGGATCTTTAATGCCTAAAGAAATAAACGCCATTTTAAATACAATTCCATTAGACATGACATTTGTTGATAAAGACGATAAAGTTAAGTATTTTACTCAAGGTAAAGAACGAATTGTTGATCGTCCTTTAACTATTATCGGAAGAGAAGTAAGCATGTGTCATCCGCCATCAAGTGTTCATATAGTTGAACAAATAGTTGCTGATCTTCGTAGTGGAAAAAAAGACAATGAAGATTTCTGGATTAAAATGGGGAAGATGTTTGTCTATATTCGTTATTTCGCTGTAAGAGACAAAGACGGTGAATTTTTAGGAACATTAGAAGTAACCCAAAACATTAAACCAATAACTGAACTTGTTGGTGAAAAACGTTTAATGAGTTAATAACTAAACTTAAGATATATCCAAGATATTATTTCTCCTTTTACCTTGGAATCCAAAAAAAAGACCGGTTGGTCTTTTTTTATGGCTGCATATTATGACAAAAATTTAGATATTATTCATTTTCTATTTGAAAAAATAATTGTATAATTAAAAATGAAGACTGAAAAAGGAGAGATAAAATGTTAATAATTAAAAATGCAAATTTAATCACAATGGCAAAAGATAACTATGTTAAGGGGAGTATTGTCGTTGAGGGTAAAAAGATTATTGAAGTAGGAAAAAATCTTGATTTATCAAAATATAAAGATGCTTTAGTAATTGATGCTTTAGGTAAATTTGTTACTCCAGGACTAGTTGATCCACATTGCCATATTGGAGTAATGGAAGAAGGAATTCGTTTTGAAGGTAATGATACCAATGAAATGAGTGGACCAATTTATCCAGAATTACGCGGTATTGATAGTATTTTTGTTAATGATATGGCATTTGAATATACTTATAAATCAGGAATTACAACTGTTAATACTGGGCCAGGTAGTGCTAATGTAATCGGAGGAACTTTCTGTGCGATTAAAACTTATGGTGAAACTGTTGATGAGATGGTTATAAAAGAAGAAACAGCTATGAAAATGGCTTTAGGAGAAAACCCTAAAAGAGTTTATGGAACAACTAATAAAAATCCAGGAACAAGAATGGCTAGTGCGGCCTTAATGCGTGAGTGGCTGTTTAAAGCAAAAGAATATCACAAACAATATCATGCTTTCTTAAATAAAGAAGAAGATGCAAAGGAACCAAAGTTTGATATGAAACTCCATTCTTTAATGAGAGTTTTTGACGGGATGATTGTAAAAATTCATGCCCATCGACAAGATGATATTATGACAGCGATTAGAATTTCAAACGAATTTGGTCTAAATACAACTATTGAACACGCAACAGAAGCATACATGATTCCAAAACAAATTAAAAAAGAAAATTATAGTTTAATTATTGGCCCAACTTTAGGGATGGCTTCTAAATATGAATTAGTCAATAAAACATATAAATCAGCAAAAGTGTTAGAAGACAATGATATCACTTTTGCGATTATGACAGATCATCCAGTAATTACATTAGATACAACCTTAGTTCAAGCTGCTTTGTTTATTAAAGAAGGGTTAAGTGAAATGAAAGCTTTAGAAGCCTTGACTATTACAGCGGCAAAACTAAACGGAATAGATGAGTTTGTGGGGTCTTTAGAAGTTGGAAAAGATGCTGATATCGTTATTTGGGATGGTCCGATTTTTGATATTATGACTAGAACGGAAGTAGTAATTATAAATGGACAAGTTGTTCATCAAAAATAAAAGTGCAAAGTTTGCACTTTTTTTCTTGGAAAAAATATTAAAATAGAAGTTCACTATGCTATAATTAAAGTAATTAAGTATTGAGGTGAGACGATGAATAAGAGATTAAGACTAGAAAAACAAAATTTAAAAGCATTAGGAATAATTGTAAGAGTTAACCGAGTAAGGATGGGTTACTCATTACGTGATTTAGCCCGCCTAACAAATGTTTCTCATACTTCTATTTCTAATTTTGAAAAAGGAATAATTGTACCTCATAACGATACAATTAGTCATATTTTTAAAATCTTAAATTTGGAGTTTCATTTAGATCCTCAAATTTCGTTAAAATTTAAAGCTCTTTATGATCAAGCTTTTGAGTATATTTTATTTCATGATTATGATGCAGCAGAAAAAGTTATTAAAGAAATTGAAAAAGATAAAAAGTTATATGAGTTTAGTGTAGAAGTTATTAATTATTCTTTAATTCAATGTCTTTATTATGCTATTTCTAATATTTACTTTGAATATTTTGATTTTTACTTAAAGCGCTATGAAGTTGTTTTAGACTTTTTTTCACCAAAGCAAAAGCAATTATACTTCTTTATTAAAGGATTAGATAATATTAATAATGAACAGTTTGCAGATGCAAGAAGAAATTTTGAAAGAGCGTTAAGTATTGGTGATTCAAAATTTGATGTTTTAATCAAAGATTATTATGTTATTGGGTTAAGTAAGTCAAATAAGTTTGTTGATGCTAGACTTTACGCAGAAGAAGGAATAAAACAATTTGAGAGTCAAACTAACTATGTTAGAGCAATGCGGTTAAGAACGCGGATTGCGTATGATTTATATCGCATAAATAAATTTGAAGAATCAGAGAAATTATATAAACAAGTTTTAGCTTATTCAGTGAAATATAATGTAAAAGTTTTAGAAAATAGATGCAATTGTCGCTTATCACTTCTTTCTCTTATCAAAGGAGATAGAGAAAAAATGAAATCATATTTAGATAAAGTTCCTGAAGATTATAACAGACTGTATTACTATTTAAAATTAGATATGGCTGTCTACAAAAGAAATGATGAAGAATTTAACAAACTTTACCATAAATATATGAATTTAAAATGGCTAGATACTTTACCAAAAACAAAACTTTTCTTTGAGTGTATATACATGAGATACAAGGATAGTTATATGGATAAACAAAAATATGAGGAAAATTTGCTTACATTAATTGAATTAGGATTAAAGGCTGATGATGCAGAAATGATTGAAATAGCAGCGAATATGTTAATGTCTTTTTATAAAAACGAACGAAAATATAAACAAGCCTACGAAACAACGCAAAAGCTTTTACATTACTTAAAAAATGGTCTTAAAAAGTCAGAATATGAGTTAAATAGAATGACTATGGTTTACAACTAAATAATAAAACTTTGTTAAGTGATAAATCTCAAAGTTTGTAAAATAACAATAATTCCTTGCAATTATTTTAAATAATGAGATAATAAAAATGTAGTAAGGGCGGATTAAAAAATGGGTGTTTTATAAAATTAAAGGAAGTTTCAACTTCTATTAATTTGGAAAGATATCTTTAGGCAGGGGCCATTATATATAATCCAAGTTTTGATAAAAAATAATGATTCTTTTATCATTATTTTTTTATGAAAAAAACCATTAAAACCGCTTCACAAAAAATAGATATATGTTATAATATAACTTGATGAAAGCGTTTGTAAAAAAATCCGAAAAGGAGAAAGATAATGGAAGACAATTTTGACACCACAATGACGTGTATTGTAAAGGATAAACCTGAGGTTGGACTCACTCTTACGAGAAAAAAGATTCCTAGTGTACTTCAAAATGATGAAGTTTTAATTAAAGTAAATTACACAAGTGTATGCGGAACAGATTTTCATATTTACGAATATAACGATTGGGCTAAAAAAAGATTAAAGTTACCATTTACAGCTGGTCATGAATTTACAGGAGAAATCGTGAAAATTGGATCAGAAGTAACGAGAGTTAAAATTGGAGATATCGTTAGCGCTGAAACTCATATAATTTGTAACAAATGTGAGTTCTGTTTAAGAGGAGAGGGCCACATTTGTGAAAACACAAAAATTATTGGGGTTGATACTGATGGGTGCTTCGCAGAATATGTAAGAATTCCAGCAATGAATTGTTTTATTAATAGTAAAGATGCAAACCCATTACATTTAAGTGTACAAGAGCCCCTTGGTAATGCTGTTCATACTATAACGCATTTTCCGATTGAAGGAAAAGATGTTGTGATAACTGGGTGTGGGCCAATCGGGTTAATGGGAGTTAATGTTGCAAAAGCATATAAAGCTAAAAAAATAATCGCAATAGAAGTAAATGATTATCGTTTGAATTTAGCAAAAGAATTAGGAGCAGATGTTGTTATAAATCCGCTTAAGGAAGACGTTGTTGCTAGAGTATTAGAAGAAACTAATGGCCGTGGAGCAGATGTTGTTGGAGAATTTAGTGGTAATAAACATGCAATAGAACAAGCATTTAAATATGTTAAAGCTGGTGGAGGACTATCTTTGTTAGGAATTCCAAGTAAGGATATTGAAATCGATTTAGCAACATGTATCGTCTTTAAAGGACTTCATATTTATGGAGTAGTGGGAAGAAGAATTTATGAAACATGGTATCAAGTAAAAGAATTGATTGATAATGACATGTTAGATTTTGATAAAATTATTACTCATACATTTAAATTAACAGAATATCAAAAAGCAATGGATTTAATGGCAAGTGGTAATTGTGGAAAGATAGTTTTATCTGTAGGAGGAGAATAAAATGAGCAAACATGAACTAACATTTTTAAAAGAAAAAATCGAACAATTGAAAAAAGATGGAGTTTATCGAGAATTACCGATTAATTATGGTCCATGTGATAATGTAATTAATTTAAATGGGAAAGAAGTAATCAATTTATCAAGTAATAATTATTTAGGACTAGCTAACCATCCACGGGTAAAACAAGCGGCAATTGACGCTGTTAATAAATATGGAGCAGGCGCTGGTGCTGTTCGAACTATTGTTGGTAACCAAGATATCATTGGTGAACTTGAAAATCTTCTTGCAGAATTTAAACATGAAGAAGCTGTAATGTGTTTCCAATCTGGACTTAACTGTAATATTGGAACAATTTCTGCTATTACAAGCAAGGGTGATTTAATTATTAGTGATGAACTTAATCATGCATCAATTATTGATGGAGTGAGATTAAGTAAAGCTGATAAAGCAATATATAAGCATTCAGACATGGAAAGTTTAGAACAAATTTTAAAAGAAAAAAGAGAACAATATAATCAAGTATTAATCATTACAGATGGAGTATTTTCCATGGATGGTGATTTAGCAAAATTACCAGAAATTGTAGAATTGGCTGAAAAATATAAAGCCCTAACTTATGTTGATGATGCGCATGGTAGCGGTGTATTGGGTGAAAGTGGTAGAGGGACAGTAGACCATTTTAAATTACACGGAAGAGTGGATTTTATTATGGGCACATTGTCGAAAGCAATCGGAGTTGTTGGTGGCTATATTGCCAGTAAGCAAGAAACAAAAACTTGGCTATCTCATCGTGCTAGACCTTTGCTTTTCTCAACAGCATTACCACCAGCTGCAACAGCTGCAGCAATAGAATCTGTTAAGATGTTAATGGAAAGTGAAGAATATTCTAATAAGTTATGGGATAATGCAAACTATTTCAAGGATAAACTAAGTACTTTAGGATTTGATACTGGCCACTCTGAAACACCGATTACTCCTGTAATGATAGGGAATGAAGCTAAAACAATGGAATTTAGTAAAGCATTATTAGATGCCGGGGTATATGTTTCAGGAATAGTCTTTCCGACTGTACCTAAAGGAAAAGGGAGACTTCGTTGTATGATTAGTGCTTCTCATACAAAAGAAGATCTTGATTTTGCGGTAGCTAAATTTGAAGAAGTAGGAAAATTGCTAGGAATTATTTAATAAATTTAAAAATGGGTAAAATAATTTTACCTATTTTTTATGCAAAAAGTTTCCTTCACCATCCTTATATATAATAGACGGCAAAATCAGCTAAAAAAGGAATGAAAAACTTCTTATTTTGAAAAAAATAAAAATAATTCCAATAAAAACAGGACTTCACTTGTTATATTAGTGAAAAGAAAAAAGGAGGAAACAAAATGAACGGATTATTAATCGCAACACTAGTATTTGGCGGAGGTTCTGCTATCGCAATGCAAAACGATGATATTCACACTAAAGTGGATGAACAAACAAGTAGAGTAGTGTATCAAGTAAAAAATATGTTTAAAGGGTCACAAATAGAAAAGATTAGAGAAAATGGTTTTAGTTACCCAAGTGAAGAATTCTTGAGTACATTAACAGAAGATCAGGCATTCCAAGTTATTTCAGCAATTGATGTAATAAATGCAACATATGACTGGGCAAATATGACAGATGAAGAAATTATGAGTGCTTTGGTACAGGTAAAAGCTGAGATGAGCACATTATATGCAGATCTTGGAATAGATGTTCCTGCTAATCAAACACAAACAAGAAGCCGTAAAGGTAAACATTGGAGTGAAGATTTTGTGCCTGGTAGTGGAAACCGCCAACATGCACCTGAAACTGTAACTGATGAAGTTCAGCCAGGTGCTGACGATATAGTTTAACAAAAGGCTTTTAAAAATATTAAAGGAGAATTAGATTTCTCCTTTTTTATTTTTTTGTAAAAATGTATAATAAGGGTAAGGAAGTGATATTATGGAAAAATATTTAAACAATTGGATTACAATTATCGATGGAATCAAAAACGATAATACCTATAAAGCATCATGGGGACGCGCAATTATTGAGTGTATCGTCAGTGATGAGTATGAGGTAGTTAATGATGAAGTTATTTTAGAAGAGTATTTTATCGTTCAAAAGATCTTGAAATATTATTGGAACCTAAACTGTTTTTTCAATATTACTCAAGGAGAATTTCTTGTTATTGAAAAGGTAACAAAAGAAATCTCTGAAGATTTTTACCGAAAGAAAAAACACCGTTATCCAGCGTGGTCTAATGAGATGGAAATCTATATTAAAAGAAAACAAATTAGATATGAAAAAATTATTAATAAGATAATGAAAATTGTAAATCGAAATATCGCATACCGCTTTTTAAACCACCGAAGTAAAAAAATAGAACTTTACCGTTTAGACTTAAAAACTAAGTCTTTAAGATTTATAAAAGGGGATATCGACACTATCAAAAACTATTCGACACTATTGACCGATTTAATAAATTTTAAATGGGCATGTTACCTAGAAAACTATAATAACTCACCTTACTTACTTAAGAAAGTGATTGACTCATCTCAAGTAAATTTAAAACGTCAGAGTTTAAGAGCAATTAAGAATTTACTAGTTCAATATTACCATAATGGTGGGATTTTTGACTTTTATACAGGAGAACATATTGAATATGCTGACATAAAAGTTGTTCATGTAATCCCATATAATTATATTTATGCTGACAATATTTGGAACCTTGTTATAACAAGTAAAGCTACAAAACATAATCTAATTCCAACTAAAGATGATATCGAAAAATTGAAGAGAAGAAACCGCGAATTATTGTTGGAATTAAGAAATGTTAATACAAAGGAATACCACGAGTTGTCAAATGTTGTAAATAATAATTTGCTTGATCAAAGTTTTATGGATATGCAAGGATTAAATCATGAAAACATATAATAAGTTAGTAAGAGATAATATTCCGAAAATAATTGAAACCGAAGGATTAAATCCTCAAATTAGAATTCTTAGTGACAAAGAGTATGAAATTGAGTTAAGAAAAAAACTTGTTGAAGAAGCAAATGAACTTTATACTGCAACTTCTATCCAAGAAAAATTATATGAACTAGCTGATGTTTATGAAGTCCTCGAATTTATTTTAAAAACAAACAAGATAACTGAAAAAGATATTTTAAAAATAAAACTTAATAAAAAGAACAATAACGGGAGCTTTGAAAAGAGAGTTTTTTTAAAAGAAGTTAATTAAACACTAAGCATTACTAGGAGGAATTATTATGATTTATAAATATATTATAATAGTAATTTTAATATTAATACCGTTAATTCCAACACTATTCATCTTGTATTTAACAATAACAGAATATCGACCAAAAGAAATAGAAGATGCAAAAACCATTAAAAATAACATTTCAACTAAAATTAAAAAAACAATGTCAGTTACCACTTTAAATATTGGCTACGGTAGCTTAGATGAAAATCAAGATTTCTTTATCGAAGGAGGAAAAGGGTCTCACTGTATTTCCAGAATCAAGACTAATAATAATATAAAAAGCATTGGTAAACTTTTAAGACAACTTAATAGTGACTTCTATTTTCTTCAAGAAGTAGATGAACCATGTAGAAGAAGTTGCTACGTTAATGAGGTAAGAGACCTTACAAAAAGATTTAACGATTATAACAGTGTTTTTGTAAATAATTATAAAGTTAAATATGTTCCTTTGCCATTGACCAGTCCGATGGGCGGCGTATTAAGTGGACTACTTACATTGTCAAAACATAAAATAATTTCATCTATTCGTTTTCAGTTAAACGGGAAAGAACCATTTTTTAAAAGAATCTTCTTTTTGAAAAGGTGCATGAATATTAATACAATCACCGTTAAAGACGGTAAGGAATTAATTTTGATAAATATCCATTTATCAGCATATGACAAAGGTGGATATCTAAGAAAACAACAAATTCAGCATCTAATTGAATACCTTAAAGAAATATCAAAAACACACCAATATGTGATTGTTGGCGGTGATTGGAATCATTTATTAGATAATAGTAAATATGAAGAAATGATGCCTTCTTGGGTTAGCCTTTTACCAAATGAATTATATGATACAGGATATAAAATGGTATATGATAATTCAAAGAATACAGTAAGAAGTGAAGATAAACCTTATGTTAAAGGAGAAAACTTTGAAACGATTATTGATGGCTTTTTAGTTAGTCCGGCTATCGATGTTGTTAAAGTTAGAACTTTTGATCACGGCTTTAAATATACTGACCACAATCCTGTTACACTGACTTTTAGATTAAAATAAAGGATTTGAAAAAAGGCGAGATTAAGGAAATTAATCTCGTTTTTTTTATATTTAAGATAGATTTTTTATAAATAAGTAATTTTCTTAATTATAAACTTACTTATATCATTTGGTTTATATTTATATATAAAATATAATTGCTTATGTAGATAAAAAGGAGTGATAATTATGGAAACAGATGCAGTTAAAAGAATTAGAGAAGTAATTGAAAGAACAAGAGTATTTCTCCAACAAGATGGTGGAGATGTTGAGTATGTAGATTTTAAAGATGGAATTGTTTATGTAAGACTAACAGGTGCTTGTGTTGGATGTAGTGCTATCAATGTTACTCTATATGACGGAATTGAAAGTATTTTACTAGCTGAAGTTCCTGAAGTAATAGGAATTGAGCATGTCTAATGATCACCACAAGAAGTACTTTATCTGAAATTTTAAAAAAGTATCCCAACTTACAAAGTGTTTTCGAAAATAATGGTTTTAAAGGGTTAGATAATGAATTAATTTTAAAACAAATCGGAAAAATCCCTTTAGATAATTTACTTAGAAATAAACAAATTAATGTTGGCCTATTTATTGATATGCTTAATGAGCATTTAAAAGAAGATACAGTAGATTTTACTTTGTTAGATAAAACTGATAAAGAAGGAGCAATTAATATTATTGGCTTACTTCCTTGCCCAGTTAGAATTCCTTTATTAGATCAATTCACAAAATTATCTAATTTAGATAAAATCAATCATAATTTAAAAGCCGCAAGTGAAGGGCTAGATTGGTTAAAAGGTGAAGTAAAACAAGCAAAAACTGAAGATGACTTAGCGGATATTTATATATCGGCTGGTTTTGATTTGTTTTTTGAAAATGATTTAATGAAGCGCTTTAAGGATCAAAAAGTTTTTGATGATTATTTTAAAGATGTTCCTTATAATCGAGATTTTGAAAATGAATATTTACAATTAAGAGATCCTTCAGGAGATTACTCAATGTTAGGGGTTGTACCTGCGGTTTTTTTAGTAAATACAACTGTTTTAGGAGACAGAGAACTTCCTAAAACATGGGAAGATTTACTTGATCCTAGATTTGAAAATAGTGTTAGTTTGCCAGTTAGTGATTTTGATTTATTTAACGCTATTTTAATTCATCTCCATCAAGAGTTTGGGATGGAAGGGATTAGAAAATTAGGAAGAAGTATGATTAAAAGTATGCATCCTGCTGAAATGGTTAAGAGTGACAGAAGAAGCCGGGTTAGACCTGCGATTTCAATCATGCCATATTTTTTCACAAGAATGGCATTACCAGGAAGTGTAATGGCCGCAGTATGGCCAGAAGATGGCGCGATTATTAGTCCGATTTTTATGTTGACAAAGAGAAACAAAAAAGCTGAATTAATGGAAATAGCGGAAATGTTCACCTCAGTTGAAACAGGAGAAATTTTATCACATAAAGGATTATTCCCATCAATTAACCATAATGTTGATAATAATTTAGGTGAGAAAAAATTTAAATGGGTTGGTTGGGATTATATTGATTCTCATGACCTTGGTAAAATAATTGAAGAAGCAATGAGAGTATTTGAGGAAGGAAGGCTGTAAAATGGATTTAATCACAGTAAGTGGGCCACCCTCATCAGGAAAAACATCAGTTTTAATTAAAACGATTGAAAACTTTTTAAAAAGAGATATCAAAGTTGGCGTTGTTAAGTTTGACTGTTTATTCACCGATGATGACCTTTATTTTCAAAAATTAGGAATTCCAGTTAGAAAAGGGTTAAGTGGATCGCTTTGTCCTGATCACTATTTTGTTTCTAATATTGAAGAAGTAGTTGAATGGGGTCTTAAGGAAAATGTTGATGTTTTAATAACGGAATCAGCGGGATTATGTAATCGTTGTTCACCGTATATCCAAGATATAAAAGCAGTTTGTGTAATTGATAATTTAAGTGGAATTAATACTCCAAAAAAAATTGGACCAATGTTAAAAAGTGCGGATATAGTTGTGATTACTAAAGGAGATATTGTTTCTCAAGCTGAAAGAGAAGTTTTCACAATGAAAGTTCAAAGTGTAAACCCAAAAGCGATTATTATGCATGTGAATGGGCTTAGTGGCCAAGGAGCTTATGAACTTAGTACTTTTATTTATGATGAAACAAAAGATGTTAAAACATTAGAAGGAATGAAATTGAGATATCCAATGCCTTCAGCATTATGTAGTTATTGTTTAGGGGAAACAAGAATTGGTAAAAGCCATCAATTAGGAAATATTCGTAAAATAGATTTGAGTGGAAAAAAATGACAACCATTAATTTATTAAAAATCACAATTAGTGATTTATTCTTAAAACACCCTTATACAAAAGCGTTCTTTAAAGATCATTTAATTCCTTATCATGGTCATGAAAACTATACAATTGAACAATTGTTCGCTAATTTAGATGAAGAAGTAATTGAAGATAATGCGATTAATAAAGACCTCTTTATTAGTGGATTAAGTGAATATATGGAACTAATGAGTTCATATTTCGTTAGTGAAACAGAAACTAAAAATACAATTACGATTTATCCAGGATTTTATAAAGATGGAACAAAGGAAAAATTTAATAAAATTGAAATATCAAAAGGTGACATTATCGCCATCGTTGGACCAACTGGAAGTGGAAAATCAAGATTGCTCGCCGATATTGAATGGGCTGCGAATATGGATACCCCTACTAAAAGAAAAGTCTTAATTAATAACCGGGTACTAGAGCCTCATGAAAGATTTAGTGCTTCTAACAAATTAGTAGCACAATTATCCCAAAATATGAATTTTGTCATGGATTTATCAGTTTATGAGTTTTTAGATCTTCATGCATCAAGCAGAATGATTGAAAATAAAACAGAAATGGTTCAAAAAATCTTTGATAAAGCAAATGAACTTGCGGGAGAAAATTTCACAAGTGAAACGCCAATAACAGAGCTTTCAGGGGGACAGTCCAGAGCATTGATGATTGCGGATACCGCCATCTTATCAAAAGCGCCAATTATTTTAATTGATGAAATTGAAAACGCGGGGATTGATCGAAAAAAAGCACTTGAGTTATTAATTAGTGAGGATAAAATTGTTTTAATGAGTACTCATGATCCAATTCTAGCGTTAATGGGAGACAAACGGCTTGTTATTAATAATGGTGGTATTGAAGCTGTTATTGATACAAGTGAAGAAGAAAGAAATATCTTAAGTGATTTGGAAAAGCTTGATAAAACTTTAATGAAAATGCGGAATAAATTAAGATACGGACAACGTCTAAAATTTGAGGAGGAACAATAGATGAGTGAACAAAATACTTGTACTGGAACGTTTGAAACAGGAAGACAAACAGTTGATAAAGTAAGACAAATGGGGTTTAGTGAAGGATTGCTTCCAATGCCTTTAGAAATAAAATGTGAATGTGGAACAAGTTTTGAAATGGCATATTTTGAAGATAAGTGTCCAAATTGTTCAATGGTTTACGCAGTAACACCTTGTCATTCTCATGACCCAGCAGGAGTAAAAGCTGCAGGAATTGATTATTAATAAATAAACTGGAATCTTAAAAATTCCAGTTTTAATTTACAAAAAAATCTTAAATTTAAAGAATAATTTTCAAGATTTCCTAAAATATTGAAAAATGTATCACTTTATGATTTTTTTTTTCAAAATATCCTTGTTATAATATAGGCGATTATAACTGAAGAGGTGGATATAATGGAAAAATTTAATTTTAATCAAAAACCAATCATGAATTTACCACTAGACCCTGATTATGTACCAATTATTTTGGCTAATCGGAAATTTTGTAATGCTGTAAAAGGTTCGAAAAATCCAGTAGAGATAAAAATAGCAATCGTGCGAAGTAAAGGTAAAATTGCAGTTGAAAAAGCAACTGTTTTTAATGAGAGTTATGCCCAAGATGAAGCAAATTATTTATATTTAGAACGACTTATAAAAACATTGCTTTGGCTTAAAGGAGGATACAAAATCATTATTGGCGGTTCGCTTTCCTTAGGGAATATGATAAAAGCAGCATATAGTAAAAATGGTGAACGAGCATTTGATGCTAATTTTATGAGTAAAATTTATGAAAAACCATTTGAAGTAGTTGTTGTTAGTTTAACTGATGTTCCAGAAGAAAACGAACAATCATTCCCAATTGGAAGACATTTAGACGGCTACCGCATCGGGTTTGATGCTGGAGGAAGTGACCGCAAAGTATCTGCAGTAGTGAATGGGAAAGCGATTTTTAGTGAAGAAGTGGTTTGGTATCCTAAACAACAAAGTGATCCAAGTTATCATTATAACGGAATTATGGATTCAATTAAAAGAGCGGCTGCTAAAATGCCAAGAGTTGATGCTATTGGAGTGAGCTCAGCTGGAATTTTCATCGATAACCGAGTTGCTGCAGCATCCCTCTTTTTAAAAGTGCCACAAGATAAATTTGATAGTGAAGTAAGAGATATGTATAAACAAATACAAAAAGAAATGGACAATGTTCCTTTAGAAGTAGTTAATGATGGCGATGTAACAGCTTTAGCTGGAGCGATGAGTTTAGAAGCTAATAATATTTTAGGGATTGCGATGGGAACTAGTGAAGCAGCTGGATATGTTGATTCATTAGGAAACATAACGGGGTGGTTAAATGAACTAAGTTTTGTTCCTGTTGATTTTAATAAGGGATCAATGATTGATGAATGGTCTTTAGATTATGGAACTGGTGTTAAATATTTTTCACAAGATGCCGTGATAAAACTTGCGAAAAATGCTAAGATAAAATTAGCTGAAAGTTTATCACCAGCCGAAAAATTAAAAGTAGTTCAAGAATTACTTGAAGCAAACGATCCTCGAGCTGAAGATATCTTTGATACAATCGGTTGTTATTTAGGATATAGTATTGCTTATTATGCTCAATTTTATGATCTTAAACATGTCCTTATTTTAGGACGAGTAACTTCTCAAAAAGGGGGAGTAAGAATTTTAAGAATTGCTGAGCAAATCTTAAAATTAGAATTTAATGATTTATCTCAAAAAATAGAACTAACATTACCTGATGAAATAAATAGACGAGTTGGACAATCGATTGCCGCAGCTAGTCTTCCGAAAATATAGAAAGAGGTGTTTTAATGAAATTCATTAAAGAAAATGCTGAGTTTTTTATTCCAGATGGAAGCAATTTTAAAGACGCTATATCAAGAACAACGCATATGGCAATAGGAGCTCATCAAGATGATTTGGAAATCATGGCAATTGATGGAATCTTAAAATGTTATCAAAAAGAAGATAAATGGTTTTTTGGGGTTGTTGTAACTAATGGGGCAGGTTCAGCTCGTACTGGTGAATTCAAAGATTATACCGACGAAGAAATGCAAGCAATTAGAAAAGAAGAACAACGTGAAGCTGCAAGAATTGGTAAATTTGGAGGAGTAGTTCAACTTGATTATCCAAGTGGTGAAGCAAAGGATCCCCATAACTATAAAGTTATTGTTGAACTTGCACGGCTAATTGAACAAGCAAAGCCAGAAGTATTATATACTCACAACTTAGCAGATAAACATGATACTCATTTAGGAGTAGTAACTAAAACAATCCGCGCAATTAGAACATTAAAAAACGCCGCAAGACCGAAGAAACTATACGGTTGCGAAGTGTGGCGTGATTTAGACTGGATGAATGATGAAGATAAAATCTTATTTGATGTTTCAGGAAATAATGAATTATCATTAAAACTTATCAATATTTTTGCCTCGCAAATCGCCGGCGGAAAACGTTATGATTTAGCAACGATTGGGAGAAGGTTATCCAACGCAACTTACGCATCTTCACATACAGTTGATGAAACAGATGCGATTATTTATGGAATTGATTTAACCCCTTTAATTGAAAATGATGATTTAGATATTGCTAAATACATTGAAAATTATATTGATCGTTTTAAAAACGAAGTTATTAGTAAATTAGCTAAAGTATTAAAATAAATTAAGCAATAAAATAAAAGCCATAAAATGAGAATGACAATCATTTTATGGCTTTTAAGATGAATAATATTTCCTAATATTGAAAAAAGATAAAGGATTATAACTTAGCTCTTTTTATTAAATAATATCTATGATATTGTAAAACTGATATTAGCAATATGAGGTGAAAAAAATGAAAATAATTACATGTATTAAACAAGTTCCTGCATCATCAAATGTTGAAGTTGATCCTGAAACAGGAGTGTTAATTAGAGATGGGAATAACGTTAAAATGAATCCTTTTGATTTGTATGCTTTAGAAACAGCATTTCAAATTAAAGAACGTACAGCTGACGTTAATATTCATGCGGTAACAATGGGACCACCAAGTGCTAAAAGGGTCTTAGAAGAAGCATTATATATGGGAAGCGATAAAGCAACTTTAATTAGTGATCGTCGCTTTGCTGGAGCGGATGTTCTCGCAACTTCTTACACTTTAAGTCAATTAATTGATCATATTAGTAATTATGAAATAGTCATTTGTGGAAAACAAACAACAGATGGAGATACTGCCCAAGTTGGCCCAGAAATTGCTGAATTTTTACAAATTCCGCATGTTCCCTATGTTAAAGAAATTATTGAAATC
>CAYZEW010000002.1:8734-67044 GCA_964477825.1 uncultured Candidatus Izemoplasmatales bacterium | reverse complement strand
ATGATGTGAAAACATCTTCAGAATTTTCCATGATATCAAAACTCATTCCGCCAACAACCCCTTCTTCAACATAAATATTAAATCGCATGGATTGTTTAATTTTTGGATAAAGAGCGACAAATTCAGGATATTTATTGCGCAGTTGATTTTTCATTTCTAGATCAGGGTATTCAACAATTCTTGGTTCTCTTAATTCCCATTCAAAAGCCTCTAAATCATCATAGTATTTGTTTAAAATGTCGATATCGTAACCATAACTTGCAATATATTTAACACTGTCTTCTGTTTTTATATATAATGAAGCATATTCAAACTTTTCTAAAATTGTCGTTCCGATTTTAAACATTTGGATTAGATAAGAATCGTTAATTTTAGCTGAAGGATTAAGGAGCTCATCACTTAACTTAAATAAGGTTTTTGCAGAGTCAAGTAAAGCATCAACCTTCTTTTTTGATTTTTCTAATTGCTGATTTTTAATTTCAATGTCATAAGTAACTGTTTTAGAAAGTAAAGCAATCGTAGAAAAGATAAATAAATATAAGTTTAAGGTTAAAATTTGATAATTTAAATGATTAACAGAAATATCAGGGACAAAGAAAAGATGATAAATTAAAATATAAATCATATTGATCGTAATAATCATTCGGTAACTAAAGAAAAACGAAACAACAAAGAAGAATATAACAAAGATAATCACAAATTCATAAAAAGGTAAAATGTTACTAAAAACTAAATAAGAAAAAGTAGTAAATAAAACTATAAAAACAATACTCCAAAGAAAATTTTCTTTAGACTTAATAAATTTAGAATCATAAAGGTGTGCAAAAATAATTGTTGTTCCAAAAATCATAATTCCTGAAAAATCACCAAAAATCCATCTTGAAAAAGTGATAATAAAATCTGAATAATCATTAGTTGCGTATAAAAAACTAACACTTATAACCGCCCCAATAATTGCGGTAATTAGTCCACTTACAATGAAAATAATCCCTTTTTTTCCAAACAGGATTGTTTCTTTTGAAACAGTTGGGACAATCTCTTTAAAAATCAGAGCTTGAAATAGATTAGAACCAGTAAAAACTATAGAAATAAAAATGGTAAAAAGAAAGGCTTCATCTATTAAGATTAAACGTGATACAAAATTAGCAATAAAAATCCCAGTCATAAGTCCTGGTAAAACACGTTTACCTTGAGTGTAATATAATCCCACAACAAATCCGGCAGTTGGCCACATGGTTGAGGCAATTGATGCGTTATTAACATAAAAGTAGCCAACAAATGTTGTAAACAATAAAATTAGCCCAACAACAATATTAACCCATGGATAACTCAATTTCTTTAGCATCTTTTTCACCTCTTTTTAAATATTATATCACTCTCTTTATTCTTTCACAAGTTAGGAGGGATTTCATTGTATTTTACCACCTAATATTTGTAACATAAAAGATTAATTATAACTTTACAAAAGATATTCGCATCCCTATGATATAATAAAAAGAGAATTAAAAAAGAAGTGGGTGATAGTTTGACAAAAGCAGAAATTTTAAAGATACTTCACTTTGATCAAGGAAGTATTGTTTTAAATCCGTATTTTTTTGGAAATAAAGGAGAAGAAAAAGGTTCACTTATTTTAATGAAAACAAAACAAGGAACAAATTTTGATTATTTAGACATTGAAAATCTTTGTTTTCAATGTCCACCACTTGAAAATCATGAAAGTTTAATTAGAATGGTAATCTTTTTATTTGATAAAAATGATCTTATTTATGATTATACGGTTGCAGCTAGCAAATATAAAATCTCAAGAAGTGATATTTTAAAATTTGAAAAAATAATTGGTGTAAAACTAACTAGAGGTGAAAAGAAAAATGCTTAAATTAAAAAACATTTCTAAATACTACCATAGTAATGATGTTGTTGCCTTAGGGTTAAGAAAAATTAATTTAGAATTTAACTTAGGAGAATTTATCGCAGTAACTGGGGAATCAGGTAGTGGAAAAAGTACTTTATTAAATGTAATTAGTGGACTTGATACTTATGAAGATGGTGAAATGTATGTTAATAATGAAGAAACATCATATTTCACAGTCGAAGAATGGGAAGCATACCGCCGTCAATATATTGGCTTTGTTTTTCAAAACTATAATATTATTGATTCTTATAGCGTTTTAGAAAACGTTATGGTTGCTCTTACAATTCAAGGGTATGATAAAGAAAAACGGTAAGCACGAGCTTTAGAATTAATTGACAAGGTTGGCTTAACTAGTCATGTTAATCATAAAGCTTCAAAATTATCAGGGGGTCAGAAACAACGCTGTGTAATCGCTAGAGCACTTGCTAAAGATTGTCCGATTATTGTTGCTGATGAACCAACTGGTAACTTAGATAGTGAATCTGGAAAAGTAATTATGGCCTTACTTCAAGAAATATCAAAAGATAAATTGGTTATTGTTGTTACTCATAACTATGACCAAGTAGCACCTTATGCTACTCGTAAAATCCGTTTATTTGATGGTGAAGTTGTTGAAGATAAAATTATTAAAAAACAAGAAACAGTTTCAGCTGAAACTGTTGTTCCTAGTTTTTCAATGAGTTTTAGAGACTTAATGGGAATTAGTTTTAAAAATATTTTAAGAACACCAAGAAGGACAATTTTTACAACAATTGTTACGATTTTTACAGTTGTTATTTTTGTGCTTTCCTATGGTAATTATGTTAGTCAAACCTCTTCAGGTGGTAACTTTTTTGGAGGAGGTTATTTTGGAAATGTTACCGAATCACGGATTATTGTTACAAAATTTGATAACTCTCAATTTACTCCTGCGGAGTTAACGGAGTTAAATAACTTAAGATTAGTAAGAAGTGTAATTAATCATGATGTTATATTAGATGAATTAATTTATTCATATCAAGAAATTTCTTATAATGATGGAGAAAAATGGATTGATTCAAGAGAGTATTATATGAATCCTGCTAAAATGCTTAAACCTAGTCAGTTTAAGGCTGGAACATATCCAACAAATGAATTTGATGTTGTCATTGAAGAAATTGATGGCTATAAGGTTGGCGATAAAATTGTTTTAGGATATGGTTATGCTTACGATATTGATCATATTAGTGATATTCCTGGGAGTATAGAATTTACTATTAGTGGGATTGTAGAAACAGTTAACCTAGGAGATTGGCGAGGGAGAATGTATTTTAGTGATGCTTTTTTAGATAGTGAAGAAGTTATTTCTCGCGGATATTTAAAAAGTGCTAACTGGGGAGATCCCGCTGTAAAGATTAGATTATTATATGATGATATGGATAGTCTTTATTTGTATGGTAGTGAAGGGATTTCTATTAATAACAATATCCCTAATGGAGAAATTTACATTTCAAGTAATTCTCTTCCAGAATTACTTGAAAATTTAGGATTCAATTTTGACGATCCACTAACAGTAATTGATGGGTATCAATTTACTTTAATAGGTGATTCCGCATTTGAAGAAAATGAGGTAACAGTAGAAATAACAGGAACTTATCAACCAAGTGGAATTGATTATAGTTATATAGCAATGAGTCAAACAACTTTACAAAATTTAATGCCAAGTGGGATTTATCAAGTTGGAGTATTAGTTTTTGACAGCTATGATGCTGAAAAAGTAATTGCTGAAATTGATGCTTTAGGATTTAACACAATTTATCCTAACGCTGTCACAGATCAGTTTAGTGCTGTCTTTGCCATCTTTACTTCAATTTACTTAGCCTTTATTTTAGGGTTCTTAATGATTGTGATTTATTTTATTACTTATATTGTTTTAAAAAACATTCAAAACTCAAAGAAAAAAGATTATTTAATTTTAAGATCAATTGGCGCATCGAAAAAAGATTTAAATCGGGTAACAATTATTGAATTAATATATACGACAGTTTTTGCATATATATTAACGATGACAGCCTTTATTGTTAATGAACAAATTGTTTCTAAAATTCCGAGATACTTACGCTATTTTACGGTTTATAGCCATCTCTTTATTTTCTTCTTAATGATTGTTCTTGCGGTAATGTTAGGAAGAAGATTTAATAAAAAAATCTTTGATAAATCAGTGATTACTTCACTGAAACAAGAGTAGGTGAGAATCATGATAAAAATTGAAAAACTAAATAAGTATTATAACCGTAAAAAAAGTAATGAAATTCACGTTATTAACGATTTATCTTTAGAACTTCCTAGTAAAGGACTAGTTGTTTTACTTGGCCCTAGTGGAAGTGGTAAAACAACCCTTTTAAATGTTTTAGGAGGACTTGATAAAGTTCAAAGTGGAACAATTGTTTTTGGTGACAAAGAAATTAAAGGATACAAATCAAAAACATGGGATGAAATTAGAAATAAAGAAGTTGGTTATATTTTCCAAAACTATAATTTACTAACTAACTTAACTGTTTATGATAATATTGCCTTAACTTTAAGAATGGTTGGGGTTGTTGATAAAGACGAAATAGATAAAAGAATTGATTATATTTTAGAAAATATTGGGATGATTAATTACCGTAAAAGAAGAGCTTATCAGTTAAGTGGTGGGCAACAACAACGGGTTGCCATTGCGCGTGCTTTAGCTAAAAATCCCAAAGTAATTATTGCGGATGAACCAACAGGAAATTTAGATTCTAAAAATACCATTGAGATTATGAACATTATTAAAAAAATCTCGCAAACTAAATTAGTAATTTTAGTAACCCATGAAGAAGAATTAGCTGATTTTTATGCTGATCGCGTAATTAAATTACGCGATGGTAAAATTGTTGAGGACTATTTAAATAATTCAAGTACTGATTTAGATATGAAACATGATACTGATATTTATTTAAAAGATTTAAAGCAGTTATCAACCTTAAACGATGATGTTACTAATTTAGAAGTGTATTCAGATGAGGAACTAGAAACTAACTTTAAGATAAGATTGATTGTTAAAAATAAAACTTTATATTTAGATATTAAATCAGCAGATTACAAAAAAATAAAATTAATTGATAGTGATTCAGAAGTTAAAGTTCATAATACTCACTTTAAAAAAGCAAAACGAAGTGAAATGTTAGAATCAACTTTTGATTTAGAAGAAATTATTAATGAGGATTTAACAGTTGAAAAACGAAGTGTTATCACTGTTAAAGAATCTTTAAAGCTAGCCTTAACAAGGCTAGCTGGAACAACTCGCCTTGGAAAACTGTTTTATTTAGGCTTTATTGGCGGAGCAATTTTAATTGCCCTAGCAGTAGGAATGCTTGCTAATGTTTACAATGTTGATCCTACTAAATTTTTAACAGGAGCAAAAGAAACAGTTGTTTTCCAATATGATTTAGATACTTACGATGAAGTAATGGCTTATGAAAATGAAGACTCAATTGATTATATCAATTTAATTACTAATAGTAATAATTTGGATATTCGCTTGCCTTCAGTTTATCAAGCTCGGGGGATTAGTAATTCCTTAACAAGTAATCCAGTAATCAGTGATTATTTAGATGATAGTGATATCATTTTAGGACATAACGTTACTAATTATCATGAAATCGTGATTGATAATTCTGTTGCGGAAAAACTAGTTTTACAACCAGCCATGCAAAATTTAGGAATTACAGAAGTAAAAGATTTACTTAACTTAAAGATTATTTTAAAACTAGAAGGACCAACTACAACTTATGAATACCTCCTTGATATTGTTGGGATTAGTGATACTGATAATCCAGTTTATTTTGTTAAAGAAGCAACAATGTATATGATTGAAACTCATCGTGCAGTTTATGAAGTTTTTAAAGATGATATTACAATTAGTGAAGGAGCCCTTCCAACAATGGCATCACAGTTACTAGCTTTTGATGATCCACAGGATCTTACACCGCTAGCTAACAGATCATACTTTGAATTTAATGCTTCCTTTGATACCGCAGCCCTTTACACAACAACTAGTGACAGTATCCCAGAAATAATGTTTCCACTAGAAACATTAAAAGAAGCTTATTTTAACGATAACTATAATGCTCAATCTCGTGGGACAGAACTATATGCTTATTCTAATAACATTAATAAAACAGTTGAATACTTTAAAACAAATAGTGTTAAAGCCCATAGTTTATTTGAAGCAGAAAGTAAGGAATACCGCTTAGAAAGATTAACTGATAGTGTAGGAACAATTGTCTTCACAATTGTTGTCTTAACAGCAATGAGTGTTAGTTATTACTTTATTATCCGTTCTTCCTTAATTTCGAGAATTTATGAAGTAAGTGTTTATCGTGCTTTAGGAGTTACTAAAGGAGATATTCGTAAAATCTTTGTAACGGAGATTGTCTTAATTACCTCCCTTACATCCTTGCTCGGCTATTTAGTCACAACTTACATTTTATATCGAATCCAAAGTGTCACTGAAGATTATTTTGAATTTATTCATATTTCATTCCTTAGTTTAGTGGCAGGAATAGTCTTGATTTATGCGATTAATATTATTTCAGGAATTCTTCCTGTATCTAACTTATTAAGAAAAACTCCGGCGGAAATTTTAAGCAAATATGACCTCTAAAAAAGGGACGCTCTCGCGTCCTTTTTTCTTTGAATCGGCTGTAAATGATTGAATATTTATGAGAAATACCGTATAATTAAATAAGAAGAACCCTCAGAAAGCAAGGTGAAAAAATGATTGATCATTTATTTATAAAGAATTATAAAGTATTTGAAAGAGAAAATATTCCCCTTGATAAAAACACTTTATTTATCGGAACTAATGCTTCAGGAAAGACAACAATTTTAGAAGCCCTTGATCTGTTTTTTAATAATGTCTTTCATTTTGAATACGTTAGAAATATGAATGAAGATATTATTATCGAAATTCATATTAATGATGAACGTTATCGTAAAGTTTATAGTGCTCCGCACTATCATATTAACTATCAAAAGTGTATCGGTGATATGTTTGAAATAAACCATATTAAATATTTATATATTCCCAAAGAGATATATCCCCCAAAACTATTAAATGATTTACTAACAATTAATCTTACAGAAGATTTGAAAAAGATTGATCAGAGTAAAGTTTTTCGGGTATATGACTATTTAGATGGAGTTTTAGGAAACAATATTTATAACCTCTTTAAATTAGATACGCGTTATGAAATGTATATCAAAGATGATTTATCATTTTCTAAAAATGAATATTTAAAGATGATTTCTAATATTACTTATCCTAAAACCATTATTGGGATTGATAATTTTGAAAATAATTTTGAGTTAGATGCTTTAAAAGCAATTACGGAATATGCTTATCAAACAATTTTTACTTCAAAAGCAAAAGCTGTAGTTGGAAAATTTGATTATTCAGTTAAAGCTTTATATAAAGACGATATTAAAAAAGAAATTAAAACGATTACCTCATCTTTTGAAAATATACGTCATAAAAAGCTTTTACTAGTTGAAGGAAAATATGATGTTGCTTGGTTTGAAACGGCCTTGAAACTTTTAAATAAGTTTCAAGATTATCGGGTTATTCCTTGTGGCGGATATGGAAATATTCAATACATTAAAGAACAACTTGAAAAAGAAGGCTATCAAACAGTTACAATAACTGATGGTGATGTTAATAGTAATCATGCTTTAAAAAGAGAAGTGATTGAGTTATATGCTGATATTGATTATATTAACGCCCGTTTTAATACTAAATTTAAAACAATGCCTTACCGGAAGAAAGACTTTTTTAGACATTTTAATGTAAAAGATGACGTCGTTAAAAAAGTTTTAAGCAGTTGGGCAAAAAAGGCTCTAACAGTTGATTCTGCTTTTGTTAAAGAATTAGATACACATTTATAAAGGCTTTTAATAAAAGAAAGAGGGTAAAAAATGAAATATTATGTAAAATGTAATAGTGTATTTAATCGTAATGAGATTGAATTTAAAGGTGAAGATGATTTACTTTATTTTACAATTCGTCATGCAAAACTTCCAAAAATTTATGGCTTAGATATTACTGATGAAATGGAAAATAAGAAATATAAAGTAAATTATAATCCTTTAAGATTTAAAAAAAGATTTCAATTATTGAACGACCAAAATAAACAAGTTATGGCGATTATTGTTGGCCTTAAATATCTTCATAAGATTGAATATAATAATAAAGTTTTTAGTTGTAAAGGTAGTGTTTGGAAGATTGGCTACAAACTATATGATTATGATACAGTTGTTGCCCAATTAAAAGTTGTTAAAATTGAAGATGAACGTTACTATAAAATTGAACTTGCGGATAATAAAAACATCTTGATTGCGCTAGCGATGGTTGTTGTTGCCCAATCAATTAGAGAAAGATTATTTGTAATTTAAAGGAGGAAATGAAAATGAAATACTATATCAAACAAAAAGTCTTTTCATTAAAAGACAAATTCACAGTCAAAGATTATAATGACAAAGATGTTTATCAAGTAGAAGGAAAAGTTTTATCATTAACTAATAAACTCAAACTTTTAAAGATGGATGGTTCTCAAGCGTTAAGTGCTAAGAAAAAATTATTTAGATTTTTACCGCTTTATAATATTTACTCACCACATGATGACGAACTCGCCGAAATTAAAAGATTACTAGCTTTTAAACCAAAGTTTTTAGTAACTGTTGGGAATACTGAATACAATGTTGAAGGAACTCTTTTTGCTCATTCTTTCCAAATCTATAAAGATGAAGTAGAAGTTGCTTCAATTACAAAAAAAGTCGTTTCGTTTGGGGATACTTACGAAATTGATATTTTAGATGAAAATAATAAAGAACTATTTTTATTTATTGTCATCATTATTGATCAAATCGTTCACGAAAATAAAAATAAAAAATTTAGTATCAATGTCTAAATGTTTAATTTGTAATAGTGAAACTAGCTTTTTAACTGATCCACAAATAAAGGCAACTTACGCTGTATGCGAAAGTTGCGGCTTTATTTATAAAAAGAAAGAACACCACGTTACTTTGGAAGCAGAAAAAGCAAAATATGACCTTCACCATAACTCTTTTGAAAGTGAAGGGTATGTTAATATCTTTAAGGCTTTAATTAATGATTACATTAAACCCTTAAAGATTACTAAAAAGGTTTTAGAATATGGAAGTGGCCCAGGGCCAGTTTTAAAAGAGTTATTATTAAGAGAAAACTATCAAGTAACTGATTATGATCCGTTTTTTAATAATAATTTAGATTATTTAAATAGTCAGTATCAGTTAATTACTTCTACAGAAGTAGTTGAACACTTTAAAAACCCTATGCAAGAATTTACTAAACTGGCTAACTTATTAATTCCGGGGGGATACTTAGTAATTATGACTAATTTAAGAACGATGGCGTTGCCTGAGTTTTTAACTTGGTGGTATAAAAGAGATATTACTCATATTAGTTTTTATACTTTAGAAAGTTTGGCAATAATAGCTAAAAAAAATAACTTAAAAATTATTGAAACAAACAATAAAAAGATCATTGTTTTTCAAAAAAATAACTAAAAAAGAGAAGGAATTCTCTTTTTTTAGTGCTATAATTATTTTAAGGTGATCTTCATGAAAGAAATTAAAATTACTGCCAAAGAAATCGTTAAATTTATTTACGCAGGTGGGGACTTAACAAGCGAATACCAATCTAATAAACGAGCTTTAGAAGGAACTGAAGCTCATCTTTTCTTGCAAAATAAATATCGTGAAGGTGATTTAAAAGAAGTAACAGTTAAAACTCTTTATGAAGTTGATAACTATAGTTTCTATATTACCGGGAGAATGGATGGCTTAATAAAAGAAGATAATAAACTAATTATCGAAGAAATTAAAAGCACTAAAACTGATCTTGCTTTACTTGATTTAAAAAGTCGGCCAGAACACTTAATGCAAGTGAAAATGTATGCCTATATGTATTTAACGATGCATCACTTAAAATCAATAAATGTTCGCCTTACTTATATCGCAATTAGTGATTATAAAACTAAATCATTTAATAAACGTTATAATTTAAGTCAACTTACAAAATTCTTTCAAAAAACGATTAATACTTACCTTGTTTGGTTAGAACTTTATAATGAACATCAAGCTTCTAAGTTAAAATCAATTGAAGGGCTAGTATTTCCCTTTTCAGAGTATCGGGAAGGACAATACAAGTTTATGGGCGCAATCTATCAAACCCTCGTTAAAAAGGATATTTTATACAGTATTGCCCCAACAGGAATTGGGAAAACTGTTGCGGCTTTATATTCAGCTTTAAAAACAATTAAAAATGAAAAAGAAAAAATCTTTTACTTAACAGCGAAAAACGCTGGAAAAAAGATTGTTGTAGATACGGTTAACTTATTAAAAGAAAATGGCTTAGTATGTAAAACAACGGTGATTAATTCCAAAGAAACAATGTGTTTAATGGATAAGGTTGACTGTGATCCTGAAATTTGTCCATATGCTAAAAACTTTTTCTCACGGTTAAGAGAGGCAGTTAATGATATCTTTGTTCATAATGATGTCTATGATAAAGAGTTAATTAAAAGCTATGGAGAATACCATACTATTTGTCCGCATGAGTTTAGTTTAGAATTATCTAATTATTCTGATTTAATCATTTGTGATTATAATTATGCTTTTGATCCTCGAGTGCATTTAATTAGATATTTTGATGATGATTATTATTCTCCGAAACTCTTAATTGATGAGGCCCATAATTTAGTAAATCGTTCGAGAAATATGTATTCAGCTACTTTACACCTTTCCACATTAGAAAACTTAATAAAAGTAACAAATAAAGTAAAACCTTCAGTAAAAAGTTATTTAAAAAAAGTCATCATTTATTTAAATAACTTTAAAAGAGAAAAAGAAATCGAAAAGATTCGGTTTTATTATCAAGATAACTTAGATCCTAAGCTTTTAAATTTAGTTGAAGTAATTACTAATAAACTAGATAAGGTATTAGGAGATAATAAAAAGTTTGTTAATCGGGATAAAGTAATCGAAGGGTATTTTGAATTACTGCAGTTTGTAAGAATAAGTGAATACTATAATGAAAACTATAAATATATCATTGAACTTGTAAATGATGATTTATTAGTTACCTTAGCTTGTTTAGATGCGGCTAATTATTTATTAGATACAATTGAAAAACGGGCTAGCGGAGTTGTCTTTTTTAGCGCAACCTTATTTCCAGTTGATTATTATGTTAAACTTTTAACGAAAGGAAAAGGAAAAACAATTGCGATTCCCTCGCCTTTTCACCAGCGTAATCTAGGGTTATATCTTGATGATTCAACATCAACAAGATATAAAGACCGCAAACGTAGTGTAGGAAGGATTATTGACACGATTTATGCCTTAGGAGAAGCAAAGGTAGGAAACTATATTGTCTTTTTCCCTTCTTATGTGTATTTAGAAATGGTGTTAGAAGAGTTTAATAGTGAAGATTATTATTTACTAGTTCAAACTAGAAAGATGAATAGTTATGATCGCGCGAAGATGTTAAAAGAGTTTAAAACAGTAAAAGAGAAATCATTAGTTGGCTTTTTTGTTTTAGGGGGAAGTTTTAGTGAAGGAATTGATTATCTTGGCGATATGTTAAATGGAGTTTTAATTGTTGGAGTAGCGATGCCACAATTTAATAAATATAACGAGCTTTTAAGAAACCATTTTGATAATGAATTTAATGAAGGGTTTGACTATGCGTATACTTATCCAGGAATGAATAAAGTTATTCAGGCTGTTGGAAGAGTAATTCGCAGTGAAGAAGATAAAGGAGTTGCGGTATTATTTGATGACCGTTATAGCCATTATAAATATCAAGGGTTATTTCCGAATAATTGGAGCCATTTTCAAGTAATCGAAAAAGGTAGATATTTAGAATCCTATTTACTTGCTTTTTGGGATCAACAAAAACTAAAAGAAGATAAATAATTTCAGATTTTAAACGTTTTAAAGAAAAAATGGTATAATAACTTTAAAGAATTATGAAAATAGGTGAAACAGATGAATGAAACAAAAAAAGAAAGTTTAATCCAAATGGTCAAATTTTTATTATTTTCAATGTCAGCAGGGCTTATTCAAGCAATAACTTTTACTTTGTTATTTGAATTTGCCCATTTTATTTATTGGCCATCATATTTAATCGCTTTAATTTTATCCGTTATTTGGAATTTTACTTTAAACCGAAAATTTACTTTTAAGTCTGCAGCTAATATTCCGGTTGCGATGACAAAAATAGCAATTTATTACGCTATTTTTACTCCGCTATCAACGTGGTGGGGAGATGCTTTAACCAATATTAATTGGAATCCATATTTAGTATTATTTTTAACGATGGTAACTAATTTAGTTACAGAATTTTTAGTAACCAAATATATCGTATATAGAAACCAAATTAATTCAGCAGTAAATCTTCAACAACAAGAATAAATTTTAAGGAGTAAAATGGCTTAACTAAGGAGATGCCTAAGATGAAAGTATCCGCAGCTCATGAAAAAATTCAAAACTATTTATTGGCTCATCCACTAAAAGGCGTTGAAATTGTTAGTGACGTAAGGAAATGTCATTATTTAATTAGTGGGAAATATAATCAAACAAACTATAACCCTAGTTTAAGAGGGGTTATAATTCCTTATACTGGCCATAATGGGATTTCTTTAAAAGCTATGAAGGAAAAAAACCTTCAGTTATACGTTATTCCGGTTAGAAGTAAATATGTTGCTTTAAAGGCTGTAACTTTAACTTTAGCGTTACTTGGAAAAACTGTTTATTATCATAATTTATTAAAAGAAGGCTACTGGTCTAGTAAAGAAGATTTTAGAAGAAATCCATGGGAAAGTATTATTGGAAAATCAGTGGGGTTATTCGGCTATGGAAGAATAGGGAAAAGAATTCATGCGATGTTAAAAGACTTTGATTGTGATTTTTATACAATTGATCGCGGAAAAGCATATCCAAACGAGATTATTTTAGTAAAAAACCTTACCAATTTAGTCCAAGTAAGTGATATAATAATTATTGCTGCACCATTAAATCCAACAACAGAAGAAATTTTTAGTGAAAGATTACTATCAAGAATGAAGAGTAAATATTTGATTAATGTCGGTCGGGGAAATATTGTCGATGAAAAAGCATTATATCACGCTTTGCTTACTCAAACCTTAAAAGGGTATGCTTCTGATGTATGGTATAATTATCCTAAAGGAAAAGAAAAGATGAAACCTTCATCTTATCCCCTTTATGAATTAGATAATGTTATTTTGTCAAACCACTCTGGTGGTTTCACAAAAAACACGAATAATGAAGTAAATGAAGCAATCATTGAGTTGTTAATTAAATTACGCGATGGTGACTTTACAAAACAACTAGATTTAGAAAAATTAATTTGAGGTGGATTATGAAAAAACTATTATTAGTATTATCAACGTTAGTGCTTGCTTTTGGCTTAACTGGCTGTAAAAAGGAAGACAAAGTACCTGAAGAAACAACTTTTGATGTTCCAGATGAAGTATATGTAAATCTTCAAGATTTACCATATGCTGAATATTTAAACTTAACAAATCCAGTAGTAACAATTACTGTTGAAGGCATGGGGGATATTGTCATTCAATTATTCCCAAGTGTTGCCCCTAACACTGTTAATAGTTTTATTGCTTATATTCAAGATGGGGTTTATACCGATAATGAATTTCATCGCGTAATTAAAGACTTTATGATTCAAGGGGGAAGAATTGATGATCCTGCTTGTACAATTGAAGGAGAAATGACTAATAATGGCTTTGAAAATCCGTTACTCCACGACCGTGGTGTAATTTCGATGGCACGAATTGGTGGCGATTATGATTCAGCTACTTCCCAATTTTTTATAATGCATGCGAAAAGTAATTTTTTAAATGAAGAATATGCAGCTTTTGGCGGAATGACTTCAGGTTTTAATGTACTTGACTATATTGCTAATTTAAATGATGGAACTAATGAAATACCATCAGTCCCAGTCATCATTACGAGCATTACTGTTGATACAAAAGGGGTTGCATATGATGCTCCAGTATGTTATACTCCAGATAACGAATAATTAAAAAAGTTTTAAAAAGTTAAATCGATGAGTAGAAGTAGTAAGTAAGAAATTGTTTTTAAAGAGAGCTAGAGATGGTGGAACCTAGCAAAATAATAATTACTGAATGGATCTATGAGAGAAGACCTGAAAAATTAGTAGGGAATTCCGGGAGCTCCCGTTACAGAGCTAGGATATGATTGTATCTAAATGAGGGTTCTTTTGAGAACTAAAACTGAGGTGGCACCACGTTAAATACGTCCTCTACACATATTTTGTGTAGAGGACTTTTTTTATAGAATAAGGAGGAATTAAGGATGGGACCTTGAAGAGCGGAAAATCAAAGAAAGAATATTAAAATCAAAAGAAAAAATCATTAAATTAAAAAGGAGAAAGAATAATGGAAAATCAATTTGGAAAATTTGGGGGACAATACGTTCCTAAAGTAGTAATAGATGCGTTAAATGAATTAGAAGAAGCTTTTAATGAAGCAATTAAAGATCCTACTTTTATTGAGGAATATAAATATTATTTAAAATATTTCGTTGGAAGACCAAGCCCACTTTATTTTGCTGAACAACTAACTAATAAGTTAGGGGGCGCTAAAATATATTTAAAACGAGAAGATTTAAACCATATGGGAGCTCATAAAATTAATAATACGCTTGGTCAAATCTTACTCGCTAAAAGAATGGGAAAAAAGAAAATAATCGCAGAAACTGGCGCAGGACAACATGGAGTAGCTACTGCGACTGTTGCCGCAATGTTTGGAATGGAATGTGAAATCTTCCAAGGAAAAACTGATATGGAAAGACAACACTTAAATGTTTTTAGAATGGAACTTTTAGGGGCTAAAGTCACGCCAGTAGAGAGTGGAACAAAAACTTTAGCTGATGCGGTTGATTTTGCGATATCTAAATGGGTAGAAAGAATTGAAGATACTTTTTATTTATTAGGTAGTGTTGTTGGACCGCATCCTTATCCAACAATTGTTAAAACTTTTCAAAAGATTATTGGTGAAGAAGCAATTAAACAAATTAAAGAACAGGAACAACGTTTACCTGATTATCTAATTGCTTGCGTTGGTGGTGGCAGTAACGCTATAGGATTATTCACTGAGTTTTTGCCACATAAAGATGTTAAAATGATTGGGGTAGAAGCAGCTGGGAAAGGACTAGAAACTAAAATGCATGCGGCTACAATGACCCTAGGAAAAGAAGGGATTATCCACGGAATGAATACTAAAGTTGTAATGGATGAAGATAATAACATTAGTCCAGTATATTCGATTTCTGCAGGATTAGATTATCCGGGAGTTGGTCCAGAACATGCTTATTTACAAGATATTAAACGTGTAACTTATGAAGCAGTAACTGATCAAGAAGCAGTTGATGCTTTTATGGAGTTATCACGCAGTGAAGGAATTATTCCCGCAATTGAATCAAGTCACGCCATTGCTCAAGCTATTAAGTTAGCACCGACTTTAAGTAAAGATAAAATCATTATTGTTAATTTATCAGGTAGAGGCGATAAAGACGTTGATGCTATTAAAGAATATATAGCTAAAAATTAACCATTAAAAAAGTTGTGAAGAATTTTCTTCACAACTTTTATTTTATGTTTTAGTTACCGAATTAAATAAAGTCGTCCGTTCGAATCTTGTGCCCATAAACTACTATCAAAGTTAGCAGCAAAATTATTCCACCAAGAAACACTCGGCATTGTATCTTCATTAACTAGATCAGCAAAAATCCCGGTATAGTTACTTTCAGGAGTATAACTTGTAGAACCATCAGCATTTTTGAACATTACTTTTGAATAGTAAGTATCTGACATTGTGTATGTTCCATCGTTTTTACCAATAGCTGTTCCAATATATTTAGCTTTACTTTTCCAGTTAGTAATTAAGTCACCAGTAAAGAATACATATTCAATATTAAGTTTTGCACTATCAGTATCATTATAACCAATAATTCCTCCTAAATATTTTTTAGAATAGTTATTATTATATGTTGAACTAGTCTCTAAAGTATTTTTAGTACTAGTTTCAATGATTGCATTAGAAATACTAACAGTTGCCCCTTCTTCTACTTTACCAACAACGCCTCCGGTATATGAAGGACTATTATAGGAATGAACTTCTCCTTGAATATCAACATCACTAATTGTTACTGATTTAGTGTTTTTATTGATTTGGCCAATAATTCCGCCAGAGTCTGCTTTTTTATTAAACACTTTAAGGTTAGTTTCTTTAATATTAGTAATTGTTAGTTCGGTATTTGTTCCCATTACATAACCAACAATTCCTCCAGCTCCCGCAGCGCGGGTAGCACGAACTCCACAGTCAATTAATGTGATATTAGTAACTAAAGTAGTACTTCCACCACTTATTTCACCAGCGACAATTCCGCCTCTGAAGTTACTCGCATCTAGAGCATCAGGGCCTAAACTTAATTCAACTGTATCAAAAACAATGTTTTTAACAGTTCCCCCGTTAATTTCAGGAAAAATCCCAATTCTTTTATAACTATCACTATTAGAATAAATAGTTAAATTACTAACAGTATAACCATCGCCATCAAGCGTTCCTCTAAAAACAATGTCATTATTATCAGCATCTAATTCCCATGTGAAATTAGTAAAATCAATATCATTAACTAAATAGTAACTATCACCTGAAACACTATCATCTTTTGTTAAGTAATCATAAAACTCTTGGGCTGTTGAAATAGGGGTACGCCACTCGCCAATTGTAATTGTGTTTTGTTCGGTGTCATTAAGTAAGTCCCAGTGGGAATAACCAATGATTGAACTGGTTGAAAAAATTATGGCAAAAGAGGCCAATATAAGGATTTTCTTAAAAGTTGAACTAATTGTCATAAAATCACCACCATTCTCTATAAATGAAAAAAGAAGACTGTAGTTATAGCTCTTCTATTTTTCATATTTAATTTAATTGTTTTGTTTTTTAAATGTCTAAGATTATTGAGTTGCTGTAAAAGTTAAATCAAATGTAATATCTTGATCGTATATTGCTTGGTAAGCTGCTAAATCAGCAGGTTCTGTTAAAGTAACAGTAATTGTAACAACAACATCAGTTGAGTTAACTTTACCACTGTTATCATCTGTAATTGAGATGTTGACAAGACCAGCATTAGTTGTGCTACCATTGATTTTAACATTATCTGCGACAACTGATAAATCAAGATCGGTAGTTACTGCCTGATCTAATTTAACATTATAAGAAAATTGTACTTGTGTTAAATCTCCTGATTTTAATACTGCTCCACTAGGAACTAATACACCACTAGGAATAGCGTCTTTAACACTGACACTTAAAGTAACACCTTTACCTACTGTAATTGTAACATCATTTTCTTCTACAACTAAATTATCCCAATATCCATATGCTACTCCTGTTCCTGCGAATAGTAAAGTAACGATAAGGACTGCTAATAGTTTTCTTTTCATCTTTTTTCTCCTTTTCCTTTTTTTTATAAAATAAGCATCATCCTATAAAAGGATAATGCAACTGGCTACCATCGTTTGAAGGCCCTTTAGTTTTGCGTCACTAACTTTCGTTAGTTTTGCCTTTAACTATAATTAAAATACTATATTTATCGTTTGATGTCAAGGTTTTTACTATTTAAAGTAGCGCTTAACCGTATCAAAAAAACGAGTAAATATTTCAAACTCACGCTTAAGAGTATCTAATTGGTTTTTTCTTCGGTAATCTCTTCCTTTTTAGGATCTAAAATAAATTCGAATAAAAAATAGATTACAACTATATCAATTAGTAAAGTTACTCTTCCGATTGTTGAAGTTGCAAATCTTAAAACTCCTCCGATTTTAGGAATTGTTAAAGTATGTAGTCCTAAAATATCTTCATCATGCAAATCCCAGTCATCTTCGGTATTACTTACCTCAGGGTGAGTTTTATAGGTTTTGATACCGTTAATATCATTGATTGATGATAAATAATGCACGACGACATCATCTTTGCCGTCATCATTAATATCTGTTTTAAAAGCGATGATATCGCCAATCTCTAAATTATCTACCTTAACACTAGTATCAATGATTACTACATCATTCACACTAATAATTGGTTCCATACTACCTGTTACAATAATGTAATGATCATATTTCGCGACAAAGGGAACATAGTTAAGAATTAGATAACCAGAAGAAAGAATAATAAAAGCTACAAAAAAGAATTTGACAGTGTCAAACAATTTATTGGGGGCTTTTAAATATTCCAACAATTCTTTCATTTTTGCTTTTAGTTTTACCATCATAAAACTCCTCTTTTGTTTCCTTTATTATAGGTTAAAGCCAAAAGATTTTCAAATGAAATAATTAATTCAAAGCAATCATTATCTATGTTATAATTGTTATAGGTGGTTTGATGAAGAAGTATGATGAAAGAGAAACCCTGTTTTCTAGGATAGGGCTAGTTAAGGGTTCAAAAGAGTATGAAGATTTTTATCGTAAAAATCCTGATTATCAATTAAATGACGATCATTTAAGAGGGATTAGTTTTCGTGATAACTTGAATGAAGATAATAACTTTAAAAAGTTATTTTCTCCTTTAATTAGTAATAATAAACTTTTTATAAAATCACTGCATGATCTTGTTGATAATTACGCAGTAAAAGAAAAACAAAATATTTCTAAATCGTTTAGTGAAAATATTAAAGAAATTACTAAATATTATGGGGCAACGAATGTTGGGATAACAACTTTAGATGAATCTTCATATTATTCTCATAGGGGTGGATTAAGTGAAGCTTTAGGAATTGATAGTTATAATCAAAAGATTAAAGCTAACTATAAAACGGCGATTGTTTTTACGATAAAAATGGATTTAGAAATGATGAACCGTGCTCCTCATTTTGAAGAGCTATTAGCAACAGAAGAAGGCTACTTAAAAGTAGCACAAGTAGGAGCACGTTTGAGTGTATATTTAAAATCACTTGGCTATGATGCTTTTTTAAACAGCAGTGAGTTATATTTAGCACCGCTTGTTCCTTTAGCTTATGACGCTGGGCTTGGAGAAATTGGTCTAAGTAATCATTTAGTAACCTTAGAACATGGGGATAATGTTCGCCTTGGAGCTGTTTTTACTAACTTAGAGTTAGAACCTGATTCCCCAATTGATTTTGGGCTGGTGGAGTTTTGTAAAAGATGTTCCCTTTGTTTGATTAATTGTCCGACAAACTGCATTACCCATTTACCAAGAATTGTAAACGGGCGAAAATTTTATAAGTTTGATGATGTTTTATGTTATGAAATGTGGACTAAAGTTGGAACGGATTGTGGAGTTTGTCTTCAAAGTTGTCCGTTGACCCAAGGGGTAGATTTAAAGAAAGCTGAAAAAATGAAAGATAACCCTGCTTTAATGGATGAAATAGTAAAGGAACATTTAGAAAAGTATGGGAGAAGAAAATACACGGAAAATCCTTTAAAAATAGTTAGTCTGAAAGGGGAAAAATAATGGAAGAAATAGATATTCATGGCTATGTTGAATATGATGCAATTAAAATTTTAGAAAAATTTATTGTTAGTTGTGATCCTTCTGTAAAAGAAATTTTAGTGATTCATGGATACCATGGGGGTAGTGTTTTAAAAGATATGGTTAGAAATCCTAATAAATTGAGAAGTAAAAGAATAAGAAGAAGAAAACCAACATTAAATCAAGGTGAAACAATTTTAGAATTATATTAGGGGTGAAAAAAAATGAAAAAACCATCATTTTTATATTTATTTATTGTAATTTTGTCTTTAGCCATTGCCGCTTTTGCATTATTAATGATTTATGTTGCCTTAGGAAGTAATGCTTATGTTTTACCAGCAGTAATCATAATTATTATCGTTAGCTTCTTTATGTACATTGCTAAACAACTTAATACAGCTCAATTTGCGAAAAGATTAGAAGTAAAGATGGAGTGTCCTGTCTGTGAAGTAGAAATTGATGTAAATAGTGATTTTTGTCCAAAATGTGGGGCAAATTTAAAAGCTGAATTAGTATGTGAATATTGTGGACATTTAAATCCTGGATATTTAACCGTTTGTGAAAAATGTCATGCTAATTTAAACTAAAAAGAAATGAGAAAAAACTATGAAAAATTATAAAGCATTAACAGTTAGTGGATATATAGTTGTGAGTATAGGAATTATGATGTTAATTCTCTCTTACTTTGCAGCATCGATGATTATCTTTTTTGTTGGAAGTGTTATTACCTTATTAGGGATTATTTCAGTTGTTTCCTTAATGACTTTAAAAATATTTTTAAAAGACAAGGAATTAGAAATAGAAAAACTAAAGGCAATGGGGCTTACTATTGTCACTTGTGAAAAATGTGGGAAACAAAATGTGTTAGAAGATCAATATTGTATTTACTGCGGTGAAGAACTAACTGATGAAAATATTGAAATATAAAAAGAATATTACCTTAGAGTATCTTCATACTTTTTTAAGGAATGTTAACTTATCCAATGGAATTTGGTTATTATTCCTTGCTTTTAAAGGTTTTAGTTTATTTCAAATTGGGATGGTTGAGACAGTTTTTCATTTAACGAGTTTAACGATGGAAGTTCCTACTGGGATAATTGCTGATTTATATGGAAGAAAGTTTAGTCGTACTTTAGGAATTATTAGTTATTTTATTTATATTGCTCTGATGATTTTATCAAGTAACTTTATTTTAATTGCCCTTGCTTTTTTCTTCTGTGGATTAAGTTATACTTTTGAATCAGGAAGTGGCGAAGCATTAGTATATGATTCATTAATCTTCCTTAAAAAAGAAGATGATTATATGAAAGTTAACGGTAAAAAAGAAGTCTTATTTCAACTAGGTTCTAGTATTAGTTTATTTGTTGGGGGTTACATCGCAATGGTTAGTTTTAATTTAACTTTTGAAATAACTGCCTTGTTTTACTTTTTAGCTTTAATGGTTATTTTATTAATGCATGAAACCCCATTAGCTAAAAGCGAAAAACATCATTCTTTTAAAGAAATGATGATTGAGCATTATGTTAAAAGTACAAAAGTGATTTTTCAAAGTAAAAGATTATTATATTTAATTATTATTGGTGCAATGATGGCTGCGCCAATTACGGTCTTATTTATGTATTTGCAAAACTATTTAAATTTATTAGGATATTCTTATTTTATAATTGGTGTTTTATTAGGAGTACATTCTTTACTTGCTGCTTTTGGTGGGATCCTAGCCTATAAGTTAGAAAAGAAATATCAAGAAAGAAAAATTTTAATTATTGTTCCGTTATTAATGACTGTTTCTTTTTGGTTAATCTTAGTAGATGAAATTATTTTTTTACCGTTTATCTTCTTAGGCTTTTTAGATAGTATTTTCTATGTTGTATTAACTGGATATATTAATAAGATAATTCCCTCAGAAACAAGGGCGACAGCCTTAAGTTTTTCAGGGCTAATGTTTAGTATTATAATGATTATTATCTTTCCGATTATTGGGATGATTGGTGATCTGTATAGTTTAAAAATAAGTTTTTTCATTTTAGCGATAATTATGAGTATATTTTACTTTTTCTTACTTAATATTTTAAGAAAAAATCATTTAAAAATAAATTAGATGTTTAAAAGTTGACATCTTTTTTTAATCATTATTTTTGTTTTGAGATATCGTTTATTTTTGATATAATATGAGAGTAAGAGTATTTTAAAAGCGAATGAAATCCATGATTGTTTACCATGATAATCAAGAAGAGATAGGTGAGATAATGTACGAAATTATTGAAAAGAAAAACCTTAATAAAGATGTAGATTTAATGGTCATCCACGCTCCAATGGTAGCAAAAAATGCTTTAGCGGGACATTTTATTATTCTAAGGGTTGATGACAAAGGGGAAAGAATTCCTTTAACGATTGTTGATGTTGAAGGAGAAAATGTTTCAATTATATATCAAAAACTTGGCTATTCAACAAGACTTTTAGGAACTTTAAACGTTGGGGACTCTGTGGCTGACTTTGTGGGACCACTTGGCAAAGCGGCTCATATTAGAGATTTAAAAACAGTTTTAGGGATTGCCGGTGGAGTTGGGGCTGCCCCTCTTTTACCACAGTTAAAAGAATATCACCGCCGTGGGGTTAAGGTTGATTTAGTCATCGGGGCTCGGAGTGAAGATTATCTTATTTTACTCGATAAATATGAAAAATATTGTGAAAACATTTATATCGCAACAGACGATGGGTCTGTTGGGACTAAAGGGTTTGTAACAGATGTGTTACCAAAACTTTACAAAGAAAAACAGTATGATCACACCATTGCAATTGGACCACTAGTAATGATGAAGTATGTTGTTATTTTAAATAAAAAATATCATGTATCAACAGATGTTTCTTTAAATCCAGTAATGATTGATGGAACAGGAATGTGTGGAAATTGCCGTGTTTCAATTAATGGAAAAACTTTCTTTGCTTGTATTGATGGTCCGGATTTCCCAGGTGAGGGTGTTAATTTTGATGAATTAATTGCTCGCCAAGATTATTATCATGAAGAAGAACATATTTGTAATATGAAGTTGGTGACAAAATGAAAGGTCCGAGAGTAGTAATGCCTGTCTTAGATAAAGACATTAGAAAAACCAATTTTGAGGAAGTAGCTTGTGGCTACACTTTAGCAGAGGCCAAATTAGAAGCATCACGCTGTTTAGACTGTAAAAATCCGCGTTGTGTTCCGGCTTGTCCAGTTTCAATTAATATTCCAAAGTTTATTGGAGAATTAGTTGAAAATAAACTTGACGATGCCTATTTTACAATTTATGATTCAAATATTTTACCATCAGTTTGTGGGCGTGTTTGTCCTCAAGAAAAACAATGTGAACAAGCTTGTATTGTTGGTATTAAGGGTGATCCAGTATCAATTGGAGCACTTGAAAGATTTTTAGGAGATTATTCCCTTGAAAATGATGTTTTAAAAGAAACTAAAATTATCGATAATCATATTAAAATTGGAATCGTTGGAAGTGGCCCAGCAGGTCTTGCTAACGCTGCTGAAATGCGTAGAATGGGATATTCAGTTGATATTTTTGAAGCCCTCCATGATTTTGGGGGAGTCCTAAAATACGGAATTCCTGATTTTAGATTACCAAAAGATATTGTAACAACGGAAATTGATCGTTTGAAAAGAATGGGAGTTAAATTCCATAAAAATGTTGTTATTGGAAAATCAATTACGATTGATCAAATGATGAATGAAGAAGGATATGAAGCCCTCTTTTTAGGTAGTGGGGCTGGCCTTCCTAGTCCTTTAGGCGTTCCTGGTGAAAATCTAAGTGGAATTTATTACGCAAATGAATTTCTAACCCGTGTTAATTTAATGAAATCTTCTGATTTCCCAAATTCAGCTACGCCAGTTAAAGTTGGAAATAAAGTCGCAATCGTTGGTGGTGGAAATGTCGCAATGGATGCTGCGAGAACTGCGAAACGTTTAGGGGCTGAAGAAGTCTTTATTTTATACCGTCGTGATATGGATGCTTTACCTGCAAGACTTGAAGAAATTCATCACGCTATTGAAGAAGATGTTGATTTTAGATTATTGCTTAATCCTGTAGAATTCATTGGTGAAAACTATCGGTTAAAACAAGTAAGATGTGAAATCATGGAACTTGGTGAAAAAGATAAATCTGGACGGAGAAGACCAATGCCAACTAATACTTTTAAAGTCTTTGACCTTGATTCATGTATTATTTCAATTGGCCAAAGACCAAACCCAATCTTAAAAGAATCAACAACTGATCTTGAAGTTGATCAATGGGGAAGAATTGTAACTAATAATCACCAAACATCAATCCCAGGAGTTTTCGCTGGAGGAGACGTTGTTAGTGGTGCTGCAACTGTTATTTTAGCGATGGGAGCAGGGAAAGCAGCTAGTCTTGAAATGGATAAATATATTAAAGCGAAGCAAAGCAAATAACTTTGCTTCTTTGTTTGACAAAAGGCAATAAAAAGTGTAAAATTTTTTTGTATGCTTTGATATTCAAAATAAAATTTAAAAAGGAGATGTTTTATGGAGTCGCCAAAAGAAGTTATTAACGAACTTTTAGTAGAAGTATTTAACCGTATCTTAAGCATTGAAGGACAAACTTTACGAGATCGTGGAGTTAGATTATCAATGAATGAAGTTCATGTTTTAGAAGCAATTAGTAAAACAAATGTTCCAACAATGACAAATATTGCAAAACGGTTAAGAGTGACAGTTGGAACTCTAACAACATCAATCAGTCGTTTAGTAGAAAAAGGTTTTGTTGAACGTCGTCGTGAAAATGATGATAAACGTAAAGTGATTGTTACGTTAACAGATGAAGCTAAAAACGTTTTGGCAATCCATAATGAGTTTCATGATGAAATGATTGATGCCGTTTTTGCTGATATGCATTTAGAAGAAGATGAAGTTTTATTACAATCTCTTGAAAACTTAAGTAATTATTTCAAAAAAAAATACTAGGTTAAATAAGGATTAATTATCTTTACTTTTAGATGTGATTTTGTTAAAATTACACCATAATTGTGAATATAGGAGGTGTTTCATATGATAAGCTCTGACATCATTAGAGGTCATCTTGAAAGCGTAATTTTAAAATTAATTATTGAAAAAGACATGTATGGCTATGAAATATCTAACTGTATAAATAATAGAACAGATAAAAGATTCCAAATTAAGGAAGCAACCTTATATTCTGTTGTCTCAAGATTACAAAAAAGACACCTTATAGATTCTTATATAGGGGAAAAATCTCATGGTGGGAAAAGACGATATTATAAAATCACCGCCCTTGGGAAAGCATATTACTCACAAAAAATCCTTGAGTGGATGGAATTAAAAAGTGTTTTAGAAACACTTTTGGAGGATGAAAAATGAAAAGAATAGAAAATTTTGTCAAACATACATTTAGAGATTTCCCTAAAGAAGGGAAAGATGAAATTATGGAAACAGTGATATTGTCCTTAACAGAAAAAGTTGAAGATTTGATGGAAGCAGGGATGAGTAAACAAGCAGCCATTGATAAAACTGTTTTAGAATTTGGAACAGTTGAAGATTTTATTGATTTAACTGAAAAGAAACATAAAAAGGAAAAACGGAGAAAAACAATTAACCATTATAAAAATGATTTATTGTTTAGTGTAATTGGAAGTATTATTATAATTAGTATTATTATTTATATTAATTTGTATTTCTTTCCAAATACCATATGGTCAGTAATTCCTGCAATTGCAATTTTATGGTGGCCACTCACTATCCTTTATCATTTATTAAATAAACGTGAAAGTCGAAAGGAAGATAATAATGAGTAAAATAGCTGTAATCGCAACAAGCACAGGAAGTTTAGATTATTTAAACCTTAAAAACAAAAATTTAAAAATCTTAAGATTAAAGATTCTAGCTGGCGGTAAAGAATATAATGATTTTGTAGAATTAACTGCTGAAAAGTTTTATAATATGTTAGAAAATGATAAATCACTTGTACCATCGTCTTCATTGCCATCTATTGGTGAATTACTAGAACTTCTTAAAGAAGTTGAAGCTGAAGGATACGATGAAGTTATCATAACGACAATTTCTTCGTTATTAAGTGGGTCGTACCAAGTCGCAGTAATGGGACAAAAACAATATAAAGGAAAATTAAAAATCCATGTTGTTGACACATTGAACGCTGGACCGGCTGAAGGGTATTTTTCTTTAGAAGCTTTAAAATTAATAGAAGAAGGAAAAAGTGCTAAACAAATTGTTGCATTTTTAGAAGACCTAGTTTCAAGAAAAAAGCATTATTTATTAGTAGATAATTTAAGATTATTTATTGCCAATGGTAGATTAAGTGGAGCTGGTGGGTTTATTGGAAGTATGTTGAAAATTAAACCAATTTTAGAAGTAACGTTAGAAGGTAAAATTGAATCACATGAAAAAGTTAGAACTGCGAAAAAAGCCTTAATTCGACTTGTTGAGATTGTTTTAAATGACTTAGCTAAAATGGATGACTTTGTAGTTTTATACGAAACATCAGATAATTTAGAAGCAATTGAATTTGTTAAAAAAGCAATTTTCGATAAATATCCAAATCATAAAAATATGCAAGCACCAATTACTCCAGTTATTGGTTGTCATACTGGAACAGGTGCTATTGGAATTGCTTACTACGATTTATCAAAAAAATAGACGTGAAAATTCACGTCTTTTCTTTTTACTCCATTGCTTAACAAAAAGATAAATGTTACAATTAAAAAGATAAATTAATAAAAGCAAAGGTGATTTTATGAAAACAAAACGATTAGTTACCTTAGGGATTTTTTTAGCAATTAGTATTGTCTTAAGCATTGTCGAGTCTTTTATTCCATCTTTTTCAATTCCGGGAGCAAAACTTGGTCTTGCGAATATTATGACGCTAGTTGTCCTAAGTTTGTATGGAGAAAAAGATGCGGCCATGATTGTTATTTTAAGAATCTTTTTAGTCGGGTTGTTAAGAGGAACAATTGGTGCTCCAACTTTCTATTTAAGTTTGTCAGGAGGGACGCTTGCTTATTTAATGATGGTACTTTTTTATAAGTTAAAATCATTTAGCATTATTTCCGTTTCAGTAATGGGATCACTTGGCCATTCATTAGGACAAGTAATTATGGCAATGATTATTTTAGCTGTTCCAGAATTGCTATATTATTTTCCTTTGTTATTTTTAATTGCCATTCCAACCGGGATTTTTACCGGCCTTGTTGCTAATAAATTTATTGAGATATCAGAAAAAGCCATTAATATTTAAAAAGCGAGCCTTTTATATAAAGGTCTCGCTTTTCTTTTTAATAAGGTTGAAGATATAATAATTTAAAGTTTTCACTATAGTAAGTTTTTCCATCTATTCCATACCAAATAGCTTCAAGGCCATCAATGTTGTTGACAAAATCAAGGCCATCATAAATGCTCATTAAAAAGAGTGCGGTTGAATAAATATCAGCTAAAGCAGGATCACTATAAACAACACTTACACTATGACAATAACTTTCAGGAACTAAAGTTGTATTACTAATAATATGGTGGTATAAAACATCATCAACCATATAATATTGTTGGTAGTCACCACTAGTAACAATTTGATCTCCATCATTGATGACGATAACTTCATATAATGATGAAATATCGACAGGGTTTGTAATTCCAATTACAAATTTACCATTTTCCCTTTTTGGATTAGTTCCACCAACAGAAACATTAGATTCACCATTGTTTAATAAGTAACCTTCTAAAGGTAATGAATTTAAATAGTCGATTAACATTTTTGAAATATAGCCTTTAGCAACCCCACCTAAATCTAGACTCATGTTTTCTTGCATTGTAATTGTTTTGTTTTCTTCATCTAAAATAATGTTCTTTGATAGAGTATAATCTTTTTGAGAAAACAACGTCTGATGGTCTGGAACTTCACAAATTTCATTTACTAAACAGTTTTCACGGTAGTCATGCCAAATATTGATAACCGGACCAAGGGCAATATTAAAATAATCTTCTAAGTCTTTTTGGTTTTCTAACGAATAACTAATTAACGTGAATAATTCATCACTCAGTTGATGAGTTTCCTCTGGATTATCATTAATATTTTTAAGATTAACAAGGCCACTGTAAGAATTATATTTATCACTTAACATATGGTATTTCGCGATAATATTTAACATATTATGAAAGATAACTTCACTATCTAAAGTTGTAGTTCTATCAAAATAAATATCAATAGTAATTAAAGTATTTAAATAAGAAGACCAACTTTCACTACATTCTAAAATGTTAGTCCCTTCAATTAAAGTGCAGGAAGGATTTTGGTATTCTACATAAACAGTTCTTGTGATGACGGTTTCTTTACCTTCGTAATCCAATATGTAAGTAATAATATAACTTCCTGCTTCACTAGTATTAACAAGATTATTTACTGTTACATAACTAGAAATATCTATCCCTTCATCTTTAGCAACAAATCCTAAATCATGATAAGTTTCACCTTTTAAAAGATAGATAGTATCTTCGCCATTTACTTTGAAGAAAAGGCCTTTATCTTCACTATTTGTACATCCTGATAACGTTAAAACTATTAAAAGGATGAGACTTATATTTAAGATTTTTTTCATTGTTTTAATCCTTTCTGATAATCTAAGTAATATTATAACATTATCTCCATAAAAAACTAGTAAAACAATCACTCCTTAAAAATTAGAAAGTAACTGTTTAAATTATCTTTTTTTATAATTTATGCTATAATAACTTATGAATTAAAGAAGCGGTGATAAAATGAAAAAAGCAGATTTTATCTTAATTATTAGTATTACAATTGTTGCTTTATTTGCATATTTTGCAGCCAAACAACTTTTAAGCACTACTAATTTAGAAAATGGCAGTGCAGTTGTGCTTTATCAAGATGAGGAAATTTTAGAAATTTATTTAGAAGATGGAACATACCGGATTATTGATAATACTAAGATTGTTAAAATTAATGAAGATAGTTTTTTATATACAGTTAGCGGAACTAACGGTGACGTTGTTATTGAATATAAAAACCATCAAGTAAGAGTTATTGAGGAAATCTCTCCAAAACATATTTGTCAAATTCAAGGTTGGAGTTCATCCCCTTTAACCCCCCTTACTTGTTTACCAAATAACGTTGTAATTATTATTTCAGGGGAAGATGATATAAGTCTTCCTGATAGTATTACAAGATAGGAGAGAAAAATGGATCCGCAAACATTACATATTTTAGAATTAGTAATTTTCTTTATTACTTTCCCGTTTGTCTTTATGGCGTTTAACGCTATTGATTTATCAAAGTTTTTTAAAAAAGGCTTTGTTTGGCAAATCCAAATTCTTTATATTTTAAGTACGATTATTTTTACTTATTTATTTACAAAAGCAATTATTAATTTAATCTATTTAACTGGGAGCATTGCCAACTAAAAAGGAAGCAGAATTTCTGCTTCCTTATTCATATTTATCATAGGTTTTAAGGGTTATAATTTTAGCTTTTCCTTTAGTAAAATTACCGATTAAGGTTTTAAAAGTAGGTAATTCAGAAGTTTCTATATCGACAAGATAACAAACATCCTCACTATATTTCGTATCTAATAAAGTTAAATTATCACGAAGATATTTCTCAACATTACCAATTTGGTCAAACGGAATCGTAATTGCTAAGTTACTGTAATTTTTAAGACTTGTAAAACTCGCTTTTAAGACTGCTTCTGCGCAACTTTTAGTGTAAGCTCTAGTTAGACCTCCAGCCCCTAGCTTAATCCCTCCAAAATAACGGATACAAACATTTAAGACATTCGTTAGGTGATGCTTTTTTAAAACTTCCATCATTGGATAACCCGCAGTTTTACTAGGTTCACCGTTATCACTATACTTTTGAATTTCTTGGTTATTTCCTAAAAGGTAGGCATAAGTATGATGAGATGCATCAGGATACCTTTTTAAAAGATTAGCTAAATTATCTTTGACTTCATCAAGATTACTTACTGGGAGTAAATAATCAATAAAAGTGCTTTTATTAATAACTAATTCTGTTTTAACTGTTGTTTTAATACTTTTCATAATTATCACCGTCTTCATTATAACATAAGTTATTATCTAGGGGAATATCATTGATTACTATGGAAAAAAAGGCAATTTTATAGTATAATCTTGTTGGTGATTTAGATGGATAAACAATTTGAAAAAGCAAAGGAAGTAATTCTTAAATTAAAGAGCGCAGGATATGACGCTTATTTTGTCGGGGGATATGTTCGTGATCGCTTTTTAAAGCTTCCATCAAATGATATTGATATTACCACATCAGCTACCCCAACTGAAGTTATTGCTTTATTTGATAACGTTAAAGAAACAGGGAAAAAGTATGGGAGCGTTACTGTTTTAAAAGGCAAAGCTAAATTTGAAGTTACTACTTTTAGAAGTGATGGCCAATATTTAGATAATCGTCACCCTAGTGAAGTAGTTTATTCAAAAAAAATAACTGATGATTTAGCGAGAAGAGATTTTACAATGAATGCTTTAATTATGGATGAAAATGAAAAAATTAGTGATTATTATAATGGAATAGCTGATATTAAAAAGCGCATGATTAAAACAATTAACGATCCTTCTAAACGGTTTACAGAAGATTCATTAAGAATCTTACGAGCTTTTCGTTTTGTTAGTAAATTAAACTTTGAGATAGAAGAAAAGACATTAAAAGCAATTAAAGAACAAAAAGCTTTAATTGCTAATATTTCGATTGAAAGAGTAATGAATGAATTAAACCAAATCTTTAAAGGAAAATATTATCAAAAAGCTTTACAATATTTACTTCAATCAGAAGTTGATCAAGTGTTATACGGGCTTAGTAATGGTTTAAAATATATAAGTACTTTAAAAGAACAAGTTAGTCCAATCGAAGCTTATATTATTTGTTATATTTTAGGAGATGTACAAGATGTTTGGCGTTTTTCTAATAAAGAAAAACGCTTAATTACGAAAATAACAAACCTTCATGAAGTAACGAAAGTTGATCAGTTTAATAAACTACTTGTTTATACATATGGCTTAGAAGATTGTTTATTAGCGAATAGAATTAATTTTTTACTTGGTTATCAAGATCAAGAGAACTTAATTAAAATGCTTGATAAAATGTTACCAATTAAAGATGTTTGTGATTTAGTTTTTAAAGGAGAAGATATTTTAAAATTAACTGCTTTAAGAAAAAAATCATGGATATCTATTATTGTAGATGATTTGAAGTATCAAGTAATAAATGGTACTTTAGATAATGAATATGAAAGTTTAAAAAGTTACGCCTTAAAGAAAGTCGATGAATTAATACTAGAAATGGGAGATACAAATGAGTAAATACTATTCTTATTTAGATAATTTTAATGAAATTACAATAATCGTTCCTCTGAAATATCGGAACGATTTTGTTGAGTACTTTAAAGTTATAGGGAACGATGAAGAAATTGATTTAGAAATCATTTCTAGTGAATTAATCGGTGAAGAAAGAAAATACGTTACCCGTTTTGATGGGTATATCTTATTAAATCAAACATACTTTATTTATGATGATTTTAATCAAACTAGTGAACTGTTTACTGGTAAAATTGTTAGAACTGAGCTATTTGATGATATTTATTATTATGAACAATCTGACTTAGGATCAAGTTTTAGAAGAGATAGAACTAAATTTAAAATTTGGACACCAACTGCGAAATATATGAAGTTAGAATTAACTAGTAAAGAAGGTAATGTTGAGATTATTGATATGGAATACGATAACCAAGGTGTTTGGTATTTACGCCTTCGCGGAAACTATGAAGGATACCGTTATCGTTATATTTCTTATGTAAATGGTCAAAAACATTTACTAACTGATCCATATGGAAGAAGTAGTAGTGCTAATGCGGAATATAGTTATGTAATAGACACTTCTAAATTATATAAAATGAAATTCCAAAGACCCCGTTTTAGTGGGACAATTACTGATGCGATAATTTATGAAGCTCACGTTCGTGACTTCACAATTAGTGAATCAGTAAATGCTACTTATCCTGGTAAATATAAAAGTTTTACCGAAGAAAACTTAAAAACACCTAAAGGAAACTTCGCAGGAATTGATTATTTAAAAAGTCTAGGAGTAACTCATGTTCAACTTTTACCGATTTTTGATTTTGCGGGAGTAGATGAACTAGCTCCAGATAAACTATACAACTGGGGATATAACCCTGAACAATATAACGTTCCTGAAGGCTGGTATTCACTTAATCCTAATGATCCATATGCGCGAATCAATGAATTACGAGAACTAGTAGACCATCTTCATAAACACAATATTAGAGTAGTAATGGATGTTGTTTATAACCATGTTTATGATATTAAAAAATTTCCGTTTGAAAAAGTAATCCCAGGGTATGGATACCGTTTTGATAACCAAGGATTATTAACTAATTCTAGTGGTTGTGATTCGGATTTAGCAACTGAAAGAAGAATGATTCGTAAATTTATTATTGATTCAGTTTTATACTGGGCTAAAGAATTTAAGATTGATGGCTTCCGCTTTGATTTAATGGGACTTATTGATTTTAAAACAATGAATACTTTACGTCAAAAGTTAGACCGTTACCGTAGTGATATTATTGTTTATGGTGAAGGTTGGAAAATGCCAACAACCTTAGGTTATGAAAAAACTGCTCATATGTATAATAATCATTTATTATTTAATATTGGTCATTTTAATGATAAAACTAGAGAAACAATTAAAGGCGCAACCTTTGATGTTTATCAAAAGGGTTACGCCCTAGGATCGCGTGCTAAACTAGATACTTTAAAAAACATTGTCTTAGGAAGTGCTCAAAACAAGTTTTTATTTAGATATCCAACCCAATCAATTAACTATGTAGAATGTCATGATAATCACACTTTCTTTGATAAAGCAACTAAAGCGTTAAAAGGAACACCCCTAGCAGAAATAAAAAAACGACAACGCCTAGCGACATCCTTAGTAATTTTATCTCAAGGAGTACCATTTATTCATGCTGGCCAAGAGTTTTACCGAACAAAAAAAGGGGTAGAAAACTCTTACAAATCAAACGATAATATTAACCAACTAAATTGGCATTTAGTTGATGAAAATATTCAAGATATTGAATACATTAAAGAATTAATTAGAATTAGGAAAAAATATGATTTATTTAGACTAACAGCGCCTTCAAAAATAAGAGATTACACTTGTGTTCATATTAATGAAGAAGGAACAATCTTTTATCAATTAAAGGATGAGGATACCGAATTAATCGTTTTATTCAAAAATAGTTCAGGAGAAGAAACTTTTAATTTTGACGATCGTTATACTTTAATTTTTGACGGTCAAAAACGTTCTCGTAAAATTATTACTAAGCTTGTTGTGGATGATATCACAACATATATCTTAAAAAGAAAATAGGTGTTTTAAATGGAACAATATAATTTTTTCGCAAAAGTCGTTTCAAATAATGAAACAACTCACGAAACAAACACAGTAAGTGTTTTAACAGAAAAGAAAGAACGGTTAACTTTAAGAATTGAAAAAGCGGTTAAACTTCAATTAAACGCAGTTTATTATTTTGAAACTACGCCAATTGTTTTTAATGAAAAAGATCAGTTTTTAATTAATGCTTATGAAAGCATTGATCAAAAACCTTTAGAACTTGAAGAACGTCAAGCGTTAATGACTTGTTTTTACGAGTACGCGCCGTTAACAATTAGTGAAATTAAGGAAATCGTTGAAAGTTATTTAGCTAAAATTGAAAATCAAGTAATTAAAGAGATTGTAATGGCTGTCTATGAAAAACGTAAAGAAGCTTTTTACTTATATCCAGCTGCGACAAAACTTCATCATGCTTATATTAGTGGGTTAAGTTTTCATACTTCAACAATGCTTAAACTAATTGATGGCTTTATAAAAAATTATTCGTTTTTAAACGAAGACTTATTAATTGCGGGAATCTTCTTACATGATATTTGCAAAGTTGAAGAATTATCAAGTTACGCTGGTCCTGAATATAGTAAAAAAGGAAAACTTTTAGGTCATATCACAATGGGGGTTAAAGCCCTTGAGGTTACAGCATTACAGTTAGGATATGAAGACAAAGAAGAAACATTGTTATTACAACACATGATTTTGTCACACCATTATTACGGAAATTACGGTTCGCCCAAAAAACCGAATCTTCCTGAAGCATTAATTTTACATTTTATTGACAACATTGATTCCAAAATGACGGCTTTAGAAGCAGCTCTTAAAATAACTGAAGAAGGAGAATTTACCCAACCAGTTACTGTGTTAGATCGTGAACGCTATTATAAAGCAAAAAAATAATTAACAAAAAGTCCTATTTTAGGACTTTTTTAAATAATATATGATAAACAAAAAGCCCTGAAAATTCAGGGCTTTAATTATTTAAGACTATTCCGGACGAACGAATTCATCTGGGAAATTAATTTGATACAAAGCATCAATAATTTCTTGTAGTAAGGCCATATGATGATCATTGTTAGTTGTATAAACAGGATGAGCACTTAAAATATATTGCGTTGTAACTAATGAATAACCAGTTTGTGTGAAGTAAGCATTAAACATATTACCATAATATGTATCAATTGCTTGGTAAACACTCGTTGGTAAAATAACATCAGCTTGTTCGCCTTCCATTTCAGCAAATTTAATTTGGTTATAAAGTAAAATTTGAGCTTCAGATGGAGTTATACTATCATTTTCAGAACCTGCACTATAAGCATTAGGATTTTCAGCATCTGCAGTAAATTCCGCAGTTGGTTGTTCGAATCCGTCACCCTTAGTAGCAATGATTAAATGTAATCCGAAATCTGTTGTAGTTAATTGGGTATCTACATATTCGTCTTTATCTTCATTTTCAGGTCTAACATATAAGTCATAAATCCGTTTTAATGAATCTTTGAAGTTATCATCTAAAGTTGTTGAGTTAAGATAATTTAAACTTCCACCATCAGGTGATAAAGGTTCAGTCATTAATCTAAATCCGTATTGTTTAAAGATTGCCCATTCATTATTTGGATCATCAATTAAACTATCTTGGAATTCATCAACGATTTCTTCCTCAGTAAGACCATCATTATTATATTTATCTAATACTAAGTTTTCAAAAGCAACTTTTAATGAATTATATTCTGTTTGTTCAGCTGCACTAAATCCAGCGATTAAATCATCAAAACTATCAGGTTGGAAATCATTATCAAAATCAACAAACATTAAAATATGATTAACATTTAAACTGAAATAGTTATCAACTTGATCTTGGATATATGGAGCAACACTATCATAACTTAAAGTTGGATAAATTAAAGCAGGTTGTAAGTTTCTAACAACGAATAATTGTTCAATAACTTTATTTTCACTAGTTGCACTAAATGCTAAGTATAGGAATTCTTCCCAGGTATAGTCATTTGAACTAAATCCGTAGTTGGCATAACCGTTACTACTAAAAATAGATTTAATATTTCTTAGTTCATCACGGTGTTCTGCCATTTTTTCAGAACTATTGTTCATGTAGTCACGGCTTTCACCATATACATTTTCATATTCATCACTTTGAACTAACCATTTAACCTTCGTAAGTTCAATACTGTAGAATGTTCCTACTTTATCTTCCATATAATTATATAAATCATCAGCTGTAATTTCAGTATCACCAAATTTAGCAATTAATGTTTTATCACCCTTGTTGTCATAAGTAATCCCAGTATTATATTTATATTTTAGTTTCATTAATGGGTCATAAATTTCAAGTCCCACTTCATCTCTTTTTTCTTGCATTACTTTTTCAATATTATCATCGGTAATAAAGTATTGTGTTAAATCATCAATTAACGCTGCCATTTTATGAGCTGTAACATCTTCAAATGGAGTACGAGGTTCTTCTGATACTTTATAAGCAATAATACTTTGCGTTCCAATTGGTTGAACACTGTAAGAATAAGGCACCATATCTTCTTTAGTTAAATCTAAAGTGTTAAATAAGTACATTCCGTATTCAATATTTGGATCACCTTGTGCTTTATCTTTAGTTAAATCTGAAAAACTAAAAGTAGCAATATCAGCATAGTCATTACAATAATCTTCTTGAGTAATCGTAGTTGGAATTTGAGGCATCCATGGATTCATGTAATTATACATTTCAATATATTTACTGAAAACTTCTTCATCAGTTAATTGAGTTGTATTAGTATCATCAAAATCACCACTAGCAACATCTTCAATTGGATCAGTTCCGAAATATAGTCCAAAACCAGTATTATAGTTAGGAACTAAATTAAAATGATCAAATACTAAGTTAGCTTCATTAACACTAGAAAATCTAACTTCAACAGCACAGGCATCATTATATTCAGTTTGGTTATAATATCTTTCTAAACTATCTTCAGTAATTTCAAAATAATCTCCAACAGGAGCATCTTTAATTACGTCTTTTAAATAGTTTACTTTCGCAACACTTAATTGTACAAAAGCACGCATATCATCAGCGTTTTCTGGATCATATCCCATAATAACTAAGTTTTGTCTAAAAGCATCAACGAATTCTTGATTACGTTCAGGATCTTCCTGAATTTCCGCAATAGCATCTTCATCATCTGTTTGATAAGTTAATACTAAAACTTCATGATCAATTTCTTCTTGGGTAAGGTTATCGATGTAATCTGCTAAAATTATTTCATCAATATAGTCTGTTAAATAATTCAGACCATCAACATTTTTCATAATATCCCATAGTTCTTGGTTGGTAACATCAAAATCATCTAAATGAAGGTATACTTCATTAGGATTTGAGATTTGTGGAGTAACATCATCTTTCTTAATCATGCTACATCCTACCGCAGCGCCAATTATTCCTAGGAAAATCCCCATAATAATTCCGCCTCGGATTAAAATACTCTTATTCATCTAAATCACTCCTTATTATTTCCGCAGTATATATAATATCATTAATGATAGACAAAAACAATAAATATATTATGAAAATATTATGAATTTTCGCTTCTTTTTAAAATAACAGATGATATTACTGTAATTCTATTGAAAAAGTAAAGAGATGTTGTATAATATTTTTGTATTGGAGTGATACTATGAAACTATGTGTCCTTGGAAGTGGTTCCAAAGGAAATGCTACTTATTTTGAAGCAAATAATACTAAAATATTAATTGATTGTGGGTTATCATTTAGGCAGTTAAAAAAGCGGTTAGATGATATGGAGTTATCAATTGATACAATGGATGGAGTCATTATTACCCATGAACATACTGATCATGTCGCAGGGATTGATGTTTTACTTAAAAGAATTGATACAGTTTGTTATTTAACAGAAAAAACTTATCACGCCATGCACCCCAAAGTTAGGCTAAATATTAAAGAAGATCAAACTGCTTTTATTACTCCAAATGAAAAGTTTATGATTAATGATATTACCCTCTTTCCTTTAAGAATTTCACATGACGCTAAAGATGCAGTTGGTTACGTTATTTATGCTGAAGGGAAAAAGGTGGTTTATATTACGGATATCGGTTATTTACCAGTAAATGATTTAGCCCTTTTAGAAAATGCTGATTTTTATGTTTTTGAAGCAAATTATGATATTGAAATGTTATTTACTTCCGATAGACCATTTTATTTAAAACAAAGGATTGATTCAATTAAAGGACATATGTCCAATAATGACTCAGCTTATAATATGAGTAAATTAGTTGGTGAGAAAACTAAAAATATTATTTTAGCGCATCCTTCAAGAGAATGTAATTTAGAGAGTTTAGCTCTTAAAACATATGAGGAAGTTTTTAAAGACTATAATCTTAAAATAGAAGATTATAATTTAGTAGTGGCGAAACAAGATGTTCCCACAAAAGTATACGAATTTTAGGAGGAATTAAAAAATGACAAATGAACAAATTATTAAAGAAGTTACTTCAAAAGTTTTAAACGTAAAAGAAGATGAAGTAGTAGTAGTTAATCGTCTAATGGGAGGAATGAGTAATTATACTTACGTCGTTAAGGTAAATAATCAGTTATATACTTTTAGAATCCCTGGTAAAAAAGCAGAAAAATTTGTTGATCGCGTTGTCGAAGAATTTCATATTAAGTTAGTTGAAGATTTAGAACTAAATAACAAAACAATTTATTTAGATGTAAAAACTGGTTATAAAATTGCCGAATATATCGAGGGAACACCACTTCATGAACTTGAGCCATTAGAAATGTTAGATGAAGCAGCTAAAGTCCTTCATCAAATTCATGACTCTTCGAAAAAATCAAAATATGATTATGATATTTTAAAAAGACTAGCACTATACGAAAGTTATTTAGTTGAATTCAACTATACTCATTCAAAAAGATATCATGAATTAAAAGCTAAGTTTTTAGAATACAAAGATAAATATATGAAGGAAGAATTATTAACTTTAACCCACGGTGATTCACAAGTTTCTAATTTCGTTGTTTTAGAAGATAAAACAATGAAATTAATGGATTGGGAATTTACTGGAAATAACGATCCATTTTATGATATTGCATGTTTTGGGAATAGTAATTTTGACCATGCATTAGCGCTTCTTCCTGTTTACTTAGGACATACACCAACAACTGAAGATTATAACCGCCTTTATTTCTTTAGAACTTTCCAAACTTTGCAGTGGCATAACGTTGCCTTATATAAAGAATTTATTGGATTAAGTAAAGATTTAGGGGTAGATTTTATGTTTATTGCGCAGATGTATTTAGATAAAGCAGAAGGATTTTTAAACCAAATAAAATAAGCTAGAGAATTTTTCTAGCTTTTTTTAATTTTTAAAAAATGTAAATGTTTTCTAAAACTGAAAATAAAGTATTTTTGGTTGTAAAAAAAAGTCTTTTGACTTATAATTTAACTTGTAGAAATATGCAGTAAAAAATAAAGAAATTTTAAATGGAGGTTTTACCATGACAACAAAAAAAGTATTCCAATCAATGGACGGAAACCAAGCTGCAGCACATGTCGCATATGCGTTTACTGAAGTAGCTGGAATTTATCCAATCACACCATCTTCACCGATGGCGGAGTACACTGATTTATGGGCATCTCAAGGTAAGAAAAACTTATTTGGAATGCCAGTTAAAGTTATTGAAATGCAATCAGAAGCAGGAGCTGCTGGAACAGTTCATGGATCGCTTCAAGCAGGAGCACTTACAACAACTTATACTGCTTCACAAGGATTACTACTTAAATTACCTAATATGTATAAAATTGCTGGGGAATTACTACCAGGAGTAATTCATGTTGCAGCAAGAAGCATTGCTGTTCAAGCTTTGTCAATTTTTGGGGATCATCAAGATGTTATGGCTGTAAGACAATCTGGTTTTGCAATTATGTCTAGTGGATCTGTTCAAGAAGTAATGGATTTAGGAGCAATTGCGCATTTAGCCGCAATTGAATCAAGTATTCCTTTCTTACATTTCTTCGATGGTTTTAGAACTTCTCATGAAGTAAATAAAATTGAAGTAATGGATTATGAACACTTTGATCGCTTGTTAGACCGTGAAGCGGTTAAACGTTTCCGTAAAAGAGCGTTAAACTCATCTAACCCAGTAACTAGAGGGTCAGCACAAAATGATGATGTTTACATGCAAGCTCGTGAAATTCAAGATAAATATTATGCAAAAGTACCAGATATTGCTGCAAAATATTTTAAAGAAATTTCTAAAATTACTGGTCGTAATTATGCGCCATTTGTTTATTACGGGGCAGAAGATGCAACTGATGTAATTATTGCAATGGGTAGTGTTACTGATGCAATCGAAGAAACAGTTGATTATTTAGTTGCTAAAGGAAGAAAAGTCGGACTTTTAACAGTACATTTATATCGTCCTTTCAGTAAAAAATATTTCTTAGAAGCAATGCCTTCTTCAGTTAAGAAAATTGCTGTCTTAGAAAGAACTAAAGAATCTGGTTCAATTGGTGAACCATTATACTTAGATGTTAAATCATTATATTATGGTAGAGAAAATGCCCCAATTATTGTTGGTGGACGTTATGGTCTTTCAAGTAAAGATACAACTCCAGGACAAATTGTTGCAGTATATGATAATTTAGATGGTGAACAAAAAGATGGCTTCACAATCGGAATCGTTGATGATGTAAACTTTAGTTCATTACCACATACTGAAATCGATACTCAACCAGATACTACCACAGAATTATTATTTTATGGATTTGGTAGTGATGGTACAGTAGGTGCTTCGAAAAACACAATTAAGATTATCGGAGAAAACACTGATTTATACGGTCAAGCATATTCTTCATATGACTCGAAAAAATCAGGGGGAATTACTCGTATGCATTTACGCTTTGGTAAAGACCCAATTAAATCAACATATTTAGTAAGTACTCCTCATTTTGTTTCTTGTTCTAAAGATTCATATCTTAATAAATACGATATGGTTGATGGGTTAAGAGATGGTGGAACATTCTTACTTAATACAGTTGTTCCAAAAGAAGAAGTTGAAGCATTATTACCAACAAAAGTTAAGAAAACTTTAGCGAAGAAAAATGCTAAATTATATATTATTAATGCCGTAAAACTTGCTGAAGAAGCAGGCCTTGGTGGAATGATTAATACGATTATGCAAAGTGCCTTCTTTGCTTTAAATGAACAAATTATGCCTTATGATAAAGCAATGAAATTAATGAAAAAATACGCTAAGAAAGCGTATGGTCGTAAAGGTCAAGAAATCGTTGAGAAAAACTATGTTGCAATTGATAAAGGAAAAGCTGGACTTGTTGAAATTGAAGTTAAAGCAAGTTGGGCAGATTTAAAAGATGAAGAAGTTGTTATCGATAAAACAAGACCTGATTTCGTTTTAAATATCGCTGATAAAGTAAACGCAATTAAAGGTTATGATTTACCAGTTAGTGCTTTTACAGGTTATGAAGATGGAACAATGGAAAACGGTACTGCTGCTTATGAAAAACGGGGGATTGCTAACTACGTTCCTGAATGGATTGGTGACAACTGTATTCAATGTAACCAATGTTCATTTGCTTGTCCACATGCGGCAATTAGACCATTCTTATTAACTGAAGAAGAAATGGCAAATGCTCCAGAAGGACTTGAAACTTTAAAACCAACAGGTAAAGGTTTTGACGGACTTCGTTATAAAATTCAAATTTCTACATTAGATTGTACAGGTTGTGGAGTTTGTGTGGAAGTTTGTCCATCAAAAGAAAAATCATTAGTAATGTCTCCAATTCATGAAGAAATTGCTAAAGGTGAAGTTCAAAATACTGAATATTTATATGATCATGTAACATATAAAGATAACTTAGTTAAGAAAACAAATGTTAAAAATTCACAATTTGCAAAACCATTATTCGAATTTAGTGGAGCTTGTTTAGGTTGTGGTGAAACACCATATATTAAATTAATTACACAATTATTCGGAGATAGAATGCAAATTGCTAATGCTACTGGTTGTTCTTCAATTTATGGAGCTTCTTTCCCAGCAACTCCTTACACATCACTAGATAATGGACGTGGACCTGCATGGGCAAATAGTTTATTTGAAGATAATGCTGAATTTGGTTTCGGAATGCGTCATGCTAATGAAGCACTTCGTGATCGTTTACAAAATGTTTTCATTAACAATATGGATAAAGTTAGTGCTGAAGTTAAATCACAATTTGAAACTTGGATTGAAAACCGTGAAGATGGTGAAAAATCACTTGAAGTATATAATGCTTTAATGGCTTTACTTGAAAATGATGATTCAGCAATGGCTGATGAAATTAAAGAATTATCAAACTATATCGTTAAACAATCTAACTGGATTATTGGTGGAGACGGATGGGCCTACGACATCGGTTACGGTGGATTAGACCACGTTATTGCTAATAACGAAGATATTAACATTTTAGTTGTTGACACTGAAGTATATTCAAATACTGGTGGACAATCATCTAAATCAGCTCACGTTGGATCTATCGCTAAGTTTACAGCTAGTGGTAAAGAAGGTAAACGTAAAGATTTAGCTGCAATCGCAATGAGTTATGGACATGTATATGTTGCTCAAGTATCACATGGTGCTTCGCAACAACAAGTTCTTAAAGCTTTCAAAGAAGCTGAAGAATATAAAGGACCTTCACTTGTAATTGCATATTCACCATGTATCGCTCATAGTATTAAAGGTGGATTATTAAATTCTCAAAACCAAGCAAAACTAGCTACGCTTTGTGGATACTTCCCAACATTTAGATTTGATCCAAGACTTGAAAAACTTGGTAAAAATCCATTTAAGATTGACTCAAAACCGCCACAATGGGATCGTTATCGTGAATTCTTAATGAATGAAGCACGTTACTATCAATTAGTTGATATTAATCCAGAACATGCAGAAGAATTATATGAAAGAAACTTACAAGAAGCAAAACGTCGTTATAAAATGTATCAACGTTATGCAGCAATGGATTATAGTTTAGACGAAGAATAAGAACAATCATTAAAGGCGAAGAAAATTCTTCGCCTTTTTTATTGCTTTTTTAAATGTAAGCGTTTATAATTGAATATTACAATAGGAAGAAGGTGAAAAAGATGACATCTACAATTGATATTTATTACATCCTTGAAAGTCTTGGCCTTACAGTCTTTTTCGTAGGTCTTATTGGATTTGAAAGACAAAGAAAACATAAAATTGCTGGGATGACTACCCATGTTTTAGTAGCACTTGGAGCTGCTGCTTTAGCCATCGTTCAGGAAACAATGTATCTTGAATCGATTCAGTTTGCGTTTGATAATCCGCAATTTATTGGGAATATCGTTTTACAACGGCAAAGAATTATTGCCGCAGTAATTACTGGAGTAGGGTTCTTAGGAACTGGGGCTATCTTAAAAACAAATTCAAATGTTTATGGGTTAACTACTGCCTCAACATTATGGATTAGTGCGATTATCGGAATTATTTTTGGACTTGGACAAAACGTTCTTGGAATTATTGTTTCGATAGCGGCATTACTAACACTAGTTGTTATTAAACGTGTTTTTGGGAAACCATTAGCGGAGTACTATAAAGTGGACACAGAAGAAGATGATGAAGAGAATGAATGAGAAAGTAATGATGAAAAAGTATAAAGAAAAGTTGAATGAAATTACGGCAAGAGATTTTGAAAAACACCAAATTGTTTTAGTTGGAGATTGTTTTATTGAGAACTTAAAACTAGAAAAAACTTTTGAAGATCTCACTATTTACAATAATGGAATTTCTGGAGATACTTCTTCTTTATTATTAAAAACATTATATAAACGAGCAATTAAATATAAACCAAGGAAGTTATTTTTATCAGTTGGATCTAACGATATGGGCTTTGAGAGAATGAATGTTAAAGATATTTATCATAATATTATTATGATTGTGGAGGAAATTCAAAAACGTTCAAAAGAAACTGAAATTCATCTATTAAGTGTGGTTCCTGTTAACCCTGCGAATATGGATAATATTGTTCGTGAATATGTTGATAATCGTAATAATTTTGATATTAATATGTTAAATTATTATTTAAAAAATTATGCTAGGAAACATCATTTAAAATATGTTGATATTACAAAAAAATTAAAAAATGATTTTGATCAATTAAAAATAGAATATACCATAGACGGTTTTCATTTAAATGATTTAGGCTATTCAATCGTGAAAAAATCAATTAGTAAATACGTTGTAAATTAAAGGACAAGATTAAAACAGTATGGGAAAAGCATACTGTTTTTTTATTGAGACTTTTTTGCAAAAATAAAACAATCGTTTTAGTGGCTTTATTATTACATTTTTGGTAGAATACTATTGAACAAAGGAGGAAGATATATGAGTACTTTAATAATTAAAAATTTATACGCCGAAGTCGATAATAAAGAAATCTTAAAAGGTGTTAATTTAACAATAAATGGTGGGGAAACTCACGCGATAATGGGTCCAAACGGAACAGGGAAATCAACTTTAGCTAGTGTTGTAATGGGTCACCCTAAATTTAAGATTACTAAAGGAGAAATCCTTTTAGACGGAAAAGATGTTTTAAAAATGACGGTCGACGAAAGAAGTCGTGCAGGCCTTTTTTTAGGAATGCAACATCCAGCGGAAGTTCCTGGAGTAACGAATAGTGATTTTATTAAAACGGCGATGGATGCGAGAAATAAAGATGGTAAAAAAGTATCGTTATTCAAATTTATTATTGAATATGATAAGGCTGTTGCCCAATTAAAAATGAATGAAGATTTGCCACATCGTTACTTAAACGAAGGGTTTAGTGGTGGAGAAAAGAAACGTAATGAAATATTACAAATGAAAATGTTAAAACCAAAAATCGCGATTTTAGATGAAATTGATTCAGGGCTTGATGTTGATGCCTTGAAAATTGTTGGGGAAAATATTACAGCGATGAAATCTAGCGAATTAGGGCTATTATTAATTACCCATTATCAGAGACTCCTAGACTATATTAAAGCTGACTATGTCCATATTATGATGCAAGGAAGAATCGTTAAGTCAGGAAAAGAAGAACTAATTAAAAGAATTGATCAAGAAGGTTATGATTGGCTTAAAGAAGAACTTGGTATTGAAGATGAACGGGTAGTTGCTGAAGCTGAAAAAGAACGAATTATTTTAGGAACATGCGCTACTAAAGAAGCGCTAGGATTATAATGCCTAAATTAAATGTTGTTAAAACAACAAAATCAAATATACCAAGTAAAATCTCAAAACTTCTTACTGATGATTTAACTAATTATTTAGTTATAAAGGATGGTTATATTGTCGTTAATAAACTAGCAGAAACTTTTCAAGAACTTGTAATAACTAGTGAAGTAAATAATTTAAAAATTGTTATTCCTAAAAACTTTTATGGAAATCAAACATTACATCTTTTCTATTTATTTGGGAAACAATCAACAAGTAGTGAAATTGAAATTGTTTTAAATGAAAACGCAGAATTAACCTACTTTGAATATTTATATAATTTTGAAGCAACTAATGTAGAAATAGTATCTAATAGTGTGCTATTTGAAAATGCAAAATTAACTTATACAGGAATTACTAATTTTAATTTGTTTGCAGAAGTTAAACTGCTTAGAAATAGTTATATCGCTGCTTACGGAAATAGTAATTATAGTATTGCTGAGGTAAGTGATTCTTTAACAACAGTTAGAACAAATGCTTTTTTAAACGGAAAAGCAGCCACTGCGACAGTAAAAACTGTTGCCATTACATCTAAAGACCAACATGCCGATTTAAGACAACTTCTTGTTCATAATGCTCCAAATACTGAGGGGTATATTGAAAACTATGGGGTAGCAAATGATCAAAGTACTTTAAGCTTTGAAGGGGTTGGCAAAATTAATAAAAAAATGATTAAAAGTATTGCGAGACAACTTAATAAAGGAATTATTTTAGGAACTAAAGCAACCCTTGAAGCTAATCCATTACTATTAATTGATGAATATGATGTAGAAGCATCACATGGAGCTGCGATTGGTAAAATTGATCAAGAACAGTTATACTATTTAATGAGTAGAGGACTAACCAAAAAAGAAGCTGAGCGCTTAATTATAACCGGCTTTTTGAGTCCAATTATTGCTCATCTTTCAACGCAAGAATTAATTAAAGATTTTACAACAACTGTCAGTAAAAAAACAATATAAATGAAGGTGAAAAAATGGATGTTTTAACCTTGAAAAAAGATTTCCCCGTTTTAGATGATGAGTCGTTAGTATATTTAGACACTGCTGCTTCTAGTTTGAAGCCAAGACAAGTGATTGATAAACTGGATGAATACTATCAAAAATATAGTGTTAATGTTCATCGTGGGGTTTACAATTTAAGTTATATAGCAACAGAACTTTATGAAAACTCGCGTCAAAAAATCGCAGATTTTATTAACGCTGACTTTAATGAAATAGTTTTTACTAAAGGAGCAAGTAGCGCTTTAAATTTAGTCGCATCGAGCTATGGCTTAAGTAACTTAAAAAGGACTGATGAAATTATTGTAAGTGAGTTAGAACACCATTCCCAAGTTTTACCTTGGCAAAATGTTAGTAAAATAACTAAAGCTAAACTAGTTTATGTAAAATTAAATAAGGAAGGTAGAATTACGATTGAAAACTTTAAAAAAGTTTTTAATGATCATACAAAAGTAGTCGCCCTAAACTACGTTTCAAACGTCATGGGCTATGTTTCACCACTTGAAGAAATTATTAAATTAGCTCATGAGAAAAAAGCAATTGTTGTGGTTGATGCAGCTCAAGCTGCGCCTCATAAAAAAATTGATGTTAAAAAATTAGATTGTGACTTTTTAGCTTTTTCAGGACATAAAATGTGTGGTCCTACCGGGATTGGTGTTTTGTATGGGAAAAAAGCTTTACTAGATGAAATGGCACCAATTGAGTTTGGTGGCGATATGAACGATAATGTTGATTTATATAGTGCTACATGGAAAGAAACACCTTATAAATTTGAAACAGGAACTCCCCCAATCGCTGAAGCAATTGGCTTAGGAGAAGCGGTTAATTATTTAGAAAGTATCGGACTAGATAACATCGCAAAACATGAAAAAGTCTTAAAAGATTACACTCTTGAAAAGTTAAAGAAAATTTCAGGGGTAACGATTTATAATGAAACAACTGAAACCGGAATTATTTCCTTTAACCTTGATAATGTTCATCCGCATGACGCTGTAACTTTCTTTGATGGTGATAACATTTGTATGCGCGCAGGACATCATTGTGCGCAGCTAATTATTAAATGGTTAAATGTTTCCGCTACTTTAAGAATTTCGTTTTATTTATATAACACAATTGAAGACTGTGATAAATTCATTACTTCAGTGAAAAACGCACGTGCCTTTTTTACTAAAGTCGGATTTTAGGAGGAATAAAGATGACTAATTTAGAAGAACTATATCGTCAAGTAATTATGGATCATTATAAAAATCCACGAAATAAAGGGTTAGTAAATGATCTAAAATATAAAACAATGCATATTAAAAATCCCACTTGTGGAGATGATATTACGGTTCAGTCTAAAATTGAAAACGGAAAAGTAGTCGATGTTAAACAAGATGGAAAAGGGTGTAGTATCTGTTGTAGTAGTGCCTCAGTAATGAGTGAAGTTTTAATTGGAAAAACAACAGAAGAAGCAAAACAAATAACAAAAACTTATTTAGAGATGTTAACTAATAAACCATATGATAAAACAGTTGATTTAGAAGGAGCAATTGTTTACCAAGGAGTAAATAAGTTTCCAGCAAGAATAAAATGTGCTTCAATTGCTTGGAAAGCATTTGAAAAGACATTAGACGAAACGGAGTGAATCTTTAATGAGTGAGCAAACAAAAAATGAGATAAAAGAGATCATTGGGGATTATAAATTTGGGTTTAAAACAAAAACAAAAAGCTTAAGAGATACCGGAAAAGGGTTAAATGAAGAGATTGTTAAAGAGATTTCTAGTATAAAAAATGAAGTTAGTTGGATGACTGATTTTAGAGTTAAAAGTTATCACAAATTTATTAATGATGTTAATCCTTCATGGGGACCAGAATTAACGCATATTGATTTTGATGAAATTACTTATTATGTTAAACCATCAGAAAGATCTGAAAGCAACTGGGAAGATGTTCCAGAAGAAATTAAAGATACTTTTGATAAACTTGGGATTCCTGAAGCTGAACAAAAGTTTTTAGCAGGAGTATCAACGCAGTTTGATAGTGAAGTAGTTTATCATTCAACGTTAGAAGAACTTGAAAAGCAAGGAGTCATTTTCACAGATACCGACACTGCCTTAAAAAAATATCCAGAGCTTTTTAAAGAATATTTTGCAAAAGTAGTCCCAGCATCTGATAATAAATATGCGGCGTTAAATAGCGCTGTATGGAGTGGTGGCTCTTTTATTTATGTTCCTAAGGGAGTAACTGTCAAAAAGCCATTACAATCGTATTTTAGAATTAATAGTGAACAAATGGGTCAATTTGAAAGAACCTTAATTATTGTTGATGAAGGAGCTAGCTTAAATTATGTAGAAGGGTGTACTGCCCCAATATATACAAAAGCTAGTTTACACGTTGCAGTTGTTGAAATCTTTGTTAAAAAAGGCGGTTATTGTCGTTATTCAACAGTCCAAAATTGGGCTAATAACATTATTAACCTAGTAACAAAAAGAGCTTTAGTTGAAGAAGATGCTCATATGGAATGGATTGATGGTAATATTGGTAGTAAAATCAATATGAAATATCCTGCGTGCATTTTAAAAGGAGACCGAGCAAAAGGAACAACAATTTCAATTGCTTTTGCGGGAGAAGGAATGTATCAAGATACCGGGGCTAAAATGATTCATTTAGGAAAAGATACAACTTCTAAAATTATAAGTAAATCGATTAGTGCTCGAGGAGGAAAAGTTAATTACCGGGGATTAATCAAACATTTACCAAGTGCAACTGGCGCAAAAAGTAATGTCGAATGTGACACAATCATTTTAGATGAGATTAGCACATCAGACACATTACCATATAATATTGTTAAAAATAATCAGGCTGAAGTTCAACATGAAGCAACTGTCTCAAAAGTAAGTGAAGAACAACTTTTCTATCTAATGAGTCGGGGACTAACAAAAGAACAAGCTACAGAAATGATTATTATGGGCTTTATTGAACCGTTTTCTAAAGAATTGCCAATGGAATACGCGGTTGAGTTAAACCAATTAATTAAGTTAGAAATGGAAGGAAGTATTGGTTAAAAGCAGAAAACTTAAAAAGGATAACTTTAAAGCTGTGCTTCTTAAAATATTAAAACAAAAACGAACCTTTTCAAATGGTTCGTTTTTGTTTGTGCTATAGTTGGAAAAAAGGCGAGTTTGTTGTATAATATTTACTAAGAAGTTAAGTTAGAGTAATTAATAATTTATTATTAAAGATAGAGTAGGAGAATGAAAAATGAAAGATTCAGTAAACGCAATACGCTTTTTAGGAATGGACGCTATTAATAAAGCAAATAGTGGTCATCCAGGGATTGTTTTAGGAGCAGCCCCAGCAATTTATTCACTATATACAAAACATATGCGAGTAACTCCAAATAAACCACTTTGGTTTAATCGTGATCGTTTTGTTTTAGCCGCAGGACACGCAACAGGAATGTTATACCCAGTTTTACATTTAGCTGGTTTTAATGTTTCAATGGATGACTTAAAACAATTTAGACAATTAAACTCAAAAACACCAGGACATCCAGAATACCTTCATACTGAAGGAATTGATTCAACAAGTGGACCACTTGGTCAAGGAATTGCGATGGCAGCTGGAATGGCGGTTGCTGAAAAGTATTTAGCAGCAACTTTTAATCAAGAAGATTTTAAAGTGATTGATCACTTTACATATGTAATTTGTGGAGATGGGGACTTACAAGAAGGAGTAACCCAAGAAGCAATTTCTTTAGCAGGAAATATTGGACTGGAAAAATTAATTGTGTTATATGATTCAAATGATATTCAATTAGACGGACCACTTGCGAATGCTAATACGGAAAACGTAAAAATGAAATATGAAGCAATGGCTTGGGACTATTCAATTGTTAAAGATGGTAATGATTTAGAAGAGTTAAACAACGCAATTGAAAAAGCTAAATTAACAGATAAACCTTCGATCATTGAAGTTAAAACTGTTATTGGTTACGGTTCTTCTTTAGCTGGTAAATCTGCTACGCATGGTTCACCAATGGGAAAAGAAGAAACTGATAAAATGCGCGAAAAACTAGGTTATAATTATCCAGAATTTTTTGCTCCTGAAGAAGTTTATCAAGATTTCTTTAAAAACACTGTTTTAAGAGGAGAAGAAGCCCTAAATAACTGGGAAGAAATGGTTGAAGAATATACTGCAAAATACCCAGAATTAGCTAAAAAGCTTCAACAAATTATTAATCAAGAATTAGTAATTGATTTTGAAGAAGTTTTAAAAACAGTTGAAGTAGGAACTGTTGAAGCTTCCCGCGTTACTGGTGGAAAAGTCTTAACTACTTTATCAGAAAACTTACTTGAATTAATTGGGGGAAGTGCTGATTTAACTAAATCAACAAAAGCCAAAGGAATTAATGGTAACTTCTCAAAAGAAAACCCAGTAGGAAGAAATATTAGTTTTGGGGTTAGAGAACACGCAATGGCCGCGATGGTTAACGGACTTACACTTCATCATTTAAGAGGATTTAGTGGGGGATTCTTTGTTTTTTCTGACTACATGAAACCAGCTGTTAGAATGGCTGCGATTATGAAAATCCCATCATTATATATTTTTACTCATGATTCAGTTGCTGTTGGAGAAGATGGTCCAACTCATGAACCAATCGAACAATTATCGATGTTTAGAACTACGCCAAACGTTAATCTTTTAAGACCATGTGACGCTAACGAAACTGCTTATAGTTTCCGCTTAGCTTTAGAAACTAAAAAAACACCATCAGTGATTGCTTTATCAAGACAAAACTTAGAAGTTAAAGTAGAAACTAACTATGAAGACTTCAAAAAAGGGGCTTATGTCATTCGTGATAAAGAAAACTTTGAAGGAATTTTAATTGCCGCAGGTAGTGAAGTAGGGCTTGCTTTAGATACTCAAGAATTACTCGCAGAAGAAGGAATTAACGTTAGAGTTGTTTCAATGCCTTCAATGGATATTTTCAAATATACACCTCAAGCATATCAAGAAGCAGTTTTACCAAGTAAAATTACGAAACGCTTAGCGCTTGAAATGGGAAGTCCAGATTTATGGTATCGCTACGCAAACAATGTTTACGGAATTGATAGTTTTGGGGTAAGCGCTCCAGGAGCTGAAGCAATTAAATTTTTTGGTTTTACTAAAGAAAACATTAAAGAAGTATACAAAAAAATATAATCTAAAAGCCCTGTTTTAGGGCTTTTGTTTTGTATTTTTTTTAAATATTAGTTATCCAGTTATTTTCCATGTTATAATAATTATTAGGTGGTTCTTATGAAAAGAAATATTTATATTTATCAAGATGCCTTAAATCAAGAAATTACTGATCTTTTTAGCTCTTTAGGATCGGCTTTTACTGTGCAAAAAGTTACAAATAATCTTTTAAAAATAAAGGATATCGATTACGATAATGAAGAACCTCTTGATTTTGAAGCATTTAGAGAATTAATTATTGAAGACTTTAATCAAGATATTGTAATGATTATTGAACCATATTTAGAAGAAGAATTTATTTTAACAAACGAAATAGAAACCTTTATAAAGACTCTTAAAAAAGGTGTTTATTACTTTGAGGATTTAGTAAGTTATGTCGTTGTTACTAATCAAGAAATAGTTAAACAAAAACTTAAAAAGTATTTGTTAGATAAGGTCGGCAGTGATGTTATTGATACAGTTTTAGCTTTTATTCAAAACAATATGAATTCAAGTTCGACATCTAAAAAAATCTTTATGCATCGGAATACCTTGAATTACCGGATTGATAATTTTATTGAATTAACAAACTTAAATGTTAAAACCTTTAAAGGGGCTAATGCTGTTTATATGTTATATCATTTTTAAAACAACTTCTTTGTGCAATTTGCACATACAAAAAAGGAGTTGTTTTTTATATAATAAGGTTAATGAAAATTAAAAGGAGATGAGCTTAATGGCTACATTAGAATTTAAAGGATTAAATAAAGTATATGATAATGGTGTTCAAGCCGTATTTGATTTTACTTTAAAAGTTAAAGATAAAGAATTTATTGTTTTTGTTGGACCATCAGGATGTGGGAAATCTACTACCTTAAGAATGGTTGCTGGCCTTGAAGAAATTACTCAAGGAGAACTTTATATTGATGATATTTTAGTAAATGATGTTGCTCCTAAAGATAGAAATATCGCAATGGTTTTCCAATCATATGCCTTATATCCCCATATGACAGTATATGATAATATGGCTTTTGGATTAAAATTAAGAAAATTACCAAAAGATGAAATTCAAAAAAGAGTTCAAAACTCAGCTGAAATATTAGGATTAGTTCCTTATTTAGATCGTAAACCTAAAGCCTTAAGTGGTGGACAACGTCAACGTGTTGCATTAGGACGGGCAATTGTAAGAGATGCGAAAGTATTCTTAATGGATGAACCTTTATCAAACCTTGATGCAAAGTTACGTGTTCAAATGCGTGCTGAAATTATTAAACTTCATGAAAGAATTGGAACAACAACAGTATACGTTACCCATGACCAAATTGAAGCGATGACTATGGCGACTAGAATTGTTGTAATGAAAGACGGATATATCCAACAAGTTGGATCACCAAAAGAAATTTATGATAATCCAGATAATTTATTTGTTGGTGGTTTTATTGGAACACCTCCAATGAACTTTATTAATGGTAAAATTGTTAAAAACCGTTTTGTCGGAGATGGTTTTGATGTTTTTGTACCTAAAGAAAAATTGGCGATTTTAAAAGATAATGATGCTCTTAAAAAAGAAATCATTTTAGGAGTAAGACCTGAAGATATTTACGATGATGAAAGAATGAAAGGAATCCATCAGGATGCAATCGTTACTTTTGAAGTAGATGTTGCCGAATTACTTGGAGCTGAAACTTATATTCATACAAAACTTGGAGACAGTATTTTAATCGCTAAAGTAAATGCTCGTGATGATATTCATATTGGTGATAATATTGATCTTGCATTTGATATGAGTAAAGTTCATTTCTTTGATCCAGAAACAGAACTTAGATATAAAGCAAAATAGACAAACTTCGGTTTGTCTTTTTTTGTTTAAAAAGGTTGGTTATTTTTCAATAAGATTAACTAGACATCCCTTTAAATAAGTAATAAATTAAAAAAGGGTGAAGAAAATGGATTACATAAAAAGAGGAAATAATGGCGTAGTTTTAAAAACTGAAAGCGGAATGGAAATAATTAATGGCGGAATCAAAAAATATTTAAATGATTTATGTTTAAATAATTTAGCGACTTTTGATGGCAGGAAAAAAGCAATTGGGAAGTTGCTTAAAGAAAAAAAGAATTTACCAATCTATATTAATTATCAGCTTTTTGTATATCCAACAAAGGCTTTAAGAGAATATGATGTAATTTTTATTAATTATCATCATGTTTTATCTTACAAAGAAATTACACCAACACACACAAAAATTATTTTTAATAACCTTGATGAGTTAATTATTGATATTAGCTTTAAAAGGGTAGAAAAACAACATCAAAGAATTGCTTATATATTAGAATACTTAGGAGAACATTCTTAAAGATAAAAAAAAGTGCTTTCATTTATCATTATCATAGATTTTATCTTCCTTTTTTAGTATAATGAATTTGGAGAAATAAAGAGGAGGTAATAATAATGGCAAAAAAAATAGTTAGTGATTTAAATTTAAAAGGAAAAGTAGTACTTACGAGAGTTGATTTTAATGTACCAATGAAAGACGGTGCAATTACTGATGATAATAGAATCGTCCAAGCTTTACCAACAATTAAATACATTCTTGAAAATGACGGGAAACTTGTTTTATTCTCACATTTAGGAAGAGTTAAAAAAGAAGAAGACAAAAAAGGAAAAAGTTTAGCACCAATAGCTAAAAAATTAGAAGAATATTTAGGCCAAAAAGTTTTATTTATTCCTTACACAAGAGGACAAGTCTTAGAAGACGCTATTAAAGCTTTAAAAGAAGGCGAAGTATTAATGTTTGAAAATACGCGTTTTGAAGATGTTGATGGTAAAAAAGAATCTAAAAATGATCCAGAACTTGGAGCATACTGGGCTTCTTTAGGTGATGTATTTGTAAATGATGCATTTGGAACGGCTCACCGTTCACATGCATCAAACGTAGGAATTGCTGCAAATATTAGTGAAGTAGCAGCTGGGTTCTTACTTGAAAAAGAAATTAAATTTATTGGTGGCGCTGTAGATAATCCAGCTAGACCTTTTGTAGCCATTTTAGGTGGAGCAAAAGTAGGAGATAAAATCGGTGTTATTAATAACTTGCTTAAAAAAGCAGATAAAATCTTAATTGGTGGGGGAATGAGTTATACATTCTTCAAAGCCTTAGGATATGAAATTGGAACATCAATTTGTGAAGATGATAAATTAGAATTAGCAACACAATTATTAAAAGATGCGAACGGTAAAATTGTGCTAGCGGAAGATATTAAAATTACTACTGATTTTAGTAATGAAACACCTGTTACTATCGTTGATTTTGATAAAATTCCAGCTAACCAAATGGGTCTTGATATTGGGCCAAAAACATTAGCTAAATATGAAGAAATCTTAAAAACTGCTAAAACAGTTGTTTGGAATGGTCCAGTTGGTGTATTTGAATTTAGTAATTTTGCTGGGGGAACAATTGGTATTTGTGAAGCACTAGCTAAGTTAGATAATGCAACAACAATTATTGGTGGTGGCGATAGTGCTGCAGCTGTTATCCAAAACGGATTTGCTGATAAAGTAACACATATTTCAACAGGTGGTGGAGCATCACTTGAATATTTAGAAGGAAAAACTTTACCAGGCGTTGCTTGTGTAGATGATTTATAAAAACTGAAAAAAGTTAGGATGAGAAACCAATGAGAAAACCAATTATTGCCGGAAACTGGAAAATGAATAAAACAAGAGATGAAGCTTTACAATTCATCTATAATGTTAATGGGAAATTACCATCAAATGAAGAGGTTGATAGTGTTATCTGTACTCAATCACCAATTTTAAGAGATATGGTAAAAAGACAAGGAACTAATTTAAGAATCGGTGCTCAAAATATGCATTATTTAGATAATGGTGCTTATACTGGAGAAGTTAGTGCATTGTTGTTAGTCGGAATCGGGGTTGAATACGTAATTATCGGCCACAGTGAAAGAAGAGCTTATTATAACGAAACTGACGAAACAGTTAATAAAAAAGTTCACCATGCCTTCAACCATGGGTTAAACCCAATCGTTTGTGTTGGTGAAAGTTTAGAAATTAGAGAAGCAAACAAAACTAATGAATTTGTTAAAGCACAAGTTGTTAAAGCGCTAGAAGGCTTAAGTAAAGAACAAATTAAAGAATTAGTTTTAGCTTATGAACCAATTTGGGCAATCGGAACTGGTAAAACAGCGACTGCAGAAATGGCAAATGATACAATTAAAGCAATTAGAAATGTTGTTGCTGAATTATATGATAATGAAGCTGCCGAAGCAGTAAGAATACAATATGGTGGATCTGTTAAACCAGCTAACATTAAAGAATTACTTGCAATGTCAGATATTGATGGAGCATTAGTTGGTGGAGCTAGTTTAGATGCAAGTTCGTTTATTCAACTAGTAGAAGCAGGCGTTAAATAACTATTAAAAACACTTCCTAACGGAAGTGTTTTTTTATGATATAAGCAAATAAAAAAAGTCTCTAAATAAGAGACTTTTTAAAATTTATCTGTTGTAATATTCTACGATTAAGTTTTCTTTGATTTCTGATAAGATTTCTTGTCTTTCAGGGAATCTAACATAAGTTACTTCAAATTTATTTTCATCAAAACTAATGAATTCAACTCTTGAAATAACAGCTTCTAAGCTATCTAAGACGATTCCGAATTTTTTAGCTTTTTCACTTAATGTGAATGTTTGACCTGGAACTACTCGATATGATGGAATGTCAACTCTTCTTCCTTCTACATATACATGTCCGTGGTTAACTAATTGTCTAGCTTGACGTCTAGTTTTCGCAAAGCCTGCTCTATAAACTAAGTTATCTAATCTAGATTCTAATAAGATTAAGAAACTTTCACCTTGTTTACCATGCATTTTTTTTGCTTCGTTAAATGTTTTCTTGAATTGTTTTTCATTAACCCCGTAAGTATATCTAACTTTTTGTTTTTCTTGAAGTTGTACTCCATATTCACTTAACTTTGATCTTCTTTGTCCGTGTTGCCCTGGGCTGTAAGGACGTCTTGCAAGTTCTTTACCAGTTTCAGTGATTGAGTATTTTAAACGTCTTGCGATTTTCCAACTTGGTCCTGTGTAACGTGCCATAATGTATTCCTCCTATTTTTTATTTTTTGCGTAAAGAGTAATAACTATTTGATTAGTCAGAATGTTTTAATGATTTCACCTCGTCAGCGGAGAATACTATCAAACCTTTACGGAACATTCAGCAGTTAATAAACAGATTATTTAGCTGCCTTTATTACATATGCGCAACACCTATTATATATAAACACCTATTAAATGTCAATTAAATTGTTATTCTTTTCTAAGGATTCTAAATTACTGAAACTAATTGTTGAATAACTTTTTCTAAAGCAGTTTTATCAACTTCGTTAAAGTTAGCGATTAAGGGACTATCAATATCTAAAACGCCGATTAATTGGCTATTTTTAATAATCGGAACAACAATTTCACTTTTACTTGCGACATCGCAAGTAATGTGATCATCAAACATTGATACATCATCAACAATAATTGTATTTCTTTCTTTGGCAGCTTTCCCACATACTCCACTACCTATTTTGATTTTGGTACAGGCAGTATTTCCTTGAAATGGTCCTAAAGATAAATTTTCTCCATCGTATAAATAAAAGCCAACCCAGTTAATATCCTTTAAAAAATAATTTAAGTAAGCACTTAAATTTGCTAGATTAGAAATCAGGTTATCTTCCTTAATTAAATAGGATTTTAAGTTTTTTAATAAAAGCTCATAGTTCCTTGTTTTATTATTGCCTTTAGATAGATTTTCATCCATTATTATCACCTAGTGTTATTTTAAGTAAAAAGATATAAAAAAGCAAATAATTATGGTAAACTTATTATGATTTAAAGGAGTGATTAGAATGTATGAAAGAATATTAGTAAGATATGGTGATTTAACTTTAAAAGGGAAAAATAAACGCGTTTTTTTAGATAAAGTAAATGCCTTAGTAAGAGAAAAAGTAAATAATCCGCATGTTACTTATGAACTAAAACATGATCGTTTATATATTTTGTTAAATGGTGAAGATCATCAAACAGTAATTAACGGCTTAGATAAAGTATCGGGGCTTTCGAGCTATAGCTTAGTAACTAAAACAACTAAAGATATTGAAGACATTAAAGCAAAAGCGTTAGAAGTTGTTAAAAGTGAAATCGGGAGTTATGTTTTAAAGTTTAAAGTCGAAACTAAAAGAAGCGATAAAAACTATCCTTTAAAAAGTCCAGAGATTACCCAGCTTGTTGCTGCGCATGTTTTAAAAAATACGGAGTTACTTGTTGTTGATGTGCATGAACCTGAACTGGTTTTGCATGTTGAAGTTAGAAATGAGGCAACCTTTGTTTATTGTAAGAAAATCAAAGGTATGGGAGGCTTTCCTGTTGGGGTAGCTGGAAAAGGATTATTAATGTTAAGTGGGGGAATTGATTCTCCAGTTGCTGGTTTCCTTGCCATGAAACAAGGAGTGGAGATTGAAGCAATTCATTTTGAATCAACACCACTTACTTCCATTGAGTCAGCGCAAAAAGTTGTGGATTTAACAAAAAAACTTGCCGTATATGCTCCACACTCTAAAATAAGACTTCATATGGTGCCATTTATGGAACTTCATACTGCTTTACTCAATTATATTCCTGAGGCTTATAATATTACAATTATGCGCAGAATGATGTATAAAATCGCAGAAAAAATCGCTTTAAAAAATAACTGTCTAATTTTACTTAATGGGGAAAGTATCGGCCAAGTAGCTTCGCAAACATTAAAAAGTATGCAAGTGATTAATGCAGTTGTTAATATGCCAGTAGTAAGACCCCTTTCAACATATGATAAATTAGATATTATTAAACTATCTAAAAAGATTGATTGTTATGACATTTCGATTAAACCATTTGAAGACTGTTGTACTGTATATGTACCTAAAAAACCAACGACAGCTCCGAAGTTAGATCGTTGCGTTTATTATGAAAGTAAATTTGACTTTGATGCTTTAATTGATAAAACTGTAGAAAACACTAAAGGAATAACGATAAAGGCAAACAGTGATTTAGATTTAGCGCTCCTTGGTTTAGTAGTTAGTGAGGTTATTTAAATGGAAATTATCAAATTAGAAGAAGATCTTCTAGTTTATCGTTTCTTACCTGAGAAAAACAGTATTATTGGGATTAATGTTTATGTTATTTTAAATGACGAAGAAGCAATTATTATTGATACAGGCTATCTCCGTCATTTTATCCAAGTTTTAGCTGATTTAAACCTTAAAAATATTTTAATAAAAACTGTTATTTTAACGCATTTTCATCCTGATCATATCGGAGGGTTAAAAAGACTTCAAGATAAAAACGTAATTGGAAGTATTTTTGCACGCGACACTTTGAAACTTTACAATAAAGATATTGCTGCTTATTTACCAAAAACTGTCGTTGTTGATCAAATGAAACTTAATTTTGGGAGACACACTTTATTATTAAAAATCAATAAAGGCCATTCAGTCGATGGCTTATTAATTGAACTAAATAAGAAGTATTTATTTGTCGGTGATGACATTATTAGTAATAACAAAGGTGAAAAAGTTTTACCATTCCCTTCCCTTGGAGATATTGCTGCGCATATTGCTTCGTTAAAGTTGATTATTAGTAAATTAGGAAATAAGACTGTTTTACCAAGTCATGGGGTACCCCTTGTTGGCGATGAAGCTGTTTTAACATGGAATCAAAACTATGTAAACCCTTGGGCAGAGGTTA
>CAYZEW010000002.1:0-8724 GCA_964477825.1 uncultured Candidatus Izemoplasmatales bacterium | reverse complement strand
AATGATATTATTTCAAGATTAACATATTTATATTATTTAAAAGAAAATCCTAAGGGTCTATATCGCGACTTTTTTAAAGAAACAAATGTTAGCTTTGTCACAAGTGACTGGCATACATTAAAAAAAATTTAAGAGGTGGAAAAATGAAAAAATGGGATTTATCAAAACTATATGAATCATATACATCAAAGGCTTTTTTAGAAGATCTAAAAATGCTTGATATGTATTTAGAACAAGCAAACAGTTTTAAACAGCGGTTTATAAACGATAAGACTCAAGCAAAAGTCTTAACTGACTATTTGTTATTTCAACTTGAATTAGGAAGTCTTTTAAGAAAACTCTTTAGTTTTGTTTCTTTAAACAGTTCAACTAACACAGTTGATAAAGCAAGCGCAAGATATATGGTTATTTTACAAAAGAAAGCAAGTGACTTTACAGAGGTTTCTACTTTGTTTTCGATTTTTGTAAGTAAAATCGAAAACCTTGATGAATTGATCGAAACATCAAGTTTTTTAAAAGAACACCAGTTTTATTTACATGAAACAGTAAAACATCATCAATATAAACTTGATGAAAAAACTGAAGGCTTACTCTCAAAGTTAAATCAATCAAGTACTTCTTTATTCTCAAAGATGCAAAGAGTCTTAACATCAACCTTAGAAATAGAGTTTAATGGGGAAATATTAACGCTCCCTGAGATTATTGGCAAAAGCGAAGATAAAGACCAAGAAATCCGTAAAAGTGCTTATGAGACAGAACTTAAGGCTTATGAAAAGATTGATAAAGCAATTGCTTTCGCGATGAACGGGATTAAAGGTCAAGTTAATACCATGGCAAAATACCGTGGTTATCAGTCAGCATTAGATCAAGCGCTAGTAAAATCAAGAATGAGTAAAGCAACCCTAGATGCAATGTTTAGTGCAATTGATGATTATTTACCGGTCTTTAGAATGTATTTAAAACGTAAAGGAAAACTTTTAGGTCATCAAAATAGGCTTCCTTGGTATGATTTATATGCGCCGCTCGGAGAGAGTACTAAAGTGTTTACGATTGAAGAAGCGCAAAGTTTTATTTTAAAAAACTTTGCTTCTTTTAGTCCAAAACTTGAGGATTTAGCTCGTCGTGCTTTTGAGAATAATTGGATTGATTATTTACCTTACAAAGGAAAAGTAGGGGGTGCTTTTTGTGCGAATATTCCTCCTATTAAAGAAAGTCGAATTTTAACTAATTTTAATGGGGCATTTGGGGATGTGATTACTTTAGCTCATGAGTTAGGACATGCTTACCACGGTGATAATATTTTTAGTGAATCATTATTAAATTCACATTATACTATGCCAGTAGCGGAAACTGCTTCAACATTTTGTGAAACAATTGTTTTAAATGCTGCGCTTAAGGACGCTAAAAAAGCTGAGAAAATTTATTTGTTAGAATCAAGTTTACAAGGCTCAGCAGCAGTAGTTGTTGATATCTTATCAAGATTTTTATTTGAAAGTGCGGTATTTGATGAACAACAAAATGATTTTTTAGATGAAAATGCTTTAAAAAGCTTAATGCTTAATGCCCAAAAAGAGGCTTATGGAGACGGGTTAGATCAAAACTTCCTACACCCATATATGTGGCTTTGGAAACCACACTATTATAGCGGTTCACTAAGTTTTTATAATTTCCCTTATGCTTTTGGCTTATTATTTGCGAAAGGCCTTTACGGGATTTATCAAAAAGAAGGAAAAAACTTCACGGCTAAATATGATAATCTTTTAAAGGCAACTGGTAAAATGAGTGTTGAAGATGTTGCTCGTCTTGCTGATATTGATTTAACAACAAAAACTTTTTGGGAAACTTCCTTAGAAGTTATTAAAAAAGATATAGAACTCTTTTTAGAGTTAACCAAATAAAGGAGAAAATCTAAATGTTTGAAAAAATAATTGCTTTAGTTGTAGTACTAGTTTTAGTTTTTTCTTTATCTGCATGTTCAAAAAGTTATACGAATATCTCTAATGAAGAATTAATTACGATGTTAGAAACCCCTGCAAATTATCAGTTTTTAGATGTTAGAACTAGTGCGGAATTTTATGATTCTAAAATTCCTGGTTTTAACATTAATATTGATTATTATTTACTTCAAGATGATTATTCATTACTAGAGAGACTAGATAAAAATCTTCCGGTGGTCGTAATGTGTAATAGTGGAAATAGGAGTGATGATGCTGCTAAAATCTTAGTAAAAGAAGGCTTCACAGTTTACAATTTAACAGCTGGTATTCAAGGATGGACTGGCGAAACTGAATAAAATAAGGTATAAAAAACATAATTGAAACCTTAAAAAAACGCTGATTTCAGCGTTTTTTTGTTATTAATTATAAATCTATGAGTTTTCTTTTCTTTTATCTTAATCTAAGAAATTAACATTTACATATTAATTGTCTTGCAATCGCCTCAGCTGCTTTAATCAATGGGTAAGCTGCAGGAGAAGCTGTTAACATTGGTTGGGTACCTATTTGGGAACATAGTAAATCGTTTACTGTCATTTTATTTTGAATTACAAAGCCTAAAACATTAGTTAATTCACCAGCGCTTACTCCACCAACAATTTCTCCACCTAAAACCAAGCCAGAATATTTAGCGGCAACAAGTTTCACTGATTGATAATGAGGATTATTTAGTTTTCCTGGATGTCTATCCATTCCTTTAAATGATCCTGTAATAATTTCAAAACCTTCTTTTTCTGCTCGTGATTCTGTTATTCCTGCAACACCAAATGCGGTATCGCCAATATTAGTTGAATAAATGCTAATTGTTCCATTAAAGGTTTTAATAGTTGATAAATTATATAAATTCATCGCCGCAATACGTGCTTCTGCACAGGCAGTAGATGCAAGCATTATTGAGGTTAATTTTCCTGTTATAAAATCTCTTTTTTGTGCACAGTCTCCGGCTGTATAAATATCTTTTTGATGTGTTCTCATATAAGCATCACATTTAATATATCCGTATTTATTAATACTGATTCCTGACTTTTTAGCTAAACTAGTATTAGGAACATAACCAGTCGATAGTACAACTGCATCAACTGCGATAGTTTCACCGTTATTTAAGAGAATTGACTCTACTTTACCGTTACCTTGGATTGCTTTAACGCCAATTCCGAGTAATAACTTAACTCCTCTTTCTTCCAATAATGTTTCAGCAATAAGAGATGAGTTTTTGTCAAAGGCTGTTCCAAGTAGATGTTCTTTTATTTCAATTAAAGTTACATCATTCCCGTTTTTATTTAACTCATCAGATATTTCCACACCAATAAAGCCACCACCAATAACGGCTATTTTTTTAAGATTGTTTAATTTAGAATGAAAATAATCTAAATACTCTTTATTTTTTGGAACTGTATAAACATTTTCTAAATTGGTTCCTTCAATAACCTCTGGAATATATGAAAGTGAACCGGTTGAAATAATTAGTTTTTCATAAGTAATCAGAGTGTTATCATCAGTAGTTAGTGTATGATTGTCAACATCAATGTTGTTTACAGTATCAACCTTTATTGTCACTCCTAAATTTAATAAACCACCATCTGGTAAGATATTATTATTTGATGTTTCAAGCGTTCCGAAAATATAAGGAATTCCACAAGGAATCATCACCTTTTTTTCTTTTCTGATAATCATAACTGATTTATCAGGATAAAAAGATTTTGCAGTTGTTGCTGCTACTAAACCGGCAGCACTACCGCCGATTACTACGATATCCATATTAATTTTTTTCATTATTGTCCTCCTGACTAATTAGTTTATTTTTCGAACCAATTAAATTATACAACTTTTTAATAAAAGGTCAAGTGCGATTATCATTTATTTTTAAAGAGTTATTTCTTCTTTAATATCGAATAAAAATAAGCGATAAAAATATGTTATAATAGTGATAGAGGTGATTTTTATGGAAATAACAAGTGTAAACAATGTCTTAATAAAAGAAACTGCTAAATTACATCAAAAGAAATATCGTGATTTATATAAAAAATTTATTGTAGAAGGATATCATTTGTATACTGAAGCGAGTAAGTTTAATGTTATAGATAGTGTTTTTACTAGTGATAGAGAAATAAAAGGCGATAATGTTCACTATGTTAGTGAACGTATTTTAGCTAAAATAGCAACAACAAAATCACCACAAAAAGTTTTATGTGTTTGCCATAAACTAAATAAAAAAACAGTGACTGATAAAGTGTTAATTTTGAATAATGTTCAAGATCCTGGTAATTTAGGAACATTATTGAGAAGCGCATTAGCATTTGAATTTAATACGATTATTTTAGATAATACGGTCGATTTATATAATAGTAAAGTTATTAGAAGTACACAAGGGGCAATCTTTCATTTAAATATTTTTATTATGGAAACTCTCGATTTTATTGAAAAATATCCAAAATACTTTATATATGGAACTTTATCAAATGGGGTTTCTCTTGCTGAGATTAAATCGCATCAAAAAGTAGCGGTTGTTTTAGGGAATGAGGGTCAAGGAATAGCGACAGAAATCCTTCAAAAAACCCATGAAAATATAACTATTAAAACCAAGACTGTCGATAGCTTAAATGTTGGAGTAGCTGGAAGTATTATAATGCACTATATAAATAATAATTAAGATACTTGATTTTTAGATTTTATTATGATAAAATACTAATGCATATGAGTTAGAGAGTGGGTCAAACCCACCCTTTTTTTTGTTAAAAGGAGCGTGAACAAATGGAACAGTTAAAAAAACAATTTAAAAAAATTGTTGAAAGTTTAGGATATTATTTATATGACGTCCTTTATGAAAAGGAACATGGGACATACGTCTTAAAAGTATTAATTGAAAATGATACTTTTATTGATATTGATGATTGTGTTAAAGTTTCTAAAGTGTTAAGTGAAGAACTTGATAAAAATGATCCATTCAAGGAAGCATATAATTTAGAAGTATCTTCTTCAGGGGCTGAACGTGAATTAAGAAACAGTGCAGAAATCGCAAGAGCTGTTGGGAAAAACATTCATTTAAAAACAATTGAACAAAGTCTTGAGGGGAAACTTGTTTCCTTTAATGATGGCGTTTTAGAAATAAAATATAAAAACAAAAAAACAAAGATTGATTATATAGATGTTACCTATATAAGACTCGCAATCATCTTTTAGGAGGAATATAAAATGATAAGTAAAGATTTCTTTAGAGCACTCGATTTGATTGCTGCTGAAAAAGGACTTGAAAAAGAGAAAATTTTAGAAATAATGGGTAGAGGGTTATTAAACGCTTATAAAAAAGTTCATAACACTTCAGAAAATGCTAGAATTGATTTTAATGAAGATAAAAATGAAATCATGTTAACGGCGGAATACATCGTTGTTAAAGAAGTAGAAAACCCAGGTGAAATTGCCTTAGCGGATGCTAAAAAAAGACGTAAAACAGCAAAAATTGGTGATACAATCACAATTAAAGAAAAAATAAAAGATTTCGGAAGAATTGCTGCTTCATCTGCTAAACAAATTTTAACACAAGGGTTAAAACAACTAGAGCGTGAAAAAGCATACGATATCTTTAAAGAAAAAGAAAACGAAATGATTACTACTGAAATTGTTGCGTTAAATAAAGATTTTGTAACTTTAGATTTAGGACAAGGTTTAGAAACTAGTTTACCGAGAAAAGAATTATTAAAAAGTGATGATGCCCGCGTAGGTGCACGGATTAAAGTTTATATCACAAAAGTAGAAATGACAACTAAAGGTCCTAAAGTTTTTGTTTCAAGAACTGATAAAAACTTAGTTAAACGTTTAATCGAACAAGTTTGTCCAGAAATTATGGATGGAACAGTTGAAATTATGGGAATCGCAAGAGACCCAGGAGACCGTTCTAAAGTCGCAGTTTATTCCCATGACGAAAATGTTGATCCTGTTGGAGCTGTAGTAGGGTATAAAGGTTCAAGAATTTTAGAAGTTTTAGAAGCTTTACAAGGAGAAAGAATCGATGTTTATAAATGGTCTTCAAAGCCAGTTGAATTAATTACTAGCGCAATGGAACCAGCAAAAATAATCGCAATTAATCCTGATAAAAAGAAAAAACAAGCTCTTGTCATTGTTAAAGATAAAGATTTAACTGCGGCAATTGGAGTAAGAGGACAAAACGCAAGACTAGCTGCTCAATCAAGTGGATGGAAGATCGAAATTAAATCAATTTCACAAGCTAAAGAAGAAGGTATTAGATACCGTAGGTTAGATAGTGAAACAGCGTAAAATTCCGTTAAGAAAATGTGTTATTACTAACGAAAAACTTCCAAAAAAAGAGTTAGTTAGAATTGTTAAAAATAAAGAAGGAATAGTTTCCTTAGATTTAACTGGAAAACTAAATGGCCGAGGAGCTTACTTGAAAAAAGAAAAAGCAGTGTTCTTAAAAGCTCAAAAAACAAAAAAACTAGATCGTCATTTAGAATGTATTGTTCCAGAGGAAATCTACATAGAACTATTAAAGTTACTAGAAGATGAATAACCAAAAAATTTTAAATTTATTAGGACTTGCATTTCGTGCAAGAAAAATAACTTTAGGCGAAGAATTCGTTTTAAAGGAATTAGCTAAAGACCAAGACAACTTAGTTTTTTTGGCAAGCGATGCTGGGGAAAATATTAAAAATAAAATAATTAAAAAAACTGATTATTACAGTGTTATCTTAATTGATTCATTCACAACAGATGAACTTTCAAAAGCAATTGGTAAAGAAAACAGAAAAGTAATATTAGTTTCAGATAAGGGGTTTAATAAGAAATTTAAAGAATATTTAAATTCCTAAAGAAAGAGGTGATTTTTGATGGCGAAGAAAAACATCAAAAAAACTAAACAAAAAGATACAAGAAAATCAAACATACCACAAGAAAAACAAATTAAAAATGAAGGGATTTTATATTACTCTCCAGAGATGACAGTCGCAGATGTGGCTGAAGGAATTGGAGTAAGTCCAGCTGAAATTATTAAAAAACTAATGTTTTTAGGAATAATGGCTGCGCAAACTCAAAGTGTAGACCGTGAAACGATTGAAGTTATCGCCCTTGATTTTGGGTATACTTTAGAAGACGAAATTAAATCAGATTTAACACGTTTTGAAGAAATGGTTATTTTTGATAAAGATGAAGACTTAGTAGAGCGACCACCGGTAGTAACAATCATGGGGCATGTAGACCATGGGAAAACAACTTTACTAGATACAATTAGGAATACCCGTGTAACTGAAGGTGAAGCAGGGGGGATTACTCAACATATCGGGGCTTACCAAGTAAGAAAAAATGGTAAATTAATTACCTTTATTGATACTCCAGGCCATGCCGCTTTTACAGAGATGCGTGCTCGGGGAGCAAAAGTTACTGATATAACTATTTTAGTAGTTGCCGCAGATGATGGGGTAATGCCACAAACTAGAGAAGCAATTGATCACTCTAAAGCTGCGGGAGTACCTATTATCGTTGCGATTAATAAAATGGATATGGTCGGAGCTAACCCAGAAAGAGTAAAACAAGAATTAATGAAATTTGAACTTGTTCCTGAAGAATGGGGTGGAGATACAATTTTCTGTGAAGTATCTGCTTTAAAAGGTGAAGGAATTGAAAACTTACTAGAAATGATTCAGTTAACTGCAGAAATTAATGAATACAAAGCTAATCCTAACCGTTTAGCTGTTGGGACAGTTATTGAATCTAGACTTGATAAAGGAAAAGGACCAGTTGCAACATTATTGGTTGCGAACGGAACTTTAAAAATCGGTGACGTGTTAGTTGCTGGGGATACTTTTGGACGGGTTAGAGCAATGGTTAATGATACTTTAAAAAGATTAACTAGTGCTGTTCCTAGTGCTGCTGTAGAGGTTACAGGGTTAAATGATGTTCCTCTTGCCGGAGATTCATTTATGGTTTTCTCTGACGAAAGAAAAGCAAGACTAATTGCTGAAGAAAGAGCACACCGTACTTGGAAAAAAGAACGTGGAGTTGGGAAAACTGTTTCCTTAGAAGACTTATTCGATCAAATGAGTGAAGGTGAACTAAAAGAAATTAGAATCATTTTAAAGGGTGATACTCATGGATCAATTGAAGCGTTGAAAGCATCATTAGATAAAATTGATGTTGAAGGGGCGAAAATTGAAGTGATTCGCGCAAGTGTTGGGACAATTACCGAAACAGATGTTATTTTAGCACTTGCATCACAAGCAATTATTTTAGGATTTAACGTTAGACCTAACGCCGAAGTTAGAGCTCACGCAAAAGAGAAAAAAGTTGAAATCCGTTTATATAATATTATTTATAAAGCATTAGAAGAAATTGAACTTGCGCTAACAGGAATGTTAGATCCAGTATATGAAGAAATCGTGACTGGGCAAGCTGAAGTTAGAAATACTTTTAAAATTTCTAAAATTGGAACAATTGCCGGATGTTATGTTACTGAAGGAACAATTGAAAGAAATAGTTTAGTCCGTATTTTAAGAGAAGGAATTGTTGTTTATGAAGGTAAAATGGCTTCCTTGAAACGCTTTAAAGATGATGTAAAAGAAGTTAAAGCAGGATATGAATGTGGAATCATGATTGAAAAATATAACGATATTAAAGTTGGCGATATTTTTGAAGCTTCAGTCGAAAGAGAAGTTAAAAGATAGTGTCTAAACATTTAAGACTTGAATCCACAATTCAAAGAGCTTTAACAGAAATCTTTATG
>CAYZEW010000001.1:0-82803 GCA_964477825.1 uncultured Candidatus Izemoplasmatales bacterium | reverse complement strand
GAGGCGGTGGTTTTTTAACTGGTCTTAAATGGCAATTTGCATATAACAACAAATCTGATCAAAAATACATGATTTGTAATGCTGATGAAGGAGATCCTGGGGCTTTCATGGATCGGGCATTACTAGAAGGAGACCCTCATAGTATTTTAGAAGGATTAATGATTGCCGGTTACGCAATTGGAGCCAACAAAGGTTATATCTATGTCAGAATTGAATATCCTACCGCAATAGAAAAACTTAACACAGCAATTAAACAAGCTAAAGAATTAGGTTTAATAGGTAAAAACATCTTTAACTCTGGATTTGATTTTGATATTGAACTAAGATTAGGCGCTGGAGCATTTGTTTGCGGAGAAGAAACAGCATTAATCGCTTCTATTGAAGGTGGAAGAGGAATGTCCAGAAACAAACCTCCTTATCCAGCAGCAAGTGGTTTATGGGGAAAACCAACAATTATTAATAATGTTGAAACATTAGCTAATGTTCCAGCAATCCTGTGTAAAGGTGCTGATTGGTTCTCAAAAATCGGAACAAAAAACTCAAAAGGAACAAAAGTATTTAGTTTAGGTGGAAACATTAAAAATGCTGGGCTTGTAGAAGTTCCAATGGGAACAACTTTAAGAGAGGTTGTTTACGATATTGGTGGCGGGATTCCAAATAATAAAGAATTAAAAGCGGTTCAAACTGGTGGACCCTCTGGTGGAGCAATCCCTCCTCATCTGCTTGACTTAAAGATTGAATATGAAACATTACAAGAAATTGGTTCAATGATGGGTTCTGGAGGAATGGTAATTATTGATGAAGACAACTGTATGGTTGATATTTGTCGTTTCTATCTTGAATTTACAGTTGATGAATCTTGTGGTAAATGTACACCCTGTCGTGAAGGAACTAAAAAGATGCTTGAAATATTAAATATTATTTCCTCTGGAAAAGGGACTTTAAAAGATATTGATGATTTAGAAAGTTTAGCAAAAATGGTTAAAAGTTCTTCACTATGCGGGCTTGGACAAGCAGCTCCAAATCCTGTCTTATCAATGTTAGAGCACTTTAGAGATGAGTTTGAAACTCATGTAGTTGATAAAAAATGTCCTGGTGGAAAATGTAAACCGTTAATTAAATTTATTATCACAGACAGTTGTGATGGTTGTGGAGAATGTGTTACTGATTGTCCAACCAATTGTATTACTGGTTTACTGAATGAACAACATTCTATTGAATTATCATCTTGTGTTAAATGTGGTATTTGCAAAAACGTTTGCCCAATTGACGCGATAATAAGTATTTAGGAGGATGAACAATGAAAAATATTAATTTGACTATTGATGGAATCAAAACAACTGTTCCAGAAGATTATACAGTCTTAAAAGCAGCTGAACATTTAGGATTAGATATCCCAAGATTATGCTTTTTAGAAGGGATTAACGAAACTTCTAGTTGTCGGCTGTGTGTGGTTGAAATAGAAAATGTTAATGGTTTAAAAAACTCTTGTACATTAAAGGTACAAGAAGGAATGGTTATTAACACAAATACAAAAAAAATTCATGATTCAGTTGTCCAAAATCTCCAACTACTAGCGAGTAATCATGTTTTTGAATGTTGGGTATGTGAAAGAGAACATAATTGTGAACTACTAGACCTTATGAGAAAATACAATGTTAAAAACATCTACGGTGAAAGCAATAACTTTGAGAAAAAAGAAAGATTAATTAATGATTCTTCATTATCTATCGTCATTGATAGTGGTAAATGTATCCTATGTGGTAGATGTATTACTGCTTGTGAAGTATATTCAGGCTTAAATATCTTAGATTTTAATCAAAGAGGTAATGAAACCTATGTTGGACCAGCATTATTCCAAAACATGGAAGATAGTGGATGTATTTATTGTGGTAAATGTATCCAATCTTGTCCAGTAGCTGCGATCAAAGAAAAATCAGAAATCGATTTAGTCTTAGATGTTTTAGATGATCCTACTAAAAAAGTCATTATCGCCCCTGCTCCTTCTGTTAGAGTAGCTTTAGGGGAGGAATTTGGTAGTAAAATTGGCGAAAATGTTGAAGGGAAAATGTTTACTTCCTTTAAGAAATTAGGGTTTGATGAAATCATGGATGTTAACTTCGCAGCTGACTTAACAATTATGGAAGAAGGAACAGAACTTCTAAAAAGAATAACTGATAACAAGCGACTTCCTCAATTTACATCGTGTTCTCCTGGTTGGATTAATTTTATAGAGCAGTATGAACCAGAATACCTAACTAATCTTTCTTCAGTAAAATCCCCTCAACAAAGTGCTGGAATCATCTCTAAACATCATTTTGCACGAGAAAAAGGCTACAATATAAAAGATATAGTTTTTGTTTCAATCATGCCTTGTATTGCTAAAAAACACGAAGCTAGAAGAGAAGAAATGAAATATCAAGGAATCCCAGATGTTGATTATGTTTTAACAACAAGAGAATATGCAAGACTTCTAAAACGTAAAGGAATTGATTTAATGCAGTTAGAAGATTCAAAACCATATGGTGATTTAGCTAAATATACTGGAGCAGGAATGATTTTTGGAGTTACTGGCGGCGTAATGGAAGCGGCTTTAAGAACTATTTCGGAATTATTAGGAGAAGAAGATCATCCTATCGAATTTAAAGAAGTTCGTGGTAATAAAGGCATTAAAGAAGCTACATACACCCTTGCTGGTAAGAAATTAAATGTCGCAGTTGTTCATGGAGGTAGCAACATTAAACAGTTCTTTAAAGACTTAAAAACAACAAAGAAAGAATATCATTTTGTTGAATTTATGGGTTGTATTGGTGGTTGTATCAACGGTGGTGGACAACCAATTCATCCTGCTAAAATCCAAGAAACCGTTGATATTAGTGCCTTAAGAACGGCATCAGTATATGATATCGATGCTCACACAGAACGACGTAGATCTCACGAAAACAAAGTTATTACAAAAATGTATCATGACTGGCTAGGTGAACCTGGTTCTCCTCTTGCAAAATCGTTGATGCATACTAAATACACCCCAAGAGAATACTATAAATAAGCTATTATAATTAAACAAAAAAACAGTTCAAATTAATCTGAACTGTTTTTTTCGCAAATAAAAAAGCCACCTAAGTGGCCAAGTTATTATTTTTTATTTACACCGTAACGTCTATTGAATCTCTCAACACGACCTGTAGCTGCTGCAAATTTTTGTTCACCTGTATAAAATGGGTGACAATTTGAACATGTATCAACACGTACTTCTTTTAATGTACTTCCACCTTCGAAGACATTTCCACAAGTAGTACAAGTAATCGTTACAGTTTGATAATTCGGATGTATTCCTTTTTTCATCGTTATTGCTCCTTCCGCCATAGTTTCCTATAGTAAGTTTTAATCGCTCTCAAATTATATCAAACAATATTTAGATAATCAAGGAAAATATATCTTTTTTTTATTTCTAAAAAATTATTTAGAATAATATAATATCTAAACAATTGTGTTATAATTGATTTGAGATAGAGAAGGTGAAAATAATGCGAGAAATCAATTTAGAAGAGGTTACTAAGTTAGTAAAAGATGCGGTTATTAAAATTAATTATCATTTAGATAACTCATTAATAACCCTAATTCAAAAAGCAAAACAAAAAGAAACTAATAATCTCTCAAAATCAATTTTAGCTGATATTCTTGAAAATCAAGAAATTGCTAAAGAAGGCTACGTTCCCTTATGTCAAGATACCGGTATTGTTGTAGTGTTACTAGAAATAGGTAATAAAGTTACCTTTGAAGGTGATATCTATCATGCAATAAACACGGGGGTAAAACAAGGATATAATGAAGGCTACCTAAGAAAAAGCGTTGTAAATCATCCTTTTAAGAGAATAAATACGAAAGATAATACTCCCGCAATTATCCATACAAAAATAGTCCCAGGTAATAAAATAAAAATGAAAATTGCTGCCAAAGGTGGTGGTAGTGAAAATATGAGTACTGTTAAAATGTTAACTCCGACCGAAGGAATTAAAGGCGTTAAAGAACTAGTTCTTAAAACAGTTTTTGAGGCTGGTGGTAAACCTTGTCCACCAATAATTGTCGGAATTGGAATTGGTGGTAACTTTGAAAAAAGTGCTTTACTTGCTAAAGAAGCTATTTTTAGAGAGTTAGATGATTCTAGTGATGATTCTATAATTAAAAAACTTGAAGACGACTTGTATAGCGAAATTAATGCCTTGGGCGTTGGCCCAATGGGTGTTGGTGGGAAAACTACTTGTTTAGCAGTTAAAATAAACTATCATCCAATGCATATTGCTAGTTTACCTGTTGCTATTAACATTCAATGTCATTCAGCTAGACATACCGAGGTGGTATTATGATAAAGTTAACTACACCAATTAGTGATCAAGACATTAAAGCCCTTAAAGTTGGTAAAAAAGTTTTACTATCCGGAACAATTTATACCGCAAGAGATCAAGCACATGCTAGACTAATTAAGGAAAAAAAGATCTTGTTCGATTTAAAAGGCGCTGTTATTTACTATGTTGGTCCTTCTCCTAAAAGGGCGGGTTTCCCAATTGGATCAAGTGGCCCTACATCAAGTTATCGAATGGATAAACTTGCTGTACCTTTAATGGAAAAAGGCTTAAAAATTATGATTGGTAAAGGTGATAGAAGTGAAGAGTTTCGACAAGAAATGATAAAAAACAATGCTGTTTACCTAATTACAACCGGTGGTACTGGAGCATTAATTAGTAGTAAAATCCTAAAAAGCGAATTACTTATGTATGAAGATTTAGATGCTGAGGCTATTTATAAATTAGAAGTTAAAGATTTCCCTTGTTTTGTTGCTTATGATGTTTACGGAAATAACATTTTCAAGGATCACTATAATGAATAATTCCCTAAAACAAAGAAGTTTAGCTCTTCATAAAAAACATCATGGCAAGATTGAAGTGTCCTCTAAAATCAGAGTTGAAAATAGCGATGATTTAGCATTAGCATATAGTCCTGGAGTGGCTGAACCTTGTTTAAAAATTAAAGATAACTATGAAGATATCTATAAATATACCGCTAAAGGAAATATGATTGCAATTGTTACTGATGGAAGCGCGGTATTAGGGCTTGGTAATATTGGCGCACATGCTAGTTTACCTGTAATGGAAGGTAAAGCTATTCTCTTTAAAGAATTTGGTGGAGTTGATGCTTTTCCAATTTGTCTTAATACGCAAGACCCTGAAGAAGTAATTAAAATCGTTAAAAATATTTCTCCATCTTTTGGAGGAATAAACTTAGAAGATATTAGTGCTCCAAATTGTATTTTAATTGAAAGACGTTTAAAGAAAGAACTAGATATTCCTGTGTTCCATGACGATCAACATGGGACAGCAATTGTTACAATTGCTGCTTTAATAAATGCTTGTAGGTTAACAAATAAACCCCTTGAGGATTTAGAAATCGTTTTAAGTGGAACAGGGGCTGCCGGTAGTTCAATCGCTCGTTTATTAAAAGATATTGGCGTTAAAAAGCTCTATGCATATAACCTAAAAGGAGTAATGACAAAAATTAAATATAATGATTATTCCTTTTCCGAAAAAGAATTGATAGATGAGGGTATCATCAGTTTCCCTGCAAAGCTTCAAAATGACTCTTTAAAAGCACTAATTAGAGATAAAGATGTCTTTATAGGTGTCTCAAGTAAAAACCTTTTAACAAAAGATATGGTTAAATCAATGCATAAGAACCCTTTTATTTTTGCAATGGCTAATCCTGAACCTGAAATCAGCGTTGAAGACGCACTAGGTGGTGGGGCCTATATTGTTGGTACAGGTAGATCTGATTATCCAAATCAAATAAACAATGTTTTAGCTTTTCCTGGATTATTCAGAGGTGCTTTAGACTCTAAAACTACTAAAATAACTGAAAGTATGAAATTACAAGCCGCCAAAGCAATAGCTTATTTACTAAATAGTGAGGAACTTAGTCCTAGTTATATTATCCCTTCACCATTTGATAAAAGAGTTGCTAAAGTCGTTGCTAAAGCTGTAAGTGATGAAGTAACTCGTCTAAAAATTTATCGCAAATAAAAACCGCTATTAAGCGGTTTTTTTTATTTTAAATCAACTGAATCTAGAATTGTTTCTGTATCTTCGATTGTTGATACTTTAACATATTTATTCGAAATTGTATAAAAGTAATCATCAATAAATTTACTTTTGTAAACATATACATCATAAGCTGATTCTTCGTTTGCGAACTCAACACTATGTGAAACGAAGCCGTTAAATGTGAACCCATCAACTAAATCAATATTATAAACTAAGATTCCACTACTATAACTATAACTAAAGTCATTTTCATTGTAACTATATGTAGAAAATGGAAGAGCAATAATTCCTTTATCTAAACTAACTAACAAATCTTTATGATTGTAAGTAACTGTGCTATACCCCCAACCAAATTCTGAATAATCAAAAATAACTTCATCAAAGATCACTGGATTTGCTTTGTCAGTTATATCATAAATTGAGATTTTTAATCCTTGTGTTCCACCGCTATTATCCCCAAAACCAATTCCTAACATATAGTTTTCGTTTAAAGGTTGAAGATATGTACTAAATCCAGGGATTAATAATTCGCCTTCTACAGCTGGGTTTTCTGGGTCAGATAAATTAATTACATAAAAAGGATCAGTTCGCTCAAAAGTAACTAAATATGCATAATCACCAACAAATCTTGTAGCTTTAATAGTTTCGCCTGGCTTACCTAAATTTTCTAATACCGCTACTTTATTTAATTCTTCATCTAAAATATATAAACGGTTGTTTATATATTTACCAACCCATCCACTTGTTGTTGCGATTCTTAAATAACCATTATGTTCATCCATTGAGAATTGATTTAAAGTATACCCATTAACAGTTCCTGTATTAGCATACTCTACTTCCCCATTATCAATCGTAATTTTCATAATTGCTGTTTCAGTTTCATAAACTGGATTTTCTACATCAACATAGTCTACCATTGGCCAGAAATAATAAACAGCCCCAACTAAATACATATTTTCATTTGATACATATAAATTATAACCACTATCTCCTAAGACTGTTTCCATATCAACTTTACTAGTATCTAAATCGATTCCGTAAAAAGTAGTAAACGAATTAGGTGATGATCCTTCAATATAAATAATGTCTTCATATAAAGTAACAGTTTCTACACCGTTAACTGTATATTTTGATAAATAATCATCAATATTTAAATCTTCATTATAAAACGGAATATAATTGTTAGTTACGATATATAAATCGTTGTCAATTTTTCTTGTCCCGATTAAATACCCGTTCATTGTGTATTCATCTTGTAACTCAAAATTATTTGTTTTATCATAAACTAATACTTTAAGAGTATTACTTCCGCGCCAATAAATATCGTAATCATAGCTTGTATCTTCAGCTGGTTTATCTTCTCCATCAGTATATTCTTGACACTCCCAAGTATATTCATTTCCAATTACAACTAAATGATTTTCATCAACATACATTCCTTGAGGATAGAAACGATAACCATCACATGTATCATTTGTATATTCTAAAGTTTTATATAAACTTAATACATCTGGTCCATCAACAACTGTGTAAGCTAGTACAATTTGAACCCCGCCTTCATTAATAGTATAAATATATTTTCCATCTGTTAGAACATTGTCCATCTCATCAACACCAACAACTTGGTTATTAGTTTCTGAATAATCATCACTTCCACTATCAAAATTTTCTCCATCCGCAGCTTCAGGAAGACCTAAAGAATCAACTTTATCAAAATTACTTGCTTCCCACAATAAATTATTATAGCTAGCATTCATTTTCTCTTGAAAATCTGTATATATTTCAAGAACATCATCACTAGATTTTAATTCGACTAAATTAGTCCCCATTGTAATTGTTGGGTTTAAAGCAACTGATACAACTACAACTGTTGCTGCAACTGGTGCTAGAGCTGCACTAGATAAAAATGCAATACGTGCTTTTAACCCTTTAACTGGGTTAACTAATCTCATTGATCTTTGTTTAATTGATAATTTACTATTTAATTTTACTTCTTCAATTATCTTAACACTCATTAAAACACTAAATCCAATAACCACTATTAAAATAAAAGCAATTCCTGGATTGTTTATTAAAAATAACATAATGATACCTCCTTAAATTTCTAAAGCCTTTTTAAAATTTTTTAAATAACTTCTGTTCACTTCAAGATGCTCAGAGTTTTTTAGTAGCAAGTCTAGTTTAGAGTTAAGAGCTGGTTTAATGTAATCAATTTTCCCGATATTGACTAAACAATATCTACTAATGCGGATAAAATCTTTATTTTTTAGAAGTTCTTCAATTTCGTACAACTTTGTTTTAAGTAATAATCTTGTACTATTTAGCACTCCAAATACTTCATCATCTTCAACAATAAAATAATAAAAGTTACGCGATTCAACGCTTTTTCGACCAAATTCATTACTTCCTACAATATGAATTTCCTCGCCTTTTACAATTAAATCAAGTAGTTTTGTTACTCTAAGGATATCTGATGAATTAAAAACAATGTTAATCTTATCCTCTTCTACTAATTCTTTATCATCTGTTAAAAGATAATCATATTCAACTGTTTCAATTAGTTTTAACCGCTCTTTTATCATTTTATGTTCATTTTTAGATAATTTTAATTTAAACATAAAATAACCTCCTTCTTATGTGACTGTAGAATATCACTTCTATTTTAAAAAATAAATGGCTTTAAGGTATCCTACATTTATTTTACACTAAACTACATAAAAAACATAGTTTACATATAAAAAGAGACCATTTAATGGCCTCTTAAAGTTCTTTTAGTTTCTTATATAATTTAGCAACAGGTAACCCAACAATTGTAAAATAATCACCTTTTACTTCTTTAATATAACGAGCTCCATAGGCTTGTATTCCATAAGCTCCTGCTTTATCAAGCGGTTCCTTTGTTTCGATATATTCAAAAATTTCTTCATCAGTCATTTCATAAAAAGTTACCTCTGCTGAACTATAAAAGGTATCACGATAAATATTATTAACAATAGCACACCCTGTAATAACTGTATGGGTTTTTCCACTAAGTGCCTTTAACATCTTAAAAGCATCTTTTTCATCAAGTGGTTTTCCTAAAGGAACACCATCAAGAATAACTAAAGTATCAAAACCAAGAACATACTTGTCTGGATTAAGGCTGCTAATATCTTCTGCTTTTTTTAAGGCAATATCCATTACAACTTCTTCGTTAGTAAGGTTTTCATTAATTATTTCATCAATATTACTAGGAATAACTGTAAAATCTATTTCTAAATATTTAAGTAATTCCATTCTTCTTGGCGATTTACTTGCTAAGATAAATTCTTTATTCTTGTTGTTCACTAATTTTTGCTTTTTCAGGTCTAACAAAGAATAATAAAATACTAGCAATTGCTAATGGATATAATAAGAATAAAACTGCTTCATTAGTTGCTTTACCAAATTGAAGTGCAAGTGATGCTAAGATGAATGGGGAAATAATTCCTCCGAATCTACCAAAAACACTAAAGAATCCAAAGAAATCGTTCGCCTTATCTTTAGGAACCATTTTGGCAAAATAACTTCTACTAACTGACTGAATTCCTCCTTGTGCTATCCCAATCAATAATCCTACTACCCACATTAAATACGTTGTATCAGCACTAACTATTAAACTAACAACATAAATACTTAAAGAATAGATTAAAATTCCGTAAAAAATCATTCTCTTCCCACCGAATTTGCTAGCTAAACGGCCATAAATAATTGCAGATGGAAACCCGATGAACTGAACCATAATAACTACTCCAAGTAAAATCGGAGCACTTACATTTAAATCTGTCCCAATATTAACCGCTAATCTAATAACTGTATTAACAACGTCAATATATAATAAATAAGAAATTAAGAATAAGAAAATATAACGATAAGCTTTAATTTCTTTAAATGTTTTTCCTAATCTTTTTAATGATTTCCCTAAATTATTTTCATTACTATCAATATTATATGTTTGTTCAACATCGCGTAAAATTGGTAATGAGTAATATAACCACCAACTAACTGCTACTATAAAAGCGAAGCTAATTGCGTAGTGTCCCATAGATGCATCTAAAATCCCAAATGTCACTAAGAAATAAGGAATCATTCCAAAGAAGAAAGGAACTAAACTTCCAATATATCCCCAAGCAAATCCAGTTGAACTTATTTCATCCATTTTTTCTTCTGGGGCAACATCAACTAAGAAAGCATCATATACAACATTTGTTAAGTTATATCCAATACTTGAAATAGAAAATATTACTAACAATATTAACCAATCTAAGCCTGGAATGGCAATTCCGAATCCACCAATAATTCCAATAACTAAAAAGATTTTAAAGAATTTTCTTTTGTTACCCCGATAATTAGACCAAGCTCCGATAACTGGGCTTAAAAGCGCTACTGTTAACGCTATTGCACTAGTCAAATATTTAAAAATTGCTGATCCTGTTTGCCAATCAGCTCCTGAATGGCTCATATACACTTCATTGTATAAAATAGGAAATAAAATCGTAATTACAGTTAAAATAAAAGCAGAATTAGCCACATCATATAAAACCCATGCACGCTCTTTCTTATTTAATTTAGGTAGTTTAAACATCTAATCTCTCCGTTCTTTTTGTATCTTCTTTATCTATTATAGCATAAATCCCCAATATCAAGTAAATATTTTGTATCCCAAAGTAAATCAATATATAATATCTAATATTCAATATTATGATATAATTATGTTAAGGTGATATCTATGAAACGAGATTTAACAGTATTTGTCCTCTCAAAAGGTTATTTTAAAGCTAACGAAACGGTTGTTTTAGCGCTTAGTGGTGGTGTTGATTCAATGGTTCTTTTAGATATCCTTAATAATCTGAAATTAAATTTAAAACTTATTATCTCTCATGTTAACCATAAAAAAAGAGTAGAATCAGATATTGAGTATAATAATATTAAAGTAATTGCTAATAAATTAAAGATTCCTTTTGAAGGTCTAGTTGTTACCAAAAATGAAAAACTAAATTTTCACGATGATTCAAGAAATCAAAGATATAGTTTCTTTAAAGCTGTCGCGCAAAAATATCAAGCAACTAAAATCGTTGTTGCTCATCATTTAGATGACCAAATCGAAACAACTTTAATGCGAATTATAAGAGGGACTTCATTCACTGGGTATGCTGGTATTCCTGAAATTAGAAAAGATCGAAACATTTCAATAATAAGACCATTAATGGAAATTACAAAAGAAGAAATTCTTGATTATGCAAAAGAACATCAAATTACTTACTATGAGGATTCATCAAATAGTGAAGATATTTATACAAGAAATAGATATCGCAACCATATTATTCCACTTCTTAGAAAAGAAAACCCTAATTTAAATGAAAAGATAATCCAATTCAAAGACTATATTGAATCAGCTGATCTTGTTTTAAATAAAATTAAAGATAACTTTATTAAAGAAAATCTATTTTATAATAACGTAAATTTAAAAGCCTTTAATGAACTTGATAAAATAATTAAAATAAAAGTCTTAAAACATCTAATAAACACTTCAACAAACAACACTGTAGAAGTCCTTTATGATCAATATATTAGTATTATTAATCTTTGTTTAAGTAGTTCACCAAATCAAAAATTTTCACTAGGTAACAACTATAACTTCATTAAGGAATATGACTATATTTATATTGAAAAAGCTAAAAAAATCGTTAAACAAAATATTGAAATTAATGATTTTGGTGAATATTTTGTGAATGATAATGACAGCTATATCTTTAGCAAGAATAAAATAGAACAATATGATAGAAATTATTTTGAACTATGTTATAATAATAAGGTATTTCCTCTTTATTTAAGGAATCGTTTTGATGGAGATAAAATGTCTCTCAAAGTAGGAACAAAAAAAGTTAAAGATATTTTAATTGATCAAAAGATCCCCTTATCAAAAAGGGATAAACTCTTTATTATTGCTAATAAAGATAATGTCCTTTGGATTCCTGGAATAAAAAAAGCACATCAACCTAATTGTAATAAAAAAATCTATATATATGAGGTGAAATGATGTTAGAAAGAGATATTGAAAAAGTATTAGTATCAAAAGAAGAAATTATCCAAATCGCAAAAGATATGGGAAAACAGCTAACAGAAGATTATCGCGATAAGTTTCCTTTAGTAATTGGCCTCTTAAAAGGGTGCGTTCCATTTATGGGATATTTATTATCAGAAATAGATATTCATCTTGAAACTGGCTTTATGGATGTTTCTAGTTACCACGGTGGGATTAAATCAATGGGAGATGTTCAAATTGTTAAAGATTTAGGGATTCCCGTTCAAGACCGTCATATCATTATTACTGAGGATATTGTTGATACCGGAAAAACAATAAAGGTTATTAGAGATTTATTGTTATACCGTGGTGCTAAAAGTGTTGTTGTTGCAACAATGCTAGATAAACCAGCTGGAAGAGTAGTTGATTTAGTTCCAGAATATGTTGGAACCGTTATTCCAAAAGAATTTGTAGTCGGATTTGGACTAGATTATGAAGAAAAATACCGAAATTTACCATACGTAGGAGTATTAAAACCCGAAATATACAACAAATAAGGAAGTGTTATTATGGCAGACAAAAAACAAATTACCCCACAACAAGGAAGGTTAGGAAGCCTCATTGTTATTGGAATCATATTATTGTTTGTATTTGCAGCAGTATATATGTTTACTTACCAAGATGAACGACCAATTGAATATAAATACAGTACTTTTATTACCAAGATTGCTAGCGATGATATCGCTACTATCCAATCAACTCCAATATCAGGAGAAATTAATGCTGGTGCTTATTTAATTACCGGAACTTTAAAAAACGGTGGTACTTACTTTTTAGAAGTACCAACTCAAGAATCTTTACAAGAGATTATTGAGTTAGCTGAGACAAATAATATTACTTATGAACACTCAAGAGGTTCTTCTTATAGTTTTTGGAGTATTATTATTATTCTTTTACCAATCATTGTGCTTATTTTTATTATTGGTTTCTTTATGCGAAATCAAGGTGGAAATAATAAAGCCTTTGAATTTGGTAAAAACCGTGCAAAATTAAACAAAGGAAAAACAACTACTTTTGATCAAGTTGCTGGAATTGAAGAAGAAAAAGCTGAAATGGCAGAATTAATCGATTTTCTTAAAGATCCTAAAAAATATATTTCTTTAGGGGCAAGAATTCCAACAGGAGTACTACTTGTAGGTCCTCCTGGAACTGGGAAAACATTACTAGCTAGAGCTGTTGCTGGTGAAGCAAACGTTCCATTTTACACAATAAGTGGTTCTGACTTTGTAGAAATGTTTGTTGGTGTAGGTGCGAGCCGTGTTCGTGATATGTTTAAAACGGCAAAACAAAACGCTCCATGTATTGTTTTTATTGATGAAATTGACGCAGTAGGTCGACAAAGAGGAGCTGGACTTGGTGGAGGACACGATGAACGTGAACAAACTCTTAACCAGTTACTTGTAGAAATGGATGGTTTCGGAGCTAATTCCGGAGTTATCGTTATTGCCGCAACTAACCGTCCTGATGTTTTAGATCCAGCGTTACTTAGACCTGGTCGTTTTGATCGTCAAATCACAATTGCTAGACCAGATATAAAAAGTAGAAAAGAAATCTTAATGGTTCATGCAAGAAATAAAAAAATTGATCCAAAGATTACTTTTGAACAAATCGCAAAAAGAACTCCAGGTTTTACTGGGGCAGATTTAGAAAACTTATTAAATGAAGCTGCAATTTTAACAGCTCGTGAAAATAAAAAAATAATTAAACTTTATCATTTAGATGAAGCAATTGATCGAGTAATGATGGGACCTGCTAAGAAATCACGAGTTTTATCAAAACGCGAAAGAAACTTTATTGCTCACCATGAAGCAGGACATGCTGTTTTAGGAATTAAGCTAGATAACGCAAATATTGTTCATAAAGTTACCATCATTCCCCGTGGACAAGCTGGTGGATATGCTTTAATGTTACCTGAGGAAGAAGAATCCTTCTTATCAACTAAAACAGGTTTACTAGACCGTATCACTGGTTTACTTGGTGGGCGTGTTAGTGAAGAAATTATCTTTGATGATGTTTCAACGGGTGCTCATAATGACTTCCAAAAAGCGACAGAAATCGCGAGATCAATGGTTACTGAATATGGAATGAGTTCTTTAGGACCTATTCAATACGAAAAACGCTCTGATCAAGTTTTCTTAGGAAGAGATTACAACATTAACAAAATGTTTAGTGATCAAGTAGCCTTAGAAATTGATAACGAAGTTAGGGCAATTATTGATGGTTGTTATAATCAAGCTAAGGCAGTCTTATTAGAAAATATTGATTTAGTAAAACTGATTGCTAAATACTTACTTGAAGTCGAAACTCTAACAAGAGAAAACATCTACGAAATCGTTGATACTGGTACTTTAGGTTGGTGGGAAAAGAAAAAAGCTAAAATGGCTAAAAAAGAAGAAGAAGCAAAAATAGCTAAAGAAACAACCAATGAAGATTCTATTCAAGAAGAAAGTGAACCTTCTAAAAAGGCTAAGGATTAACTATTAAAAAGGATATCGCTGATATCCTTTTTTATGATATAATAAAAGTGGTGATAATATGAGACTAGATAAATACTTAAAAGTATCCCGAATTATTAAACGACGTACTGTTGCTAAAGAGGTTGCCGATAATGGAAGAATTCTTATTAATGACCGTATCGCAAAATCAAGTACTAAACTATCTGTTGGTGATATAATCAGCATTTATTTTGGTAATAAATTAGTAATCGTTAGAGTCCTTGAACTACAAGAATCAACAAAAAAAGATGACGCAAAAAACATGTTTGAAATTATTGAAGAAAAAAGACTTTAATATATTGTAAAATTGCAAAAATTAATATATAATATCTTTCTAATAGAAATGAGTGATGAAAATGAAAAAAGCCGTACTTATGCTTCTAGCTGTCGTATTAACAATGACACTGAGTGCATGTAAAAATGATGTTGATGACGAAAATATTGTATACGTTACTGTTTATCCAATGCAATATCTTGTTGAACAAATTGGGGGAGACACAGTAACTGTTAAACGTGTTCCTGGTTCAACTGTTCATAGTGAATCAATTGATTGGTCTGCAAAAGAAATCATTGATATGGTTAATTCAGACTTATTATTTTACATTGGTGCTGGTGTAGACACTTATATTCCTAATAATGAGGAATCTACTTTTAATGATGGAACAGTAGAATTAATTAACGTTTCTCAATACGTTACTTATAACAAGGTTTGTTTTTCACGTGAACACTCACACTTATATCCTGGAGATAATCCGATTTTAGATTGTGATGAAAATTCATTAGCTGATGATCCTCATTTTTGGTTAGATCCTGTAAGAATGTTACATGCGGCTGAATTAGTTAAAGATAAATTAATTGTTGCTTATCCTGAAAACAGTGAATTATATGAAAATAATTTCACAGTAATGAGTGCTGCATTAGAAAAACTAGATGATGATTTCCAAGATATGGCCGATGTTGCTACTAAGCCAATTATTACTACTGTCATGCTTTTTACTTATTGGCATGATAGATATGGTCTTGAAATTATATCAATCCTTACTAGTCCTCATACAACTGAAAGTATTCCTAGTGATATTATTAGTTTTGTTAATGAAGCTCAAGCTAGTTCTATTGATTATATTTTATTTGAAAAGAACACTAATTCTCCAGCTGGAGAACAAGTGTTAGATGCTTTACAAGCATTAGATAGTGAAGCCTCTGCTCTTTACTTACATGGGCTAGGTAATCTAACTAATGAAGAGATAGAAAATGGTTCAACATATATCTCTATTATGTATGATAATTTAGAAGTATTGAATGAAGCTACAAAATAGTACATTACTTGTACTATTTTCTTTATCCTATTGATAACTATATGTTATAATTTATTGTACGCAAATTAAACGAGGTGACTATAATGGAAAAATTATCAGATCAAGAAAAAGTAAGAAGAGAAAAATTAGAGTTTTTAAAGGAAAATGGAATAGATCCTTTTGGACAACAATTTAAAAGAAACTATAACACTGCGAAACTAAGAAAGAAATTTGCTGAATACTCAAAAGAAGATTTACAAAAATTTAGCAAAACTAAAATTAAAATTGCAGGACGAATTATGACAAATAGAAGAAAAGGTAAAGTTGGTTTTTTAAATATTATGGACCAATACGGCCAAATTCAACTATATATTAGAAAAGATGCTGTTGGGGAAGAAACTTATGAGATTTATAAAAAAGCAGACTTAGGAGATATCATTGGTGTAGTTGGTACAATAATGAGAACTAATATGGGAGAGTTAAGTATAAAAGTAAGTAAATATACTCATCTTTCTAAAGCATTAAGACCCCTCCCTGAAAAATATCATGGTTTAACAGATATTGAAGAAAGATATCGTCGAAGATATGTCGATCTAATTACTAACGCAAAAACTAGAGAAACTTTTATGATTCGCTCAAAAGTTATAACAATGATGCGCAGTATTTTAGATAAAAAAGGCTTTACTGAAGTTGAGACTCCAGTTCTACACCCAATTTTAGGTGGAGCTAACGCCAGACCTTTTATTACTCACCATAATACTTTAGATATGCCATTTTATTTAAGAATTGCGACTGAACTATACTTAAAAAGACTAATTGTTGGTGGTTTTGATGGTGTTTATGAATTTGGTAGAACTTTTAGAAATGAAGGAATGAGTATTAAACATAACCCTGAATTTACAATGCTTGAGCTATATGAAGCATATGGAAATATTGATACAATGATGGAATTGACTGAAAGTTTAATTTCTACTGTTGCTAAAAAGCTAGGGAAAGAAGCCGTTACTTATGGTGGCAAAGAAATTAATTTAGCTGCTCCTTGGAATAAACTTCATATGGCAGATGCTGTTAGAGATATTGTCGGAATCGACTTTTGGGATAAAGAAATGACTTTTGAAAAAGCTAAAGCATTTGCTCTTGAGAAAGATTTAGAAATTCCAGCACATTACACTGGAACAGGACATATCTTAAACTTATTATTCGAAGAATATGTTGAAGGCCAAATTGTTCAGCCAACTTTTGTTTATGGTCATCCTATTGAAATAAGTCCTCTAGCTAAAAAAAATAGAGAAGATGAGCGTTTTACTGATCGTTTTGAATTATTTATTGATGGTAGAGAATACGCAAACGCCTTTACTGAATTAAATGATCCAATCGATCAAAAAGCTCGTTTCTTAGCTCAGTTAGAAGAAAAAGAACTTGGTAATGATGAAGCAAATGAAATGGATATTGATTATATTGAAGCGTTAGAATACGGAATGCCACCAACAGGTGGACTAGGAATTGGAATAGATCGTTTAATTATGTTATTAACTGATTCACCTTCAATTAGAGATGTCTTATTATTCCCACACATGAAACCACGAGGCAAATAATCTTAAAAGAGCTGAATAAAATTCAGTTCTTTTTTATATTCTTTAGTGTTTTGTTAGTTTATCTACCAAATCAATTATATAATTATAAGTACTAAGCAGTGAAAGAGGTAATAAAGATGATTTATAATAATATTTATGAACTAATTGGGAATACTCCAATCATTAAATTAAATAATTTAACTCCTGATAACCTTTCAAATATATATTTAAAACTAGAGTGGTTTAATCCCGGAGGTAGCGTTAAAGATCGAATTGCTAAAAAGATGATTGAAGCTGCTGAAGAAAAAGGGCTTTTAAAACAAGGTGATACCATTATCGAGCCAACAAGTGGAAATACCGGAATTGGCTTAGCGATGATTGCTGCTGCAAAAGGCTATAAAGCTATTTTTGTAATGCCTGATAGTTTAAGTGCTGAAAGAAGAAAAATATTAAAAGGGTATGGTGCAACCCTAATCTTAACAGAAGCTGATAAAGGGATGGAAGAGACAATTAGAATAGCGAAAAATATAGCAGAAAAACACAGTTATTATATGCCAATGCAATTTAAAAACATTAATAACCCTCAAGCACATATGGAAAATACCGCATTAGAAATAATCAAAGATTTTCCAGATTTAGATTATTTTGTCAGTTCTGTAGGAACTGGTGGTACAATTACTGGTGTAGGTAAAATTCTTAAAAAACATAATAAGAACATCAGTATTAAGGCAGTAGAACCTATAAGTTCAAGTGTTTTAAGTGGGGGTAAGCCTGGGGCACATAAAATCCAAGGTATTGGTGCAGGATTCATTCCTGAAATCCTTGATACCACAATATATGATGAAGTTATTACAGTAAGTAACGAAGATGCCTTTACTACAGCAAGATTACTAGCTATAAAATATGGTCTATTTGTTGGCATTTCAACTGGGGCTAATGTTTATGCAGCTATCCAGTTAGCTAAAATAGTTCCTTCAAACAAAAAAATCTTAACAATTTCTCCTAGTAACGCTGAACGATATTTGTCAACAGAACTATTTAAAGATATTTAACTAAAAAAAGAAAATGATTAATCATTTTCTTTTTTTATTAAACTACAATTATCTTCTGTAACATTACTATTTTCTATTATTCTTGACGGCACTCCAACAGCAGTAGCTCCCGGAGGAACTTCCTTTAAAACAACAGCATTAGCGCCAATTTTAGCTAAAGTTCCTATTTTAATATTACCAAGGATTTTGGCTCCAGCTGCAATCATTACACCATCACATATTGTTGGATGTCTTTTAGAAGAAGAGTCGTTTCCAGTTCCTCCAAGTGTAACTTGATGATAAATTAATACGTTATCTCCAATCATCACTGTTTCACCTATCACGACTCCATATCCATGGTCTATAACTAAGTTTTTACCAATCTTAGCTCCAGGGTGAATATCTACTCCAGTTAAAACTCTTGCAACACTACTAATATATCTCGCCAATAATTTCAGATGAATTTTCCATAATAAATGGCTGACTCTATATGTCCAAACCGCGTGCATTCCGTTATATGTAAGAATAATTTCCAGTGCATGTCTAGCTGCCGGGTCTCTTTTCTTAATAGCAATGATATCACTTCTAATTCCCATGTTATCACCTCTTTGTAAAGTTATTATAGCCTATCTTAATAACGTTATGTTGTAATATACAAATAAAAAAGCAGATTTCCTTAAAGGATACCTACTTTTGTTTAATTTATAATTATAAAATGTCTTTACCGATAACTAATTCGCTATCTTCATAAAGAAAAATTCCTAGATTTTCGGCTATTTCAACAAAGATATCAACGATACTAACATAATCATAATCCATCTTACTAAAAACAACTTTTAAAGCATTATTCATTTGGTCTTTAATATAATCGAAATCATTTCTTCTTTCAACAATCATATTTTCAATACAAGTTTCTAACTCATTTAGTTCTAAAATATTAGAATCAATTTCATTGTTTTCTAAATCAGTTCTTATATCATAAATATATAGTAAATATAAAACCATTTCACTATAATTAACAAAATCATCACAATGTGATTGAAACAATGTTTCATAATATATCTTTATAATTTCAAATTGTGAGTGAAGGTATGAGAACCCTGCTCTAAAAATAGTATCTAAATCATCATCTAGTTCTTTTCCCTCAACTACTAAATCATAAATATAATTTAAAACTGAATAAACAGGTTCTAAACGATCATAAATAACTGAATCATTTTTTTGGAATGTTTGGATGTGTTCGTGGTTTTCCAGTTTCCAAGATGCAAAGTCTTTATATACAATATTATCCAAAAGCAACATCCAATGTCATCATAACAGCAAACCCAATCATAGCTCCAATTGTAGCTATTTTTGTTGTTTCCATCATTTGAGATTCAGGAATTAATTCTTCGATTACCACGTAAATCATCGCTCCTGCTGCAAAACTTAAAGCATAAGGTAAAGAGTTTCTCATTGAAAGGGCGAGTAATGCTCCAACTACCCCTGCTATCGGTTCTACTATTCCACTAAATTGTCCAATCATAAATGCTTTTTTACTACTCATTCCTTCTCTTCTTAAAGGAACACTAACTGCTGCTCCTTCAGGAAAATTTTGAAGGCCTATCCCAATAGCTAAAGCAATAGCACCACCAATTGCTGCTGTTGCAGCAGTACTAGAATTAAATGCTACTGCAGCATATCCAAACGCTACTCCTACTGCTAACCCTTCAGGAATATTATGAAGCGTAATTGCTAAAACAAGTAAGATGCTTCGATGCCAAGAAGATTTTATCCCTTCTTGATGTTTACTCATTACATGCATATGAGGTAAGAATCTATCTACTAAAAGTAAAAATAGTCCTCCTGATAAAAACCCAATTACTGCGGGTATCCAAGGAATCATTCCAAGTTCGGTAGCTAAATCAATACTAGGACTAAGTAAACTCCAAAAAGATGCAGCAATCATTACTCCTGCACTAAATCCTAATAATCCATTGAAAACTTTTTTTGATACATTTTTAAAAGGAAACACAAGTGCTGCTCCTAAAGCTGTTATTGAATATGTAAATAGTGTCCCTAACAATGCAGCTAAAATAGGATTTTCATAAATCCAATTGGTCATAAAATCACCCTCTATGCTTTATCTTTTGATCCGAATAAATCAATTTTTTCTTTTACAATATTAACAATCGCTTGAGTTCCTGGAGCAAGTAATTTACGAGGGTCGAATCCTTTACCTTCTAAATCTTTTCCAGCTTCAATATATTTTCTTGTTGCATCAGCAAATACAAGTTGACATTCTGTATTAACATTAATCTTAGATACACCAAGTGAAATAGCTTCTCTAACCATATCATTAGGAATTCCAGTTCCACCATGTAAAACAAGTGGCATATTTCCTGTAATATCTTGGATTTGTTTTAAAACATCTAATCTTAATCCTTGCCAGTTTTCTGGATATTTACCATGAATATTACCAATTCCAGCAGCTAAAAAGTCAATTCCTAAATCAGCAATCATTTTACATTCTTTAGGGTCAGCAATTTCTCCACCACCTAAAATACCGTCTTCTTCTCCACCAATACTTCCAACTTCAGCTTCAACACTGATGCCTCTTTCTTTAGCGAATTTAACGATTTCTTTAGTTTTTTGAATGTTTTCTTCGATTCCATAATGTGAACCGTCAAACATCACACTACTAAATCCAGCTTCAATACAAGCTTTTGCTCCTTCAAAACTACCATGATCTAAATGAAGTGCAACTGGTACAGTAATATTTAAATATTCAATAATTCCTTCAACCATATTTACAACTGTTTTATAACCCATCATGTATTTTGCTGCACCCTCAGATACTCCTAAAATTACAGGTGAATTTGATTCCTCAGCAGCAATAAGAACAGCTTTAACCCATTCCATATTGTTAATGTTAAAATGCCCAACGGCATATGCTTCTTTTCTCGCTTTAATAAGCATTTCTTTTGCAGACACAAGTCCCATTTTTATTCCTCCTAATTTTAATAAAATCATTATTATTATACCTTAATAAATTTTAAATGTAAACTAATCAGCCTTACAATGTATGTGTAAGTGATTGCTAAAAAAACACCACAATAGTGGTGTTTATTTCCCTGATACTACTAATGACTTGATTTTTAATGATGGACTACCAATATAACTAAAATTAAATTTTAAATCATCACATACACCATCAACGTCTTTTAATAAATCTAAGTAATTTCCAGCTACTGTAATTAAAGCAACCGGTCTTACAATTTCTCCGTTTTCAACTAAAAATCCTGATGCTTGTAAACTAAAATCACCGCTAATTGGATTACAACCAGCATGAGTACCTGCTAAATCAGTAATAATTAACCCTTTTTTCATTGATTTAACTGCATCATCATATTTTAAACTACCTGGTTTAATATAGAAGTTAGTTGCTGTAATTCCTCTTAAGAAACCATTACCTGTTGATTTAATTCCTGCTTTTTTCGCAGTTTTTAAATTATGTAAGAACCCTGTAAGCACACCATCTTTTACCAATTCTTTATAAGATGTTGCTACTCCTTCATCATCAAATGAACCTGATTTAGTTGATTTTTTCATAAATGGATCATCTACAATGGTAATTTTTGAATTACCAACCATTTCTCCAACTTTATCCTTTAATAGCGACATGTTTCTTTGAACCATTTCTCCTGAAAACATTGATAAATGCGGTGCCAATAAAGATGCGCTAGCTTCATTAGAAAGTAAGATTTCATATTCTCCAGATTCACAAGGTTCTGCTCCAAGTAATGCTACTGCTTTTTTTGCTCCTTTTGAAGCAATTGTTTCTAAATCAAAATCATTATAATTATTTGATTGAATATATTCAAATGCTGTTCTTTGATCTTTTCCATCACTCGCAATAATATATACTCCCATTAGGCCGTTATTAACATGTTTTTCTAATTTTAACCCTTTAGAATTTTGAATAGAAACATTGACAGTTCCATCCCCATAAAAGGCTTGAACCATTCTGATTCTTTCGTCTTTGTCCATTGTTTTTTTCTCTAAAACAAACATTGCATCGATTTTTTCTTTAGCTGGAACACTATCTAACTCAGGATTGTATAGTCCTTCAACCTTTTGATATTCTTTATCACCTTCGTAAATAAAGACCTCATCTTCTGAATTAATTGCTTTAGCTGATGCAATAACACTATCTAAGATAAAATCAATAATATCATCATTAATTACCTCAGTTTCAACAGTTCCCATTTTTGAATCATAAATCCCTTTAACAGATAACTTTTGAGTTGATGAAATAGTGTATTTTTCTAATTCTCCTTTAAGGACTTCTAATTCAAAATCACTATTACTTGATAAATAAATTTGTAGTTCTTCTATTCCTCTTGCTTTTGCTTCTTTAAATAATAGATCAAAATTCATTAGTTAACCCCCTTTCTTCCACCAACAGTAATTTCAGAAATTCTAATTGTTGGTTGTCCGACATCAGTTGGAATACTACCAGAATCACTTCCACACATTCCTTGAGCAGTTAATAAATTATTTCCTACCATATCAACTTTAAGTAATACTTCACTACCTGTTCCAACTAAAGTTGCTCCTTTTACTGGCTCAGCTATTTTACCATCTCTAATCATATATCCTTCACTAACAGAGAAGTTAAAATCTCCAGTAGGTGGGTTAACACTTCCACCACCCATTTTTTTAGCATATAATCCATATTTAGTTGCGGCAATTATTTCTTCAAATGTCGAATCACCATTATCAATATAAGTATTTGTCATTCTTGAAGTTGGTGCGTAACGATACGATTCACGACGACCAGAATGAGTACATTCATCATCCATTCTTTTAGCGTTTAATTTGTCAATCATATAACTGTTTAAAACACCATCTTTAATTAAAACACGACGTTTTTGAAGATTTCCTTCATCATCATATGCTGCACTTCCCCAAGCATTTGGAATTGTTCCATCATCAATTGCAGTAACTAACTTACTAGCAATAATTTCTCCTTTTTTACCTGCGAAAACGCTAGCATCTTTAGCAACAGAAGTTGCTTCTAAACTATGTCCACAAGCTTCATGGAAAATTACTCCACCAAAGCCATTATCAATTACTACAGTCATTTTACCGCTTGGGCATTCATCAGCATGAAGCATTGTAACTGCAATTCTTGCAGCTTCTTTTGCTTCATCTTCAACATTGATTACATCTGAATAAAATTCAAACCCGTAATGTCCTCCAGGACCATTAAATCCTGATTGTTTTGTTGTTTCATCAGCAGCTACAGCGTTAATTCCAAGTCTTGTTCTAACTCTTACATCATGAACAAATGTTCCTTCACTATTCGCTACCCAAATTTTTTGAACATAATCTTGATATCTAATAGCTACTTGTGAAATTTCTTGATCATATTCTCTTGCTGCTTTATCAGCTCTTTTAAGTAAATCTACTTTATCATCAATTGATACCTCAGATGGTAAAATTTTTATATTATGAAGGTTTTCATTTTCTTTCATATCTTCAAGTTCAAATTCAATATTACGTGTCTCTCCTGGAAAAGATTGTGCTAAATCAGTAGCTAATTTTACTAAATCTTTTTCCTCTAAACTATTAGTGTATCCATAAACTCTATGATACCCTCTAGCTATTCTAACTCCAATCCCAAAAACTTTAGAATTTCCTACTTTTTCTACTTTGCTAGATAACATTGAAGCGGTTGTTTCAAATTTATCTTCAATAAATACTTCTGCGAAATCAGCGTTAGTACTTAACGCTGCATTTAAAACTTTTTTTATCAGTTTTTTTCCTAACATTTTATTCCTCCTTGTGTAGATATAACATCTACCTCGATTATACCATACACTCCCTTATATAAAAAGAATATTGCTACTCAAAAAAAAGGCTTATAAAAGCCTTGATTATGCTATTCAATGGTGTTTTTATATAAAATTATTTTTCTTATTTATTAATCTTTCTCTTCTAGCGCTGCTTTAATAAATTCTCTAAATAAAGGATGTGGTCTTTGTGGTCTTGATAAAAATTCAGGATGAAATTGGGTTGCAACAAAGAACTTGTGGTTTTTAAGTTCAATTATCTCAACTAAGTTATTTTCAGGATTTATTCCAGAAAAGACCAATCCACAATTTTCTAATTTTTCTAAATATTCATTTCTAAACTCATAACGATGACGGTGTCTTTCTTTTATTAACGTCTTCCCATATGCTTTAAATGCGGTAGTTCCTTCTTTAATTTTACAATTATAAAGTCCTAACCTTAATGTTCCCCCCATATCAATTCCATCGTATTGTCCATCTAAATAATCAATTACCGGATACTTGGTAGAGGGATCCATTTCTGTTGAGTTAGCACCTTCCATATCACACATATTTCTAGCAAACTCAATAGTAGCTAACTGCATCCCAAGACATAGGCCTAAATATGGAACGTTATTTTCTCTAGCATAAGTGATTGCTTTAATTTTACCTTCAATTGCTCTTTTACCAAATCCTCCAGGAACAATAATTCCATCAACATCTCCTAATATTTCATTTAAATCAGCAGTAATTAATTCTCCAGCATTTATCCACTTAATATTTACTTTTGCATAATGGAAGTATCCGGCATGATTTAAGGCTTCACTTACACTTAAATAAGCATCTTGTAATGAAACATATTTTCCAACTAAGGCAATGTTAACTTCTTTGTTAAGTGCTTTTACTCGATTAACTAGTTCAATCCATTCAGTTAAATCACATTCATCTGTTTTCAGTTGGAAGTGCTCACAAACTAAATCATCTAAATATTGATCTTTTAGTTTCAAAGCTACTTCATATAAAATATCACAGTCTCTAGCTTCAATAACCGCTTCTTTTTTGACATCGCAAAATAAAGCAATTTTTTCTCGCATTGAATTTGTAATTGGCATTGTAGTTCGTAAAACAATTATATCTGGTGTAATCCCTAAACTACGCAATTCTTTAACGCTATGTTGAGTAGGTTTTGTTTTTAATTCTTTAGCTGCACTTAAATATGGTACCAAGGTATTGTGAATATAAATTGTATTATTATAACCAACATCTCTTCTGAATTGACGAATTGCTTCTAAAAACGGAAGGGATTCAATATCACCAACAGTTCCCCCAATTTCAGTAATAACGATATCTGCTTTTGATTCAGTGGCTGCTTGAATTAACTTATCCTTAATTTCGTTTGTAATATGGGGAATTACTTGAATTGTTGCTCCTAAATATTCACCACGGCGTTCTTTTTCAATAACGCTAGCGTAAACACGACCAGTAGTTATATTACTAGCTTTGCTTAAATTTTCATCAATAAATCTTTCATAATGTCCTAAATCAAGGTCTGTTTCAGCCCCATCGTCAGTCACAAAAACTTCACCATGTTGGTATGGTGACATTGTCCCAGGATCAACATTAATATATGGATCAAATTTTTGCATAAAAATTTTAAGTCCTCTGTTTTTTAATAATCTTCCTAATGAAGAGGCAGTTATCCCTTTTCCTAAACTAGACACTACTCCACCAGTAACAAAGATAAATTTAGTTTGTTTCACATTTTTCACCTCTTTATATAATAAAAAAAAGTCCTTCCAGACTGGAGGACTTTTCACTTTATAGTGCCCATTAAAATTATAACAAATGGTAAATTACATTTCAATACTAATTTTATTTTTCATCATACTTATCTTCATAAGTATCCATATATTCATTATATTTTTCTTCATCAAATTCATCTTCAAACTCTTCAAATACCTCTTCTTCATATTCTTTAACTTGGTCTTCTTCAACGCTTTTTGGAGTTTTAATATCATTTACTTCTTCAATAACTTCTTTTACTTTTACTTCTTCTACAACTTCTTCAATAATTTCCTCAACTTTTACTTCTTCTACAACCGGTTTAACCTTTGCTTTTACTTTTGCTTTTGCTTTTCGTTTAGTTTTTGCTTTAACCGGTTTCTTAGGTTCATCATCAAGGGCTTTAATTACAGTATATTCTTTATAATAAGAGCCATCTTTTTCTCTTAAATCTGTTTTTTGAAACTCTTTAAGGTCCCAAGTGTTATCCCCAGTATATACAAATTTCGCAGAAGTAATTAAATCTGTATAAAATTGCGTAATACGCTCTTTTTTTATTTTTTCCGAATACTCTTTTTCCGCACAAACAACATTAAAAAGCTCATATAAATCCATTGGAGTTTTTTTCTCTCTAATTATTCTCTCTGCTGAATCGATTAATGATTGTTCTTTTATACTTTGCATAATTATTCCTCCTGAGTTATTGAATACAAAATTATTAGTGTACTCTTATTAACTATTTCATTATTTTGAATCAAACTATATTCAATGAGTAATTTATTATTACTATTTTCTAGTCTTGTTGTAGATATATCAAATTTAAAAAGATTCTCATCTACTAAATATGTACCTATCGTGCTATTTTTAAGATCAAAAACAAATTTCATATCCATTGAGCCTGTTTTATAATATTCAACAATTTCCTTATTTAATATTATTTTATGTGAATTTAATTCTTTATCTTTAAAAGTAATCTTTTGATTATTGTATTTCCCTAGTGTCCTAAACTTAACTTTTGAATCTAAAGAATTTATTTCGAAATCTATTAATATTTTATTCATCTAATCACCAAACCATTAGATATTATATCATATTAACAGCCTACTTTAAATATTTAGTGCTTAATTATTATATATTATGTTCTTAATGGATGCAAGAAAAAAGATAAAAGGTATCCTTTTATCTTTTAAAATATTTATTTATTTCCTTTTTAAACCTCATAATCTAATTCTTCGTTATAATAACTCTCTTGAATAATATTAATAACGATATTATTACAATGATCTCCTATTCTTTCCACATTTGATAAAATATCAACATAGAATCCGTCAACTGTTTCCACAGAGTTTGGATCATTTAGACGTTTAATATGACGTTTACGGTTTCTTAGTACTAAAGAATCAATTATATCTTCTTTCTCTATTACTTTTTTTGCAATTTCTTTATCTTGAGTATCAAAAGCTTCTAATGTCAAATTAATTGTTTCTAATACAACTCCATAAAGTTGAGTAAGTTCCTCATTTGCCGCTTTACTTAACTTAATTTTATTGTCGTGACGGTGTTCGAAAAATTCAAATAAGTTAGTACAATGGTCCCCAATTCTTTCAAAGTCACGAATTGTATCAACATAAGATGCTTGTAGTTGGGAAGCATCTTCATCTAATCCAAACTGAACGATTTTCACTAAATAATCATGAACTTTTTTATCAATTGTGTCTAACATTTCTTCAAGTTGCTCACCATTTTCTAAAACCTTTTTCTTATTTTCAAAAGAGTATTCTATTACCCCCTCGAACATTTGTTTAGTGACAAACCCCATATTAAGAACTACTCTTTTAGCACTTGCTAGTGCTAAAATAGGCGATTCTTCAATTAATTCATCAAGTAATGAATCAACGTCTGAATCAATCATATTATCTTCACCTTTAATTAATTTTGTAACCATCCAAACTAATTGTTTAATTAAAAAGAAAAAGATAATTGTATTTAAAACATTAAATCCCATATGGGCAAAACTAATTGTTAATTTCATATTATTAACATTAGAAATATCAATAAATTTATCTTCTAGAAATTGAATTAAAGCAGTATATGGAACAATAAATAATAAGAATACAAAACTCCCAATTACATTAAATAAAACATGTGCCAGTGCCGTTCTTTTTGCGGCTATACTTCCGCCAATTGAAGCAAATACTGCAGTAATTGTTGTTCCAATATTATCACCAAAGACAATCGCAACAGCTCCTATTAAAGGAATTGCTCCTGTTGTATATAATTCTTGTAAAATCCCAATAGTTGCACTACTTGATTGAATAATTGCAGTAGTAGCCGCACCAACAAAGACTCCTAACACAGGAACTTTACCGACAGCTTGTAAGGCGTTGTAAAAAGCGGGTAAATCAGCAAGTCCTTTTAAAGCACTTCCCATTATATCTAATCCAAAAAACAACATTCCAAATCCCAATACTACTCCACCAAGTTGTTTATACTTCTTACTATTAATAAAGAAAATTAAAAAACTTCCTGTAGCAATAATTGGTAAAGCATATTCTTTTATTGGTAACCCAAGTAATAATGATGTTACGGTAGTTCCAATATTTGCTCCTAAAATAATCCCAATTGCTTGAGGTAAAGTCATTAATCCTGCTCTTACAAGTCCAACAGTTAGAGCTGTTGTTCCTGAAGAAGATTGGATTAATCCAGTAATAATTATCCCAACAAAAATCCCTTTGATAGGAGTATTTGTAGTTTTCTCAATAATAAGTTTTAGTTTACTTCCCGCAAGTGCTTTTAATGAATCTCCCATTAAGTTAATTCCATATAAGAAAATCCCAAGTCCTCCTACAATAGCAAAAATAGTCGTTTTCCAGTCAATTGCAACCGTACTAGCTAATAAATTCATAATATTACCTCCCGTTTTCATATCATTTAAAATATACCATAATATTAGCGATTAGAAAACAAAAAATCAAAAAAAGAAGAGAATTTTATTCCTCTTCTTTATATTTTTTTGCAAGTAAATCGGCTTCAATTAATAATTCTTTTGCTCTTTTCCATGTTCCTAAGTTAGCACCACAAGCTAAACGGTGTCCTCCACCATCATATTTATTAGCTAGTTTGTCAATTGCTGGGCCTTTTGAACGCATTCTTGCTCTAACAATTTTGCCCTCATATTCAGCAAACAAAATCCAAATTGGGCAATCATCAAAATATCCTAATTCATTTACTAAACTAGTAGCTTCACCGAGTGAAACTTTAAATTTCTTAAGATGTTTCGGTAAAATGTTAATATATGCAACTCCGTTTTTAGTTTTTTTATAATGTTGTAAGAAATATCCTTTATATCTTGTTAATTCATCTGTTCTTACATCTAGATGTTTATAAATCTCTTTTGTTTCTAAACCATTATCATATAATACTGCAACACTTCTAAAGGTATCGCCATCAACTCCACTATATTTAAATCTTCCAGTATCAGTAAGTGTCCCTGTATATAGGGCTTGTGCCCCTTTTTTTGTTATTTTAAATTTATTACTAAATTCATTAAATAAATCCATAATTATTAAGGTGCAAGAAGGTCTTGTTGTATCAACATAATCAATATCACCAAAATTTTCAACTGGAAGATGATGATCTATTTTTATCAACATATCCCCTCGTCCGTATCTTTGATCAAAAATTCTATCCCGTCCTGCTGTATCGACATTGATTACTAATGCGCCATCAAAATCTTTATCTTCCACTTTATCAGGTTCCCCTAAAAAATCCAAATAGCCAACTTTTTCTGCGGATACTAATACTTGCTTTTTAGGCCACGTTGCTTTAATAATATCTTGTAGACCATACGCTGAACCTAAGCAATCTCCATCTGGTCTTTTATGTACAGTAATTATAATTTTATTAAAATCTTTTATCTTTGCATAAATATCTAATAATTTTCCTTTATCCATTTTGTTTCTCCTTTTCTAACAACTCATCAAGATCATTTAAAACTTGATCAGCTTCTTCAAATGATGAAAGGGTACATCCACATGCGAGGGCATGTCCTCCACCACCATATTTTCGTGCTATATCAACGATTGATAATTTTTTACTTCGTAATTCTGCTTGAACTTTTCCTGTTTCATCCATTGTAAAGTTAGCCCAAATGTCAATTCCTTCCATTCCGCCCATTTGGTTAACCATCGCTCTTGAAACAGTAAAGGTAGAAACGTGATATTTATCTTTAATTGAAACGTCATTTTTCATATAAGCAACATTATTTTTAGTTGTTTTAAAATTATTTAAGAAATATCCTTTTAATTTTGTATAGTCTAGGGTAACTGTATACAATTTATCATATATATGTTGAATATTAGCGCCATTTTCAATTAAATATGCCGCAGTTTTAAAAGTGCTCGCAGATGTGCTAGGATATAAGAAACGCCCACTATCAGTAATTATTCCCGCAAGTAAAGGAGTTGCTCCTACTTTATCAATCTTCCAATTATTTTTAAAAGCAAGATCACAAACAATTTCAGCACAAGCAATGAAATTACTATCAATATAGACAGTATCACCAATATCTGCTGAATTTAAATGATGATCAATTATTACTACATGGTTAGCTAATTTATAGCGATTATCACTAACTAAACTAGCAACTGATACATCTAAAATGAAAACTAATGCGTCTTGATAAACATCATCTTCAATGATGTCCATTTTTCCTAAAAAAACAAAGGTATTTTCATCCCCTACTACATAAACATCCTTCCTAGGGTAATTTAATTCAATTAGTCTTTTAAGCCCCAGTTGAGATCCAAGAGCATCTCCATCTGGATTTTTATGCCGATGAATTATTATTGTTTGATATTTTTCAATTAAGTTAACAATTTCTTTATTCATTTTTCCACCTCTAAAATAACATTTTATTATACCATAAATCGCTTAATGTTGGTATACCTTAAATAATAAAAACTACTAAAATCAATTAGTAGTTTTTGTTATTTAGTACCATCTACTCCAATATGGTTTATTTTCTTCATAATTCCAATAATAATCTAGGGCATCTCCCCATTCACCTAAACTATTACTTTTAGCATAATTTTCAGCTAGATGCATCCATTCATTGTATGTATGTTCACCATAACTAATTGTCTCTCCAGCCCCAAATTCATATTTTACTTGCGCAAGTCCTTGTTTTACAACGATATAATTCAATAATTCATAATTATCTTCATTAGGTAGCTTAATCCATATCCAAGCAAGTAATCTACCGTATGTTCCAAGCAAATTATCTCCTGGGTCTGTTTGTAAAATAATTTCTTCAGCTGAAGTTAATAGCTCACAAGTATAAACACTAGCTGGTTTTCCCCATTCTTCCTCGCCACCGCTATATGTTTCTTCAGTATCCATATTTAAAAACCTTGTTGTTTTCGCAGGATTTTCAATCGCATTATAAACATCAATAGGGTAATTAAACGCTGCAGTATCACCATCTATGCAACTTTTTAAAGTAACACTGAAATATCCTCCTCTTACTTCGAGTGGATCAATACTTTCAAAATCACTTGATAATAATGGTCCATCGTATATCATTTCAATCGGTGAGAAATAGTTTATTTCTCCATAAAAGTCTGGGTAAATAATAATTGGTAAAACACTTGTTTTTATGAAACTATCCCCTGGGACTAAAAACTGTCCATAAGAAATAAACATATTTGATGTTTCTTCGGTAACTTCCCCACTAGTTACAAAAGTAATTGCAACATCTAAATCAGCAAAAAGCGCACTTATTTCCTCTCTTGACAGCCCTGAAAGGTCAGGTAAAGTAAGATATGTTGTCTCACCTGTAAAAATTGGATATAAAATAACTACTACTTCATTTGTTTCATTAATAATATCACCACTTTGATAATCTTTATACTCGATAAATGTTTCAGCTAATAATTCATCTTGTTCTGTCGTATACTCGAACACTACATCATGGTTTAAATTATTAAATACTTCTGTAATTTCCCTTTTATTCATTCCTGATAAATCTGGTAAAACAATGTTGTCATGGGCAGTTTCTACAGTGTTTGAACATCCTGATAATCCGAATAATAATATTATTATCAATATCCTAAATAATTTCTTTTTCATAAGTTAACCTCTAATTTGTTGGATAAGTTCGGTGATCAGCAAACCAATCAGAATCTTTTAATAAAGTGTTATTTAAAGACCCTGTAATTGTATAAGATTCACCATCACTAACAATAATAATAGTTCCATTAATTGCTGTTGCGTAAATATTATCAGTATAGCCAAACATTCTATCAAGTGACTCTTGTTGGGGAATTCCATAACCATTTTCCCCGTCATCATCATCTGGAAAATAAACACTTAAAATAATGTCTTCAGGTTGAATTACACTAAGTAATGCTTCACTACTAGCAGTACTACTCCCATGGTGTCCTGCTTTATAAACATCTACTTTTCCAAGGTTTAAAGCCATAAATGCTTCAGCATCGAATTCAGCATCTCCTGTGAATAAAAACTTTAAATCTTTATGTTCAAGCATGACAACTATACTATTTTCATTATCATTTGTTGAATCGTGATTTTCATAAAAACCAGTATCAATTACTCTTAAGATTAAATCTTCAGTAATAGTGTAATAAGGTTGACATAAATTTGCACTTGTTAAGGCATCATGCCCATTACATACTAGTGCACCACTAGCATCTCTTAATTCTGCATATTGTTCGTGAGTATTTGTTGTTTTAGTATAGCCATAATCCAATACTCTCAAAACTGTAAATGCATCAAAAATACCAAGTTCATCACTTAAGCCAACGAATCCACCAATATGGTCAGCGTCTGGATGAGTCGCAATTAATATTTCAATTACTCCATCAGTTACATATTCTTGTAAGTATGGAACAACAATCTCAGTTCCAGTACTTTTTAATCCTGCATCAATTAAAATCTCAAAATCTCCACAATCAATTAAAGTTGAATCTCCCATTGCTTCTAAATAGATATAATGAATTTCAACATTATCACATGTTCCATCATATAAAACTTCATTAGGATCCATTATAACTATCGTCTCATTAACAACAATCGCTCTTAATAGTCTTGTTTCTTCACCATTATAATTTAATACATATTCAATAAAATAGACTCCTGGAGTACGATTATCAACTTCTCCTTCTATTTTTACAGAAGAAGAAATATCTTTAGTTCCATCTTTTGCAGTAAAACCATAATCTAAATAGCTTTCTCCAGTTGTTAAAACAACAACGTTATCTCCTTTTAATTTAAAAGTTACTCCTGAACTCGCAGTACTTCCGTCAATTACACAACCACTTAGTGCTACGACTAATGTTAATAACATTATGATACTTAATATTTTCTTCATTAAATCACGCCTTTCACTCTATTTTACCATAGTAACGTTCAATAATATCATAAATAGCTAAAAAAAACACCACTTTTTCAAGTGGTGTTTTTGTAATGATTTTAATTATTATTCAGGTGTAACTACATGTGTTCCTAAATAAGTAAATGTATCTTTGTCGTAAACATCCCATTCACTAGCTGTAAATGTAGCATTAGGTCCAGTAACAATAGCAGCACGAACTAAAGTGTGGTCTTTAGTGTTTCCGTCACCTACAGCCCAATAACTACCTGGGTCTTCTCCAACTACACCGATAATATCAATAATAGTTCCATCTTTAACTAGGGTAATAGCGTCATCTCCGTTAAAGTAAGTAACTGTAGATGTAACATCACCAACATTAACAATATCAGCAGCAGAATCACTATTATAGATAACCAATACATCGCCAGGTTGAATTGTAAAGTCAGATAAGTCAATTGTATTTCCTGGATCAGAAGAACCGTTAGAATAAAGTACTAAACTATATCCTGTAAGCGTAATTGCACTTCCGGTAGGGTTAAATAATTCAATAGCTTTATTATTTGATCCACCTTCAATGTATTCTGAAATAAAGATTTCTGTTCCAACAGCTACAAATGGTTCAGGTTCTTGAGAAACAGTAACTGTAAAGACAACATCTTCACTTAAAGCACCAACAACAACAGTTGCAGTTAAATGAACAACAACATCTCCATCTCCTGCAGCAGGTCTAGTAACAACCCCAGCAGTAGTAATAGCAGCGTTATCTGAAGCCCAACTAATTGTAGCATCAAAATCAGTCATAGCAGTTGCTAAATCAATATTTTCAATAACTGTTTCAGGTACGCTTAAAGCACCTTTAGCAGCAAGCATTTTTTGAGCATCAGTTAAAGCAGGTAAAACTACATTAACTACACGTACATTACTATAATGAACATCTAAAATTGTAAATGTAACTTCAACAGTATCATCTACAGCATATACATCTTCAAAGTAAGGAGCATATAGACTATAATCAAATTTAAGTTTCATTGCTTCAGTACCAGTTTTAAAGTATACATAACCGTGAGTATCAAATGAATCAACAGTTAATGTAGCTGTATAAGTTTTCATTCCAGCAAATTCTGTAACAATAACTGCTGGATCAGTTTCTGAAGAAACAACTAAAGCATTCCCACTAGATATAGTTTCAATTAAAGTAGCGCTATCTAATTGTCTTGCGTTGTTTCCATAACTATCATAAGTAGCTAAAGTACCTCTAACAACAACAGTATCGCCAATAGCTCCACCAATATTACTATCTACCCAGATTGCAGACCCGTCAGGTCCTTGGATAATTCTTTCGTCGTAATATTCACCAGAAATAACACCAACAACTAATACACTTTCTCCATCAGTTAAAGCTAAAGCAGCAGAAACGTCAAGTGGAGCAGCATTATTTGCATCTAATACAGTAACAACAATGTTTCTAACAACAACTTCACTACCAACAGTAACTGTAGCAGTTAAAGTAGCTGTAGTATCAGCACCGATTGTAGCTGTAATAACACCATCAGTTGTAACAACAGCAGCATCACTAGTAGCCCAACTAATTGTAGCACCAGTTGCACTGTCAGCTAATGGTAATGTTAAATCAGATGTAACTCCACTAACGTCGCCTAAATCAATAACAGCAGCAGCATCAGCAGCTTTTTGTGCATCAGTAAAGGCTGTTTCAACTGTTACATCAGCAGCAACACCATTAAATAATACTGTTTCATTTTGATAAGATATAACATTTAATGTAATGATTTGACCATCAAATGCATTTAATTCACTAGCATTGCTTCTATAATAAACAACAACTTTTCCACCAGCAGGACCAGTTAAATAAATATTATTATAACTACCTTCGATAGAAACAGTTCCAGTTACAGTAACGATTGAACCTCTAGGAACTAAATCGTTTTGGATAGCTCCAATAGCACCAACAACAGGTACTACTAAATCATGTCCAGCAGTTCCTACAGTATAACTAACAACATTAACTTGAGTTAATCCACTATAGAATCCTAAGTATCCTAAAATTGTAACTTCGTCGCCAGGAGCAACTTCATCTAAAATTGTATTATCAAAAACAAAAATATAATTTCCATCAGCATGAATAAAGAATCCATAATAACTTTCTTCATAAACAACACCTGTAACTTGGAAATAATCGCCTTTATCCATACCTAATACATCAGCAATAGTACTCATTACAGGAACAACAACTTCAATAGTTGCAACACCAGTTGCAGTACCATTAGTAGCTGTAGCAGTAAATGTAACAGTAGTAGTTTCACTACCAGCAGCAACAAATACTCCATCATTTCCAATTATACCAGCAGCACTTGATGTCCAAGATGTATAAACAGTTCCGTTTTCTCCACTTGCAGGAAGTGTAATATCACTAACTGTAACAGCAGGAACGTCTACACCAATAACAGCTAAATCAGCAGCAAGAGCGTCTTCATCACTTAATGTATAAATTGTAACATCAGCAGCAGTACCATTAAATAATACTGTTTCATCTTGATATCCAATTAAATCAACAACAACAACTTGTCCAACAAATCCTACTAATTCGCTAGCATTACTTCTATAATATACTTTAACTTTTCCGCCTTCAGCACCTGTAATAAATACATCATTATAAGTACCTTCAACTGTGATAGTACCAGTAACTGTAACGATAGTTCCTCTTGGAACAACATCATTTTGTAAGTCAGCAACTGTACCTACGATTGGATCAACTAAAGCATTTCCAGTAGATCCTAAAGTATAATCAACAACGTTAATTTGTTTCAGACCACTATATTCACCTAAGAATCCTAAGATTGTAATTTCTTGTCCAACTTCAACAGAATCTACTAAATCTTTTGCATAAACAAATGCATAGTTTCCATCAGCATGAATAAAGAATCCATAATAAGATTTTTCATAAACAACACCAGTAACTTGGAATGAAGATCCAACGTCCATTGCGTTTACTTGTCCAACTGTACTTAAGACAGGAACAACAACATCAACTGTAACAGTTCCAACTTCAGTTCCTTTTGTTGCAGTAGCAGTAAATGTAACTGTAGTTGTAGTAGCACCTAGTGCTACAAATGTTCCGTCATTTCCAAATATTGCAGTATCGCTTGATGCCCAACTACTAAAGATTGTACCATTAGGTCCAACTTCAGGGAGTACAACGCTTTCTACAGCAACTCCAGGAACTAAGTCTCCAATTGCAGCTATATCAGCAGCAAGAGCATCTACATCGCTTAATGTATTAACATCAATGTCAGCTTCTCCACCATCAAATACGACCATTACACCATTTGTAGCATGATCAGTATAGTAAACAACTGTGATAGTTACAACTTTACCAACTTGTGCAGTAAGGGCATCTAAAGATGCTTCTAAAGAATAGTAGTAAATTAAGACAGCGTCATCACCATCAACGATATAAACATTATCATAATCTCCACGTAATTCAACAGTACCAGTAATTTGATATAACATTCCGTGAATTAATGGGTCAGATGAATCTAATGCTAATAATTCGCCAACTGTTAAACTAGTAGCAGTTAAAGGATTAGCATTATCATGACTAATGATTGATTCGTCAGTAACAGAGCTAATTTGGAATAAAGTATTATAAACAGCATAACTACCTTTAACATATACTTCATCACCAATTTGAACATCTAAAGTAGTACTTGGATTATAAATTCCTAATGAATAAGTTCCATCAGATAAGAAATATCCACTTGAGAAGATTCCAACTACAATTCCTTGGAATTCAACAACGTCACCTAAGACAGAGCTTTCGTGCATTGCAGGAATTGATTCATATACGTTAGAAGGTTCTTCTTCACGTACAGTAACTTCAAAATCTTTTGTATCTGTTTCATCACCAACAGTTAATGTAGCTGTTAAAATAACAACTGCATTTCCATCACCATTTGCAGGTCTAGTAACAACACCATCATTTGTAATAACAGCTTCATTACTTGATGCCCATGTAACTGTAGCATCTAGTGCACTTTCAGGTAAAGTAATGTCAGAAAGAACTAATCCTGTAACAGGAATTAATAAAGCAGTTTTTGCTTCTGCTAATCTTTCTGCATCTGTTTTTTCAGTTGCAGCTAACACTGTGACTTCGAATGTTTTTGTTAATGTATTATCACCCAAAGTAAGTGAAGCAGTAATTGTTACAACTTGATTACCTTCTGTAAATGTAGGTCTAGTAACAGTACCATCATTTGCGATGATATCAGGATTACTTGATTCCCAAGTAATAACAACATCATGTAATCCAGTAGTCGGGAATGTTAAATCCGAGCTTGTTTCAGTTGCTAAATTTACTTCAAGTAACGCTTCACCTAATTTTTCTAAATCGCTTAGGCCAGTGTCGGTTGGAGTACATCCAGCAAGGACTATTGCTCCAACAGCTACTAATGCCAAAGCTAAAAGTTTCTTGAATCCGGTCATAAATTTTCCTCCTATATTATTTTTTTATTTTTTTTATTTGAATGTTACGTCATCTAGATGAACTATCATCAATTGAAAATTAGATTCGTATCTTCCTAGTGGTGCAACGATATCAAATGTGGTTCCAATAGTAAATAAATCTGCGGTAATACTATCGTTAATTAAGTCATCTTTTCTAAGTGTGATAATATTTCCGTTTTCATCTTCAGCAGTTACCGTGAATGCATCATTATAAGTATTTTCATAAACATCTGTAACTGTTAAATTGGTAATTTTAACTAAACTTCCAACATCTTTTGTAGTTAATTCCGTGATTAATTTATCCACAGGCGTAACTTCATTTCCTTGGCTAAGGACTTCAGCATTTTCCCGAACAAAATCAGTTAATTGTAATCCACCAGTCTCGCTATTAGGATAATACGTTGGAACAAGTCCAGAAATTAAAACTTCATTTCCTTCAGCCAACTTTGTTGTGAAAGTAAAGCCACTATATAAATAAATTCCATAATCCCCATCTTGAATATAAGGATGTTGTCCAATTGTTCTAGAAATAATTCCTCTAATAACTACCTTTTGCCCAACATATAGCTCAGGATGAGTAACTAATTCTTCAATTGTTATTTGAATTCCTTCTAAACTATAATCAAAATTAGGATCGATTTCTCCCCAAATACGGCGGTCTGTATCTTGAGTTTTAAATTCAGCTTGATAGAAAATAGTCTCATATTTCAAGCCACCAACTCCTTTACTACCAGTAAGAGCTTCTTCAACTAATTCTAGATTTAATAATCTACCATCATACCATACCCATGATAAATAACGATCATTTCCGTCAGTTCTAGTTTCAGCGCCACTATCCCATTCAAGGACAATCGTTGTTGCATTTTCTAACTTATCACATGTGAAGTGGCTTGCTTCTTTTCCCCATGGATCAAATTTATAAGTTGATTCAGGAGTATCTATTCCTAAAAATCTAACTGTAAAAGTAGTTCCATTTTCTGAGAATATTGCAGTATCACCATCAACACATCTTGATAACGTTACTTCACCAACACCATCTGCGATAAAATCTGAATCACTATAAGAGAAATCCATTACTAGCGCATCTGTATAATCAGTGTTTAGTTCAATATTTTCCGGTTTTTCTAAAGCTTTAACCGTTAAATAAAAACTTTTTGTAACTACAGCATCATTTAATTCGAGAATTACAGTTAAGGCAACCGATTGGTCTCCATCACTGTATTCAGGTCTGTGAATAGTTCCATCAATATCTAAATATTCAGGTTTACTTGATGTCCAAGAAACACTAACATCTTCATTATCAACTGTTGGAAGAACAAGATTTTCAGTAAGTTCTGTTTGATCAATATTTATTACATCTTTAATCCCAAATAAAATGTCAGTATCTGTTTTTTCTTCTTCTTGATTGCACCCACTAAGTGTAATACCTAGTGTTACCATCATTATTAATATAGATATTTTTTTAAGCATTTAAATCACACTTTCTTTTATTAATCAGCACCTAATTGATAAAGCATATCGTCAATTGCTTCTTGAACAGTAACTGTACCACTAAAGATAGCTTCCATTACTATTCCAGCTTGAAGTCTAGCTCCAGAACTTGTAGTAGTTCCTGCGAACGCTGGATCATATTGGTTATAATCTAGTTGTGAGAATGCAGCATTAGCTGTCATTGATTCGTAAATATAGTCAGGATCAGGATTAGTTAAGAATGCTTGATATTCTGTTGAATTATATCCACTATATCTTACAGGTAAGTACCCAGTTAACATCGACCATTTTGCTGTGTTTTCTGCATTAGTAATATATTTAATTAATAACCAAGCAGCTAATCTTTCAGCATCTGTTGTGTTAGACATAATAGCAATATTAGGCCCTTGTTGAGTTGCCGATTTATGGTCTAAGTCATATTGAGGAATTGGAGCAACAGCGATTTCAAATGAACCATCAGTTGGAACATTATAAGAAATACCAGCTGTAGATCCTACTGTCATACATACATCTTGTGCTTTAAAGTTTGTACTACCATAAGCTGCATTCCAAGCTAGTGGAATTGCAAATGTATGATCTTCAAAACGAGCTTTAACATAGTTTAACATTGCGATTGTGTTTTCATTATCAACTAAAATATCACCAGCTGAATTAGTATATCCACCATCCCATTGTCTTACTGAATTAATAAAGAAGTTTGCAGATGAATCAAAGTTAATTAAATATTCACATTGATTTTCTCCATCTCCTACTAAAATATCAGCCATTTTATCAAGTTCAGCCCATGTATATGGAGCATCAGTTCTAAGGCCAACTCCAGCTGCTTCTAAAGCAGTTTCATTAGCTTCAAAAATAGATTTATTGATAACTAACATTTCAGTTGATTTAGAATATGGAAGTGAATACATTAATCCACCAGCATATTGTTTATTTTCAGCTACATAAGAATCAACAAAGTCATCAAGGTCAATTCCCCATGTGTCATCTTTAATAAAATCATCTAAAGGAATAACTGCATTACCATTTAGATACCCTGCAACATGATCTGGATACCCAACTAACATTGTTGGAGTTTCCCCAGCACTAATAGCTAAAATAGTTTTATTACGAAGATCGTCATAACCACCTTGGCTTTCAGCATCAACATGAATATTTGGATAAAGTTCTTCAAATTCGTCAATATAATTTTGTAATAAAGCACCTTTTGAATCTCCATAAACATGCCAGAAAGTAATTGTAATGTCTTCTGTTGGTAATTCACCTAATACATTAATTAATCCCGGAGCATCCGGATTGTCTGGATCCACATCTTGAAGGCAATCAACATGTGTCGGATAAAGATCGCAATCTACTTCTTCAGGGGTATCATCAATTTTAACACATCCTGATAAAGCTAATGCGAAAGTTCCAGCTAATAATAAAGATAAAGCTTTTTTCATAAATTTTCCTCCTTTTTTTATCGTTAAATCATTTGTAAAATAATTCTTTTACCCTTTAATTCCACTTCTTGAAACACCACGCATAATATATTTTTTAAGTAGTAAAAATACTACGAATAACGGGAAAGTGACAATCATGGCCGCAGCCATTTGTTCGTTATATGCGATTCGACCTGTTAAGTCTAAGTACGCATTTCTAAGTCCATTTGTTACTAATCTATACTCAACATTTTTTGTAACCAGATTTGGCCAAATATAAGCACTCCATGTTCCCATTGCATTTAAAATTGTAATTGTAATAATTGTTGGTTTTGCGATTGGCACCATTATCTTCCATAGATACTTAAAGTCACTTGTTCCATCAACCTTAGAAGCTAAATATAACTCATCAGGAATTTGTTTAAAGGCTTGTCGTAAGAAGAAGATATAAAAGATGCTTGTCATAAATGGCAATGTTAAAGCAAGTAACGCTTGTCCAAATGTTTGATTAAATGGACTATACCATCCTAATCTTGATACTGTAATATAATTTGTAATTACAAACATTTCCCCAGGAATCATCATTGTTGAAATTAAAATCATAAAGATGATATCTCTACCTTTAAAGTTTAATCTTGCAAAGGCAAAGGCAGCAAAAATAGTTGTAAAGATTGTCCCTACTGTAGAAATAGTAGCTACTATTACTGTATTTAACATATATCTTAAATAAGGAGCTGCGCTAAGCGCATTCAAATAATTAACAAACATCATATCTCTAAATCTTAACCATAGAGATGGAGGAATTGATTCTACTTCATCTAATGTTTTTAATGAAGTCAAAATCATCCAATAAAACGGGATCAAAATAATTATTGCGAAAAAGATAATAAATATATAAATAAACACTTTTAAAATTAATTGCTTTCTTGCACTATCTTTAATATCTACATTGTTACCATCACTTAGTTTTCCATCTTTTTTAAAAATATTCTTAATTTTTTCTAAAAGTTCTTTTAATTTATCCATTGTCATCCTCCTAATAGTGTACTCTTTTTTTACTTACTAGTACTTGAATACCAGTGAATGATAATGTAATTAAGAATAAAATTATCGAAGCTGCAGCAGCACGGCTAATTTCACCTACTGCATCTGCATTAGCAATCGAGTCGTAAACTAATCCTACGATAGTAATTAACGAATCTTTCGACAATGTCCCTGGAGGTCTAAGTGTAGGCCCAAACATTCCGATAATTGTACGATATGCTTTAAATGCCCCGATAAATGAAGTGATAGTAATATAAGCAATCATTGGTGATAAAAGGGGTACTGTTATTCTTGATAATACCCGCCATTTTGGCGTTGAATCTACTCTTGCGGCATCGTAATATTGTTTATCAATATTTTGAAGCCCAGCTAAGAATACCATTATTTTAAAAGCTAATCCGCCCCAAACTGTATAAACAAGCAAGGCAAACATTGCTGTATTCCAAGATGCTCCAAGCCCAACCCAGTTAACTGGATCAACTCCAAAGAATCCTAAAACATAATTTAATAATCCGTAATCTTGGTGAAAAATGAAGGCAAAGGCCATCCCAATGGCAATTGCATTTGTTACATAAGGTAAAAAGAAGATTGTTTGAAAGAACCCTTGAAACTTCTTGATTGAATTTAAAGCAACCGAAATTAAGATAGCTACTGTTACCGAAATCGGCACAGAAACAAAGACAATTATTGAAGTATTCTTCATTGCAGTTCTAAAGTTTGCTCCTTTTATTACATCAATAAAGTTTCCAAACAATGTATATCCATCAGCAGTTCCGTTTAAATATGAATAATTTTTTAAGAATGCTAAATAGAATGCATTAAATAGTGGGTAAAACGTAAACACTATCAATAACACCATTGCTGGAAGTAAATATAACCAGGCTTTTAAATTACTTTGTTTTTCTAACATTTAAACTAATAAGTCCCCTGATTTTTTATCAAAAATATATAATTTTTCCGGTTTAATACTTACTTTCAAAACATCACCTGGTTTAATACGGTGTTTTGAATCGATAATTGCTCTAAATGTTCCTTTTTCTTTTGTTGGATCATGAACAATTAAACTAGTATCTCTACCAATAGTTTCAACTAAATCAATATTTAGTTCAAACGTTCCTTTTTCTTTAACGACAAAACCTTCAGGTCTTATCCCAATTATAATATCTTGGTCTTTTGCTTTAGTATTTCCAATTTTTTTCCCAGCTAAAATAATTTTCTTATTTTTTACTTGCCCCTCAAAAATATTAATTGGAGGTGTTCCTAAAAACTTAGCAGCAAAGAGATTTTCTGGAAAATCGTAAATCGTTTGTGGTTCACCCATTTGACGTTTTACCCCAAAGTCCATTAAAACCATTTCATCACTAATACTCATTGCTTCTTCTTGATCATGAGTAACGAAAATTGTTGTAATTCCTGTTTCACGTTGAATTCGTTTAATTTCTTCACGTGTTTGAAGTCTTAAACGGGCATCTAAGTTACTTAGTGGTTCATCAAGTAATAAAACCCGAGGTTTTTTAACAAGGGCACGGGCAATTGCAACACGTTGTTGTTGCCCTCCTGATAACTCTTTTGGTTTACGATCCATTAATTCACCGATTCCAACTAAATCAGCCATTTCTTGTGCCATAACTAATGCTTCAGGTTTTGGGATTTTAAGATTTTCTAGGGGGAACATAATGTTTTGTCTAACTGTCATATGCGGATATAACGCATAGTTTTGGAATACAAGTCCAATCCCTCTATCTTCAGGTGCCATGTTAGTAACATCTTCATCCCCAAAGAAAATTTGTCCACCATTAGGTTTAAGTAATCCAGCGATCATGTAAAGTGTTGTTGATTTCCCACAACCACTTGGCCCTAAAAGTCCGATTAATTTTCCGCTTGGAATGACGATATCCAGCGAATTAACTGCAGTAACTTCTGTTTTGTCTTTTTGAATAAAGATTTTGGTAATGTTTTTTAATCTAATTTCCATTTTATCTCTCCTAAATAATTAAAGTTTTTAACACTATATTATACTACATAAAAAGCGTATTTAAAATATATTTTTATAAAAATAAATATATTTTGTTAGTTCGTAAACAAATAGAAACAACTATAAAAATTATAAATAAAAAAGACGAAATAGGTCCGTCTTTTTGTTAACCAATTATTCCGTCTAAAAGTCCACTACTATACAAGTACCAAAGACCACCTAATATTGCTAATACAATAATAATCTTAGATAATTTTTTAATTAATTCAATAGTTCCCATAATTACAATTATCCCCAATACTAACATTCCTGCTAGTTGTTCTATCAATCCTAGGCTATTCACAAAATCGTATGCTGAATCTATGAGACTTTGTACTGGAATAAGTCCTTCTATCATAGTAATAATGCTATCTAACATAATATTCACCTCTGTATTTTGTTTTCAATTTATACCAACTAATTTTATTATACCAAAAAAACTGTGAAAAATATGTGAATTTTTTAAAAAATTAGAATTCTCTTCTTCCTTCAAGAGCTTTTAGGATCGTAATTTCATCTGCATACTCAATATTTCCACCTGCAGGAATCCCATGAGCTATCCTTGTAATCTTTATTGTAGAATCTTTTAATAATCTACTAATATACTGTGCGGTAGTCTCTCCTTCATTACTTAAATTAGTAGCTAGAATAACTTCTTTAATTGTTTCATCTTTTAATCTTTCAATTAATCCTTTTATATTTATATCTTCTGGACCAATTCCATCACTTGGTGAGATTGCTCCATTTAAAACATGGTATAATCCGTGATAACGATTCGTTTTTTCCATAACAATTAAGTCTTTTGCTTCTTCAACAACTATAATTATACTTTTATCCCTTGATTGATCTTTACATATATAGCAAGGATTAGTATCAGTTATATTTCCACAAATAGGACATTTAAAAATATCCTCTTTTATTTTTAAATAAGCATCAACAATTTCATCAATTGCTTCGTTATTTAATCTATTTACTGTATACAAAGCATACCGCTCAGCTGTTTTTTTACCAACTCCAGGATATTTTCTTAATGCTTCAATTAATTTATCAATCGCATCTGGGTATCTCATATTGTCACTTCCTTAAAATAAACCTGTCATTCCTCCGCCAGTAAATTCGGACATTACATTTTCTGTTTCCTCGTCAATTTTTCTAATACAATCATTAACTGCGGCAATAATTGTATCTTGTAACATTTCTAAGTCATCTTTAGATTCAATTGCTTCTGGACTAATTGTGATATCTTTCATTCGCCGGTTTCCAGTAAACTCAACCTGAACTGTTTGTCCACCAGCACTGCCATAAAAAGTGGATGCTTCTAGTTCTTTTTGAGCATTAATCATATCTTTTTGCATTTTTTGAAGCTTTTTGATCATACTTGGGTTCATTATTTTTCCCCTTTCTTAATCTTTACAAAATCAGCACCAAACATACTAATTGCTTCTTTTACACTGTCGGGTGTCATATCGTCAATATTATGTTTAATCGTTGGCATTTCTTTTAATCCGGGATGATTTATTGGAGATAATTTAATATTCTTTTCTCCTTGTTTCCATTTTTGAATAAATTCTTGTGACTTTTCTTCCCAAACTACTTTTGGAAGTGCTAAATAATCAATCTCTTGATTATAAAAAGTACTTAAAACTTTAATTATCTTTTCTTTAATCTCTGGTTTCATCATTCTATTACAAATTGATGGTGTAGAATATTCAATAATAATCATCTTTCCATCAGTTGCGACAAGTCTTCCTTCGGTGATCATTCTTGAATAAGCTAAATCACTTCGTGTTGAATCTCTTTCAATATCAAACCATTTCATGTTCATCGCAATTTTAATTTCTCGGTTTGCGTTGTTAAGAACGTCTTCAACATATCTAATATCAAATGTTTTATACGGTTCAACAGGAATTTCTTCTTGTTCTTCAATAATAGTATTGAATAGGTTAACTTCTTCTTGTTCTTCTATTACTTCTTCTTTTTTTGCTTTAGGTTTTACTTCTTCAATATCGTCTTTAGTATATAAAGGCTTATCATCCTTAATATGCTCTTCTTCTAAGTTTTTAATTACCTCAATTTTATTGTCTTCTTCAGGTAAAACAGGAATCTTAACTTCCTCTTCCCCAAAGTTAGGCATTTCTGGAGCTTCTTCAAATTTCTCTTCAATAATATTTTCACTTGCTTGTGGCTCTTCTTCTTGTTCTTCTTCTTCTTCTTCTTCTTTTAGAGAATATTTAAAGTTCTTTAGTTTGTCATGAAGTAAAGTGATTTTATCTTTTAAAGCAGTAATTTCGTCTTCAATAACAATTTCTTGTTTTTCAACTTTATCAACCATTTTAATTAACGCTAATTCCATATATAGTTTAGCGTTTGACGTTCTTTTCATGTCGTTTTGCGTTTTATTTAAAATATCAATATAATAAAAAATTAAATTATTAGATAAGTTTTTTGATAACTCTTTAAATTTAGGATCACTATATATTAGCTGTTCCATTTCACTTGTATTAACGTTTTTATAAATTAAAATATCCCGATAAAACTTAATTAAATTCCCAACTAATCTTGGGGCTTCTTTTCCTAAGGAAACTAATTCGTCTAACTGTTTTATAGCCTCTACAGCATTGTTTTTATAGATTGCCTCAGCAATATGAAGAAGACTATTATTAGACACAGTCCCTTTAATTGCGTGAATATCATCAATTGTAATTTTATCTTCAGTATACGAGATTACTTGATCTAGTAAACTAATTGCATCACGCATTCCACCTTCAGCACTTTCCGCAATAACCTTTACTGCTTCATCCTCGATTGAGATACTTTCTTCTTCAATAATTGTGTTTAATCTCCCAATTATTTCTGGAACACTAACTCCTCTAAAATCAAATCTTTGACAACGGGAATGAATAGTTGCGGGGATTTTATGAGGTTCTGTCGTTGCTAAAATAAAGATTACATGTTTAGGAGGTTCTTCTAGCGTTTTTAAAAGCGCATTAAAAGCACCAATACTAAGCATATGGACCTCATCAATAATATAAACTTTATATTTACCAACACCTGGTAAATATTTTACTTTATCTCTTATTTCTCTTATTTCATCAACACCATTGTTACTTGCAGCATCTATTTCAATAACATCGCTTATTGAGTTATTATCTATTCCACGACAAATCGCACACTCATTACAAGGGTTTTCCACAGGAGCATGTTCACAGTTAACTGCTTTTGCGATAATCTTCGCAATTGTAGTCTTTCCTGTCCCGCGGGGTCCACTAAATAAATAGGCGTGTGCAATCTTATTATTTTTTAGCGCATTTCGAAAAGTTTTTGTAATATGTTCTTGTCCTGCGATTTCATCAAATGTCGCTGGTCTATAAGTACGATATAACGCTTTATAAGCCATATTATGTCACCTCTTAGTTAAATTTTTAGGTAATTCCATTATAAAACAAAAAGACTATTTTTGATAGTCTTTTTAAGAATTTTCCATCATTTTCTTTACTTCAATTATTACTACATTTAAGGCAGTATACTCATTTGTATTCTTCTTAAATTTTTTCTCTAAAAATTGAAAACTTATCTCTTCTGTTTCACCATTAGAATAAATCTTGTATGCTTGTCCTAATGCTTTTTGAAACCCAGAGTTTTCTCTTAAACGACGGTATTCTTCAATGCTAAAATCACATTCATCATCAATTGCTTGGCCAATTTGTTTTAAATAGTTTTGATACTCTAAATCTTGTTTCTTTGTTTTTGAAGGGAAAATCATTTCAAATATTTTATCAAAGCCGTAGAGTAATCCTGTAAATAACGGCGGAACAAAAATATATGTACGAACTAGATCATAATCAATTGATCCTTCTTTTAATGCCAAATACCCGACATAAGCCACTATCGCAATTACTGAAAACAAAAACACAATAACATAATATCTTAAACCTTTTTTTGTACCCATCTTTTATCACCTGTAAACATTATACTATATAAATAGAGATTGTGATATAATAAAATGGGTGATATTTATGATGAATGATACAATTGCACAAATATCTTCAGCAATTGGCCAAGGCGCTATTAGCATTGTCCGAATGAGTGGAGATGACTCAATTAAAATTGCAAATAAAATATTTAAAGGCTTTGATTTAGAAAAAGCCGCTTCTCATACTGTCCATTATGGCCATATTATTTACAAAGGTAAAAAAATTGATGAAGTTTTAATCTCTATTTTTTTAGCTCCTAAAACTTTTACTACTGAAAATATTGTAGAAATAAATTGTCATGGTGGTGTTTTTGTTGCTAATAAAATTTTAGAGATTTTACTATTAGAAGGCGCTAGAAGTGCCAATCCTGGAGAATTTACTGAACGTGCATTTTTAAGTGGTAGAATTGATTTAACCCAAGCTGAAGCAGTAATGGATATTATTGAAGCAAAATCAGATTTAAGCCTCTCTTTAGCAAATAAAGGGCTTGATGGAGAAATTTATAAATTGATTATTGATTTAAGAAGTGATTTATTAACGATTATTGCACATATAGAAGTTAACATTGATTATCCCGAATATGATGATGTTACTCAACTATCAAACAATATTATTAAGCCTAAAATTGAAAATTTATTACAAAAAATTAATAAATTATTAGAAAAAGCAAGTTATGGGAAAATCATTAAAGACGGTTTAAAAACAGCTATTATTGGACGTCCTAACGTTGGAAAGTCTAGTTTATTAAACGCGCTTTTACGCGAAGATAAAGCGATTGTAACTGAAATTCAAGGAACAACTAGAGATATCGTTGAAGGAAGTATTAATCTTGGCGGAATTATCCTTAATTTAATTGACACTGCCGGAATTAGAGATTCTGAGGATTTAATTGAGAAAATTGGGATTGATAAAGCTAAAACCATTATTAATGAAGCTGAATTAATTTTATTTGTGTTAGATAATAATCAAACTTTAACTAAAGATGATGAAAAACTATTAGCTTTAACTAAAGATAAAAAAAGAATTATTATCATTAATAAAACTGATTTAAATAAAGAGTTAGAACACACTTTTGAACACAGCATTTTTGTTAGTGCTTTACACAAAACAGGAATTGAAGAATTAGAAGCAATGATTAAAACGATGTTTTTAAGTGGGGAAATAAATTTAACTGATCAAACTTATCTTTCGAATGCTAGACATATTGCTAAACTAAATGAAACACGAGAATCATTAAGAGATAGCCTTATAGCAATTGATAATGCTTTACCAATTGATATGGTTGAAATTGATTTAAAATCAGCATGGAGCGTTTTAGGAGAAATAATTGGTGATACATCAACTACTTCTTTACTAGATGAATTATTCTCGAAATTTTGCCTAGGTAAATAAATCGAGATAAAAAATAATTTAAAATAATTTCCTTGTATTTTTACTTATTGTTTCTTATAATTAGGATGTAATAAGTAAAAAATATATAGGAGGTGAGTTTATGTCGTTTGTTTGGGTTTCTAAAAAGCCAAAAGAAGGAATTGCAACCCTCTATGAATCAAACATAACGTTAAACAAATCAGCAAGTTCGCATTTTGATCATGCTTTTAGTGTTTTACTTGGTCTTGATTCTACTTCGAAAAAGGTCGCAATTAAGCCTATTTCTAAAGAAGAGGATGAATTAGGAGCAATACCAGAGGAAAAAAGACATAAAATTACAGTAAAACCTAGCTATGCTAGAGTATGTAACAAAAAGTTTATGAAAGAGGTCTCTAATTTAATTGGTGTTGATTTAAAGGATAACAATTCCTTTAAATTTAAAACTAATTGGAGTAAAGAGGATTCAGCCTTAATCATAGATTTAAATCAACCGGAGGTGTAAATATATGGACTATATGATTATTATATGGTTTGCAGTAATTATTGGAGCTGCTTTAATTGAGATTAATACAATGGATTTAACTAGTATTTGGTTTAGTGCGGGAGCTTTAGTTGCTTTTGTATTTGCTTTAATAGGTTTAAATCCCCTTTTACAAGTCGTTATCTTTTTAGGGGTTTCGTTACTGTTAATTCTTAGTGTTCGTCCAATAGTGAAAAACTATTTGAAAACAAACGTTATTTCTACTAATACTGATCGGTTAATTGGTAAAGTAGCTGTTTGCACAAAAGATATCAACCTTGGCGAAAGAGGAGAAGTAAAAATTGATGGTAAGTATTGGTTAGCAATTTCATCAGGAGATGAAGATATTTTAGTTGATGAAAAAGTTGAAGTACTCGCTATTGAAGGCGTAAAACTTGTTGTTGATAAAATTTCATGAGAATAGGATTTTTTAGACGCACAACAGCTTTTTTACTTGACGCAATGCCAATTTTATTAATTTTAAGTTTACTCCTTAGTTTATTTGTAGGGGATCTCTTAAAATCACCATATCAAAATTACGACCATAATGTTGAAATTTATCAAAAGAATATGGATGATTACTACGAAACTTTAAACCTTTATAAAAATCAGTTAGATAGTAATATAATTACTTTAGATGAATATGATGCATTATCTTTATCTTTACAAGCAGATTTTACTAATAATAACGAGTATTTTATCAGTATTATGTTTGCTTATTATATTAACGTTGCTTTATATTTCTTTATTAGTTTTACTGTTATTAATTACTTCTATCAACTTTTGCTAAAAGGCCAAACAGTAGGAAGAAAGCTGATGAATATCGAGTTATATGGAGAAATTACTTGGTTCAATCTATTACTTAGAGAAGTTTTATGGAAAACAATTTTTTGGGCATTTACTTTCTCAGCAGGAATCGCCATTGATATTGCTTTGATTGCTTTTACTAAAAAAAGAAAAACGATTAGAGATTATTTGTCTCAAACAGAATTAAGATATTTAGGAACAAGTTATCCATTTTAGGTGCATCAAATTAAAAAAAATATAATAGGAGGATTTATTATGACATTTGGAACAGTTTTATCAATTATTTTAATTATTATCGTATTAGCAGCTATCGGAGCAGCATTTACAATTGTTCAACAATCTAACCGTTACGTAATTGAACGTTTAGGGGCTTATCATCAAACATTAGCAGTTGGGTTACACTTTATTATTCCTTTTGTTGATCGTATTAAGAAAAAAGTGTCAATTAAGGAACAAGTAGTGGATTTCCCTCCACAACCAGTTATTACTAAAGACAATGTAACAATGCAAATTGATACCGTAGTATTTTATCAAGTAACTGATCCAAAGCTTTATACATATGGTGTTCATAACCCAATGAGAGCTATTGAAAACTTAACAGCCACAACGTTACGTAACATTATCGGATCATTAGAACTTGATGAGTCACTAACATCTCGTGACTTAATTAACACAAAAATGAGAAATATTTTAGATGAAGCAACTGATCCTTGGGGAATTAAAATTCATCGTGTAGAAGTTAAAAACATTATCCCCCCTAAAGATATCCGTGAAGCAATGGAAAAACAAATGCGTGCTGAACGTGAACGTCGTCAATCAATTTTAATTGCTGAAGGGCAAAAAAGAGCTGCGATTCTTACAGCTGAAGGGCAAAAAGAATCTTCAATCTTAAGAGCCGAAGCTGAAAAAGAAGTACGAATTCAAGAAGCAGAAGGACGCGCTAGAGCAATTATTGAAGTCCAAGAAGCAACTGCCAAAGGAATTAACGTAATTAATAAAGCAGGGGCAGGAGAAGCTTTCTTACGCTTAGAAGCTTATAAAGCAATGATTGAAGTGGCAAATGGGCAATCAAATACTTTGATTATTCCGTCTGACTTGCAATCAATCACTGGTTTAACTGCAACAATCGCTGAAGCATTAAAATCAACTAAAAAATAACCAAAATAAAAAGAGAAACTCAAAAGTTTCTCTTTTTATTTTGTTAAAATTCACAATTTCTTGGTGTTCTTGGGAAAGGGATAACGTCTCTAATATTCTCTATTCCAGTAATATACATCAACATTCTATCAAACCCAAGCCCAAACCCTGCGTGTTTACATCCACCGTATTTACGTAAATCTAAATACCACCATAAATCTTCTTTAGGAATATGCATCTCAACCATGCGTTTTTCTAAATAATCAAGTCTTTCTTCTCTTTGGCTTCCTCCGATAAGTTCACCACTACCAGGAACAAGTAAATCCATTGCTGCAACTGTTTCATTATCATCGTTTAGTCTCATATAGAAAGCTTTAATATCTTTTGGCCAATCAATTACAAAAACCGGACCATTAAAGTGTGCAACTAAGTATTTTTCATGTTCAGTAGCTAAATCTTTTCCAAATTCTGGCTTGTTTTCAAACTTCGTTTTAGCATTTATTAAAACTTCGATTGCTTCTTTGTGAGTTATTCTAACAAATTTGCTAGAAACAACATTGTTTAATTTATCAAGTAACCCTTTTTGAACAAATTTATTAAAGAATTCCATTTCTTTAGGTGCTCTTTTTAAAACATATTCAATTACAAATTTAACCATATCTTCAGCTAAATCCATATCATCAAAAATATCCGCAAAGGCAATTTCAGGTTCAATCATCCAAAATTCACTTGCATGAGTTGTTGTATTAGAGTTTTCTGCTCTAAAAGTTGGTCCAAAAGTGTAAACATCTTTAAACGCTAACGCAAAAGCTTCTGCCTGAAGTTGGCCAGAAACAGTTAAGTTTGCTTTCTTTTGGAAAAAGTCTTTTTTATAATCAATTTTTCCTTCTTCATCTCTTGGAAGATTATCTAAATCTAAAGTTGTAACTTTAAAAGTTTCTCCTGCACCCTCAGCGTCACTCGCTGTAATTAATGGAGCAGCAACGTGGATAAAATCACGCTCTTGAAAGAAAGTATGAATTGCATGAGTTAAAATACTTCTCACTCTAAATACCGCTGTGAATAAATTAGTTCTAGGTCTTAGATGAGCGTTTTCTCTTAAAAATTCTCTTGTATGTCTTTTTGGTTGAATTGGGTAATCTTCTTGAGAATCTCCAATTAATTCAATCATTCTAGACTTAATTTCAAAAGGTTGTTTCATTTTAGGAGTATTTACCAATATTCCTGTTACTTTCATAGAACTCCCTACTCTAAACTTTTGAACTTCTTTAAAATTGTCTAAAAATTCCTTTTCATAGACAATTTGAATAGTTTCAAAAAAAGTTCCATCATTTAAATTTATAAAACCAAACTCTTTTTGAGCACGATTATTTCTTACCCAGCCATATAAAGTTACTTCTTTTTGATCTAATTCTTGATATAAAGCATACAATTCTTTTACTGTCGTTTTCATCAAATCACTCCTTTTATAATAAAAAACGCCCTTAAACAAACGTTTAAGGACGAAAACATTTCCGCGGTACCACCTTAATTCAAAAAGCACTCAATCCTTTAACGCAGGAGTACGGATGGGTCTACTTAATTTCTTCCATCACTCATGGGGTTATTCATTTTTAACTTATAATCTAGCTCTCACCATTCTAGAATCGCTTTATACAGTGTTAGAAATTACTTTTCCAATCTTCGTTTATACAAATATAATAACAAAATTACCAGCTTTGTCAATTAATTAATTTACTCATAATCTTTAAGATTACTTTCTTTTTTTATAGTGTCTACTTTAGAGGTATCATATCAAACTATTAGGTTCTACTTTTAAAATTTATCTCATATTTTTTCCACGATATTCAAATAAACTACTTAACGGCTTATCATATATTATATTTAAGATTCCTTGAGCTACTAAGTTTGCGATGCTTAATTGAATAATTTTTGGTGATCTTTTACTCAACGGTAATTGAATAGTATTAGTACATACGACTTCTTCTAAAACTGATTTATTAATTCTATCAATAGCCGGCTTTGAGAATAATGCATGAGTACAACAAGCGTACACTTTTTTTGCTCCAGCGTCTATTAAAGCTTGTGCTGCAGACGTGATTGTTCCTGCTGTATCAATCATATCATCTACTAAAATAGCGATTTTACCATCAACATCACCAACTATCCCCATTACTTCCGAAACATTTGGTGCGGGTCTTCTTTTATCAATAATCGCGATAGGAGCATTCATACTTTCTCCCATATTTCTAGCACGAACTGCTCCACCATGATCAGGTGAAACAATTACGATGTCTTCTTTAAAGTTTTTATTATCAAAATATTCTACTAAAATTGGCATTGCTCTGAAATTGTCAATTGGGATATCAAAAAAACCCTGGATTTGAGCCGCATGTAAATCCATTGCAAGAACTCTTGTCGCTCCTGCGACTTCAATTAAATTAGCAACTAACTTTGCTGAAATTGGTTGTCTTGATTTTGATTTACGATCTTGTCTTGAATACCCATAATAAGGCATTACCACATTAATATTTTTAGCTGATGCTCTTTTCATCGCATCAATTGTAATTAATAATTCCATAATATTCTCATTTACAGGACTACTTGTTGGTTGGACCAAAAAGACATGGTGTCCACGAACTGTTTCTTCTAGATTGATTCCAATTTCTCCATCAGCAAACCTACTTAAATCGATTTTACTAAGAGGGATTTCACATATTTTTGAGATTTCCTCTGCTAATTTTTTATTAGCGCTTAAACTAAATATTTTTACTTTAACTCCATTAACGATCGCCATTTAAAAAGTCCTCCAAAAAGTTATTTAGAATACAAACCTCTATTACATTAACATTATACTCTTAAAATTGCAAAAATAAAATGCAACCTTTAACAAAAAGTTGCATTTTTATGCTTTTTATTCATCACCTAATAGATTATAAGCTTCAATTACAGCAGCTTCGATAGTATTTCGAGTTTCTTGATTAATTGGATGTGCTACATCCTTGAACTCTCCATTAGGCATTTTTCTGCTAGGCATAGCAACAAATAATCCTGCTTTTCCATCGATTATGCGTAATTCATGAACAACAAAACATTCGTCAATAGTAATAGCGGCAATAGCTTTTAAGCGATTTTGGCCATTAAACTTCTTAACTCTTACGTCTGTTATCTTCATAATACCACCTCGCATTCTCTCTTATTCGTTCTATGTTAATTATATCACACCTATAAAACGGTTACAAATAATATTTTTCGGGTGTTATTCGTTTATTTTATTTTAGTAATTAATTTAAAATGCTTGTCATTCATAATATCATAAACATACTTTAATTTTGTTTTATTTTTTGAGATTCCAAAGACTGTTGCTCCCGAACCACTCATTAATGCTCCATCTAATCCTAAATTAATCATTTCATTCTTAATTTTTTGAATTTCTGGTTCCATTTCAAATGTAATGCTTTCTAAAGAATTATGTAATTCTCTAGCCATTAATTCATGGTTGTTGTTATAAATAGCTGAAGTCATATTGCTTATCTTACGATGGGCGATTTCTTCTGTGTTAACCTTAGAAAAAACTTCTTTTGTACTTATTTTAACCCTTGGATTCACTAATAATAATGGCGTTTTTAATTTATTTTTTAAGAAAACTAATTCTTCTCCTTTTCCTCTAGCTATACAAAGTTTATTATAGATGCAAAAAGGAACATCAGCTCCAAATTTTTCGCCTAGTCTTGCCATTTCAGCAGATGATAGTTTTAACCTCCATAATTTGCTTAGCCCTCTAAAAGTGGCTGCACCATCCGCACTTCCTCCAGCGAGACCAGCCGCAATTGGTATATTTTTATTAATTTTAACAGTAACTCCTTGTTTAATATTAAATTCACCTTTTATAAACTTAGCTATTTTATACACAATATTATCTTCATGCTTTTTTGTAATTTCTTTATCTGAGATGATTACTATCTTTCCATCAGGATTGTTTTCAAAGGTTAAAACATCATACAAATCAATAGCAGCCATAACCATTTCAAGATCATGGTACCCATCAAATCTTTTATTTACTACATTCAAAAATAAATTAATTTTTGCGTATGCTTTTTCTTTAACCATTAAAATCACCTCCTAACAATGATATTCTTTCCTTCATTTTACCATAATTTTAATAAACTCTATCATTATGTACTAAAGAAAAGCCATTTCTTTTTATTTTATATTACTTCTAATAATTTATCAGCTAATCTGATAAAATCGCTAACACTTAAATTCTCAGCTCTTATTCTAGGGTCTAAATCTAGTTTTATTAGTAAGTTGATTAAGGTTTCTTTATCAATTTGATATTTATTATGAAGATTATTAACTAATGTCTTTCTTCTTTGTGCAAATGAAGATCTTACTACTTCATAAAATAACTGTTCGTTTTTTGGTTTATTTGTTATTTCATCAATAACTTTTAGCTTAACTACTGCGCTATCAACATTAGGTGCAGGAATAAAGACTGTTCTTGGAACCCTTAAGGCGATATTTGCGATTGTTTTATATTGGATTGCAATACTTAATGAATTATAATCTTTTGTACTTGGTTTAGATGTTAATCGCTCTGCGACTTCTTGTTGGGTCATTAAAATCATTTCTTTAACTATTGCAGATTCCTCAATTATTTTAAGAATAATCGGTGTTGTAATATAAAACGGTAAATTAGCTACTACTATAACTTGATCATAACTAATATTAAGTTGTTTTATATCTGAATCGATATCACATTTTAAAAAGTCTTGGTTTAAAATAGTAAGTTTTTTAGAATCAAACGTTTCTTTTAATATTGGGATTAAATCTTGATCAATTTCATATGCTAAAACGTGTTTAGCTTTATTAAGTAAATGTTCGGTTAGACTTCCAAGTCCTGGACCAATTTCAATAACTAATGTTTCCTTTGTTATTGGTGGAATTTCTACGATATTTCTTAAAATGTTTTGATCAATTAAGAAGTTTTGTCCATACTTCTTTTTAATATAAAATCGGTGTTTTTCTAAGGTGCTTTTTGTTTTATTAATTGTTCCTATTTTTGCCATTAAATCACTTCCTTAAAGCTTGCTTTATTTCGTCTAAAGTTATCCCGAACATGTTGATTTTATTTAAAAGAGTTTTTCCATTATTTAAGCCAATCCCCAGTGTTTCTCCTAGTGATAATCTTAAGGTTTTAGAGTTAGGTTTCCCTATTAATCCTAAGTGATATAAATCACTTATTTCCACTTTCTTTTTAGCATTGTTTTTTATGGTGTATATTGCCGCTAATGCAGTAATTATTTTTTGGCTATTAGCATGTTCTATTCCGACTTTTGTTTTATTTTTATTAATACAGTCTTTTTTCATTAAAAAAGCATGTTTTGATGGTCCAACATAGTTAGTTAATATTCTTCTTATTCTTTCTCCTTGATAGTCAGGATCTAAAAATAAAATTAACCCTCTTGTTCTGTTTAATATTTTAAGTTCTTTTAATGTGTTTTCACTTATTTCACTTCCGTTAGTGATATAAACATCGACGTTTTCATAAATTGACTTTAGTTTAGCTAAATCATGGTACCCCTCAACTACGATAACTTCTTTTATTGCTTTATTTAATAAGGTCATTTTCTCTAAAATATCCTTCCATATCAGCTAAAGTTGTTGGAATTTCAATTTGTTGCGGACATTTTGGGAGACATTCACCACACTCTTCACAAACACTTGCCGAACTCTCGTTTTTAACCAAATTTCCATAAGCCAAAGAAATATACTTGCTATTTTGATACATTGAAAATGCATTATACAGTTTGAAATTTCCAGGAATATCTACTCCATGAGGACATGGCATACAATAGTTACATCCAGTACAATCTACTTTCGATAAATCCAATATTTCTCTTCTAACTTTACTAATAATGCTGTGTTCTTCTTCATTTAGTGGCTTAAAATTAGTAAACGTTGTTAAATTATCTTTAACTTGTTCCATTGTAGACATTCCACTTAAAATTACTTTCACATTAGGCAGTGATCCGACCCAGCGAAAAGCCCATGAAGCAATAGAAGCATTACCATTATAGTCATTAAACAACTTTTCAATATTATTATTAAACTTAACTAATCTTCCCCCTTTAACTGGCTCCATCACAATCACTGGAATCCCCTTTTCTGTTAAAAGGCGATAACCTTCAATTCCTTGTTGATGATCGACATCCATATAATTTAATTGGATTTGCACAAAATCCCAATTAAAAAAAGCTAACCATTCTTTAAAATTATCTAAATCACCATGAAAACTAAAGCCAATCCGATGAAGTTTTCCTGCTTGTTTATATTGTGTTAGTTTTCGTAAAACATTTAAATCTTTTAACTGTTTTAGTCTATCTTTATTTCCTGCATGAATTAAATAAAAGTCAAAGTAATCAACTCCACATTTTTCTAATTGTTCATGAAAAATAAGGTCTATATCTTCTTCGCTATTACATTCCCATAGTGGGAGTTTATCGGCTAGATAAAAGGTTTCCCGGTCGTAACACTTAATTATATCTCCAACAATGTTTTCACTTTTCCCTCCATGATATGGGTAAGCAGTATCGAAATAGTTAACCCCGTTTTTATAGGCATAATCAAGCATTTCTTTTGTCTTTAAAACATCTACCTCTCCATCTTTCAATGGTAATCTCATACATCCAAATCCTAATAAAGAGACTTCTGTTTTTGCATTTTTAAGTTTGTGTTTTTTCATCTTCTTGCTCCTTGAAGTATCTAGCTTTTACACTTGGTTTAACAATAATGTTTATTGCATGTTTAATAACTTCTATTTTTAAATCTCCTGCACTCGCTTCTTCCCCATCCATACTCCATTTATGTTTGCAATCTGTATATATTTCTAATTTGGAAGTTTTAAAACGATGAACAAACGGTAATATTCTTGGTCCTGATATAACTGAAATAAAATATAATAAATTATTAAATAATGGAATGTATCTAAATAATATAACATCAACATATCCATCGTCTAACACAGCTCTATTAACAAGATCAAATCCAGCTATTTTTTGTGAATTAGCAACTAATATTAGTGAAAAATGCCCTTCAAAAATACCATTATCGTGAACTATCTTTGTTTTTATTATTGGGATTGTAAAAAACTCTTTTACTCCAGTGATTATATAAGCCAAAATCCCAAAATGTTTTTTCAACCAAGAATCTGTCGCATAAGAAATAGCAACATATGTCCCAATTGCGATAACATAAACAAAATATCCGTTATTGCTTTTTACAATGTCCATCTTAACTGGTTCGCCATTCAAAATAATATCGACAGCTTTAACAATGTTTTTTGGAATTTTGAGAGTATTTGCTACATCACATGCTGTTCCTGAAGGAATATAACCTATTTTTGGTTGATATTTCGAGGTAGCTATTCCATTAATGCACTCATGTAGTGTTCCATCTCCACCAGCAATAACTAGTAAATCATATTTATTTTCACAAGCCTCTTTAGCCAAAACAGTCGCATGTTTTGGACTCTTTGTTGCTTGGATATCAACTTGATAATTCGCTTCTTTTAGTCTCGATTCAACATAATCGAGGTGATTCACGAATTTTTTTTTACCACTTTCTGGATTATAAATAATTAGACATCTTTGCATAGTATCACCTTCTTATAGTAAAGATATTATACCATAGAATAAAGCATTTAAAAAGGCTACAACTGTTGAATGTTATAGCCTTTTTTTCTTATTAAAGTGCTTGAGCAGCAGTAATTATTGCTGTTTTATATGCATCTTCTGCGCTACATCCTCTCGATAAATCATTGATTGGTTTATTTAACCCTGCCAAAATAGGTCCCATAGCTTCGAATCCACCTAATCTTTGTGCTATTTTATAGCCAATATTTCCTGAATTTAAATCTGGAAAAATAAATGTATTTGCTTTTCCTGCAACTTTGCTATTTGGATATTTCTTTAGCCCAACACTTTCAATAAGGGCTGCATCAAATTGCATTTCTCCATCTATTTTATAGCCACTATTTCTTTCAATTGCAATTTTAGTAGCTAAAGCCATTTTTTGGCTTTCTTCTGTTTGAGCACTACCATTTGTTGAAAAAGATAATAATGCTACTTTTGGTTCTACACCAAACATTTCAGCAGCTTTTGCTGATTCAATTGCAAATTCTGCAAGTTGTTCAGCTGTAGGGTTAGGATTAATTGCACAATCTGCAAAAATATACTTTTCTGTTCCTCTTCTCATTAAAAAATATCCAAACGTTCTTGATATTCCTGGTTTTGTTTTAACAATTTGCAAGGCTGGTCTAACTGTTTCCCCCGTGGATCTTGTTGCTCCACTAACTAAGCCATCTGCTAATCCCATGTAAACTAACATTGTTCCAAAATAATTTTCATCAAGTAACATTTTTTTTGCATCTTCTACTGTATTCTTCCCTTTTCGTCGTTCAACAAAACTATTTACCATCGTATCAAATGCTTGATATTCTAACGGATTAATGATTTCACACTTAGAGACATCATATTTACTAGGAATATTTTTAACATCTCCTAGTAATACTGGTTTTACTATCCCTTCTTCACTAAGTTTTACTGCTGCTTCTAAAATCCTTTCATCATGTGCTTCTGGAAATACTATTTTTAGCCCTTTCCCAGCAATTTTTTGTTTTAATTCTAATATAATATTGCTCATAATATCACTCCTAACATATAATAGTTTACCTTATTTAAATGATTTTTCAATTCTTTTTATATAGATTTTAATTTTTTATAGTTTATGTTAGAATAGTTTTAGGTGATTTTATGCGAAAACTAGACACAATTTTATTTGATTTAGATGGAACTTTAATTAATACTAACGAGATAATCATTAGCAGCTTTTTTGCAAGTTTTAAACGCTATTTTCCTAATTTAGGATTGTCCCGAGAAAAAGTGATGACGTTTATTGGCCCAACATTACATGAAACATATGGAAATTATACAAGTGATCCTGTTTTAATTGAAAAATTAATAACAGCTTATCGCGAATATTATGTTAAATATGAAATGGGTAATTTTTCAATTTATCCTCAAGTAAAAGAAGTTATTAAAGCATTATATGCCAACGGATATAACTTAGGAATTGTTACTTCTAAATACAAAGTTGCTGCTTGGCCAAGTTTTACTTTTTACGGATTAGAGAAATATTTTAGCGTCTTTGTTGCCTTAGATGACGTTACTTATCCGAAGCCGAACAAAGAACCAATATTGACTGCTCTAAGCCATTTCCCTTCATATAATAAAGCAATTATGATTGGCGATAATCAAGGAGATATTCTTGCTGGTAAAAATGCGGGTATCTATAGTGCAGGAGTTGAGTGGAGTCTAAAAGGGAAAGATCATCTATTAGAAGTTGAACCAGATTTTATGTTATCAAATATGAAAGATATTTATCGTGTAATTAAAATAATAAATGAGGAGGCTAATTAAATGGATTGTATTTTTTGTAAAATTGTTGCTGGAGAAATTCCTTCTTATAAGATTTATGAGGATGATAATGTTTTAGCTTTTTTAGATATTACTCAAGGAACAAAGGGTCATACCTTGATTATTCCTAAAAAGCACATTAAAAACGTTTATGATTTAGATGAAGAAACAATTGTTAATGTTTTTAAGGTTGTTCCTAAAATAGCAAAAGCTCTTAAAAAATCATTTTCACCAATTGGTCTTAATATCATTAATAACAATGATCAACCCTTACAAAGTGTTTTTCACTTCCATATTCATCTTATTCCTAGATATAAAGATGATGGAATGCAGTTATCTACTGTAAATAACTTTGGAAAGTTTAATCCAGACTATTTTAATACTTTAATAAAAACAATTAAAAATAATATTTAAAAAGGATTCCAATTTGGAATCCTTTTTCTATTAATAAAATATTTCAGCAAAAGTTTTAACCATTACACCGGTAGCTCCACCTTTTTCTTCTTCAGCTGTTCCAGCTATATCTAAGTGTATCCATTTAGTTTCTTTATTGATAAACTCTTCTATAAAAGCTGCTGCCGTGCTTGCACCAGCAAGTCTTCCACCTGTATTTTTAATATCTGCAACTTTACTTTCAATTAGTTTTCTATATCCGCTAGAGATAGGCATTTCCCACACTTTTTCATTAGTTTTAAAACTTGCATCCATTAACGTTTTTAAGAATTTTTTATCGTTTGTGAAAGCTCCTGTAAATTCATGCCCAAGAGCTGAAACCATTGCTCCTGTCAAGGTTGCTGTATCAATAACTTTTTTAGCTCCCTCTTTTTGAGCAAACCAAACTGCGTCTGCTAAAGTAAGTCTACCTTCAGCATCTGTTGAGATAATTTCAATTGTTTTTCCACTTGCAGCTGTTAAAATGTCATCTGGAACAATTGCTCCATCCCCGATTCTGTTATCTGTAGCGGCAACAATCGCCATTACATTCGCTTTTAATTTTAATCTTGCTATTGCTTCAATTGCTCCTAAAACTGCAGCAGAGCCAGCCATATCACCTTTCATTCCCTGCATTCCTTGTGAACTTTTTAATGAATAACCACCACTATCATACATTACTCCTTTACCAACTAAAGCTGTTGGATCATCAAAATTCGCTTTTCCTTGATACTTAACCAAAATTAGTTTTGGTTCATCAAAACTTCCTTTATTTACCCCAAGATAAGCGCCCATCTTCATATCTTCTATCTCTTCTTTGTTGTAAATAGTTACTTTTATATTCTCAAATCTTTCCAGTTCTTTAGCATAATCTGCTAAATCTGCAGCATTTAAATAATTGTATGGTGTATCAACTAATTCACGGGCGTGATTCATACATTCTCCGTAAACATATCCTTTTTTAACCGCTTCTCCAATTGCTTTTTCACTATAGTAGAAGAATGTTTTCTCTTCTTTTTCTTTTTTTGCTTTAAATTTATCAAATTGGTAATTATCAGTTAGGATTTTTTCTGATAATTCTTGAATAAATTCTAAGTGTTTCTCATTTTCAAAAGAATCAATAACAAGGCAACTTTTTCCTTTTAGGCTTGTTATTCCTTTTATAATTTTCTTGCTTTTTTTATCATCATTTAATGCTTCAAAGTTTATTATAACAACCCTTTTGGCTTTTGTTTTCCCAAGCATATAAATAGTGGTAAACGGCTCAGTTGTCAGCTCTTTTAATTTATTGTCTAATAAATTATTTAATTCTTTTACTATCAGATCGTTTAAGTTATTTGTGATAACTATATCATTAATTTCATCTAATAAACTAAATGTTTTTTGTTCTTTAATATTTGTCATAATTCCTCCTATTTAATTACATTTGCTTTCATGTAAGGTACTAAAACATCAGGAATAATTATTGTTCCATCAGCTTGTTGATAATTTTCTAAAATTGCTACTACGGTTCTTCCTACAGCTAGTCCTGACCCGTTTAACGTATGAACGTATTCTGGCTTTGAGTCTTTTGTTCTTTTAAATTTAATATTCCCTCTTCTTGCTTGGTAGTCTTCGGCATTTGAAATGCTGCCTATTTCTCGATAGTTATTATAAGAAGGCAACCAAACTTCAAGATCATATGTTTTTCTCATAGAGAAGCCTAAATCACCTGTACAAAGCATAACTACACGATATGGTAGTTTTAATAATTGGAGTACTTTTTCGCTATTTTGAACCATTAAATCTAATTCTTTATATGATTCTTCTGGCTTAGTAAATTTTATTAATTCTACTTTATTAAATTGATGTAATCTAATAATTCCTCTAGTGTCTCTCCCAGCTGATCCTGATTCTTGTCTAAACGCAGTAGTAAATGAACAGTATTTAATTGGTAATTGTTCGTTTTTTAACATTTCATTACGATGATAGTTAATTGTTGGAACTTCTGCAGTTGGGTTAAGATATAAATCCCTTTTGTCTACTAATTTGAAAGCATCTTCTTCAAATTTTGGGAATTGTCCTGAAGCAAACATTGAAGCTTTATTAACAATATATGGAGGTAAAGTTTCTAGATATCCATGTTCAAAAACATGTAAATCAATCATAAAATTAATCAATGCTCTTTCTAGTCTTGCTCCTAGCCCTTTGTAGATAACAAAGCGACTTCCCGATATTTTACTAGCTCTTTCAAAGTCTAAAATATCTAATTTCGTCGCCAAATCCCAATGGGGAAGTGGCTTAAAATCAAACTTTGGAATTGTTCCATATTTCTTTATTTCAATATTCTCACTATCATCTTTCCCTACAGGAACATCTTCTTTAGGAAGGTTAGGAGTTTCAAGAAGTTTTCTATTAATATATTCTTCAATTTTTCGTAATTCTTCTTCATATTGTTTGATATCTGTTCCAATATTTTCAACTTGTTTTAAAATTTCAGAAACATCTTTTCCTTCTCGTTTATACATCCCTATTTTCTTACTTGTATCATTTCTTAAAGCTTTTATTTTTTCAACCTCAGTAATGATTTTTCTTCTTCTTTCATCTCGTTCAACAAGCGTGGTTAAATAGGAAAAATCGCCCTCTCTTCTACTTAAGAGTTCAATATACTCAGCTGTGTTTTCTCTAATTTTTTTAATATCTAACATTATAATTCCTCCTTTAAAATATAAAAATCGCCCTTAATTAAAGGGCGATTTAATTATCGCGGTACCACCTTATTTAAGGGTTTCCCCTTATCTTGAGTGTTTTATAACGGAAACAACCCGAGGATGATTAGTCCTGCTCTGAGGTAGATTTCATATAGAACTTTTATTAGTTTCCAGCCCCACTAATTCTCTTTAAAAAGTCTTCTATACTACTTAATCTCATCAATGCTTTTCTTGTCTTGATAATAACAAACTAAGTAATTATTGTCAATCTATTAGTAATAAATAAAAACAGGCGCCTTAACAGCTCCTGTTTTATTACTTATTCTTCTACTTTTTCACTAATTTCTAATGTTTCATTTATTTCTTCAACATTTTCTACAATATTTTCAATGTTTTCTTCATCAATAATATCTTCTTCATGTTTAGGAACAATCGCAATAGTTGCTACTTTGTGACCTTCATTTAATTTAATTAAACGCACTCCTTGGGTAGCTCTTTTAGATGTCGCAATTTGTTCAATTGGGACTCTAATAATCATTCCTTTTGTTGTTGTGATAATTAGATCTTCATCTCCAACAACACTTCTCATCTTAGTAAGTTGGCCGTTTTTCTCAGTAATATTAAGGGTTTTAACTCCTTTACCACCTCGATTTTGTTGACGATACTCATCAACACTAGTTCGCTTACCATAGCCATTTTCCGTTACTACAAGAATTTGATTTTTCTCTTCAGTAACAATTGTAAAGCCAATCACTTCTACTGGTGGTTCAATTAGGATTCCTCTTACTCCACTAGCTACACGTCCCATATGACGGGCTTTAGTTTCACTAAACCTAATTGCTTTCCCACTAGATGCTCCAATAATAACATCTCTTGTTCCATCAGTTAATCTAACTGCGAGTAATTCATCTTCTTCACGAAGGTTAATCGCTTTTATTCCTGATGTTCTAATGTTTTTAAAATCTTTAACCGGTGTTCTTTTAACAATTCCTCGTTTAGTAACAAAGAATAAATAGTTTTCACTATCAAAGTCAGCAATCCGAGCTACTGCAGCTAATGTTTCTCCATCATCAAGGTTTAATAAATTTACGATTGGTAGTCCTTTAGATGTTCTACCATAATTTGGTATTTTATAACCCTTCATTTTGTAAACTCGGCCTTTATTTGTAAAGAACAGGATGAAATCGTGAGTTGAACAACTAATAATTTGATCAACAACGTCATCTTCATTTGTTTTCATTCCTGTCATTCCTTTACCACCACGGTTTTGTGATTTATAAACATCGATATTCATACGTTTACAATAACCACTTGAAGTAATTGTTATAATAATATCTTCAACAGGAATTAAATCTTCGTCTTCGATGTCTAAATCTAATGATAAACTGATTTCTGAACGTCTGGGATCAGAAAATCTATTTTTAATATCAATTAATTGTTCTTTAATAATTTCGTATTTTTTATCTTCGTTAGCTAAAATAAATTCTAAGTCTTCAATCGTGCTTAATAATTCATAGAGTTCTTTTTCTAATTTTTCTCCTTCAAGCCCTGATAGTCTTCTTAAACGCATTTCTAAAATAGCTTTAGCTTGTTCATTTGATAATTCAAATCGATTAATCAATTGGAGTTCAGCATCATCGTATGAATCTCTAATTGTTTTTATTACTTCATCAATGTTTTTAAGAGCTACTAATAATCCTTCTAAAATATGGGCACGGGCTTGTGCTTTTCTTAAATCAAAAGCCGTTCTTCTAGTTAATACATCAAGTTGATGATTAACATAGTGCATTAAAGATTCTTTAATTGGTAATACTTTAGGTTGGTTGTTTACTAAAGCTAACATATTGATTCCGAAAGTTGTTTGAAGTGGAGTATATTTATATAAGTTGTTTAAAGTAACGTCTGCATTGATATCTCTTCTTAACTCGATAACTACTCTAATTCCTTTACGGTTAGATTCGTCTCTTAGATCTGTTATTCCTTCAATTCTTTTATCTTTTGCTAATTCAGCAATCTTTTCAATTAGTCTTGATTTATTAACTTGATAAGGAATTTCAGTAATAATAATTGATTTTTTACCACTCTTAGTCTCAATAATTTCAGTTTTAGCGCGGACCTTAATAGAGCCATTTCCTGTTTCATACGCTTTTCTTAATCCTGTCATTCCCATAATTGTTCCACCAGTTGGGAAATCCGGACCTTTAATGTATTGCATAATTTCATCTGTCGTAATATCATTATTTTCCATATATGCTAAAATACCATCAATTACTTCTCCTAAATTATGAGGAGGAATGTTTGTTGCCATCCCTACCGCAATTCCGGTAGATCCATTAACTAATAAGTTAGGAAATTTTGAAGGTAAAACTGATGGTTCTTTTTCTGAACCGTCATAATTATCAATAAAATCAATTGTGTCTTTTTTTAAGTCTGCGAGCATTTCTGAAGTTATTTTATGCATTTTTGCTTCAGTATAACGCATTGCAGCTGCACCATCTCCATCAATTGAACCGAAGTTTCCATGGCCATTAACAAGGGGATAACGATAACTGAATGTTTGAGCCATTCTTACCATTGCATCGTAAATTGCTGAATCGCCATGTGGGTGATATTTCCCCATAACGTCCCCAACAATACGAGCTGACTTTTTAAAAGTTTTTTCTGGATAAACACCAAGTTCATCCATTCCGTATAAAATTCTTCTATGAACTGGCTTCAAGCCATCTCTTACATCTGGTAATGCTCTTGCTACAATTACGCTCATGGCATAACTTAGGAAAGATGTTTTCATTTCAGTTGTAATGTTTATTCCTTTTATTTTGTCAAAGTTGTTATTCATTTCTTCCATCTTGTTCATCTCCTAAATATCCAAATTTTGAACATATAAAGCATTAGTTTGAATAAATTCTCGTCTTGGAGCAACATCGTCCCCCATTAACATACTAAAAACTTCATTTGCTTCAATTGCGTCTTCTAAAGTAACTTGTAATAAGGTTCTTGTACTTGGGTCCATTGTTGTATCCCACAGTTGTTCAGGATTCATTTCCCCTAATCCTTTGTATCTTTGTACTGTAGCTCTAGAACCAAATTCTTTTAATAATGGTTCTAATTGTTCTTCAATATAAGCATATTCAATTTTTTTACCTTGTTGAACTTTATAAAGGGGGGGTTGAGCAATATAAACATACCCATTTTCAATTAAAGGTTTTAAATAACGATATAAAAACGTTAATAGTAACGTTCTAATGTGAGCCCCATCCACATCGGCATCGGTCATAATAATAATTTTGTGATATCTTGCTTCTTTAACACTAAATTCTTCACCAATTCCCGTTCCGAAGGCTTGAATCATTGATAAAATTTCTTTATTTCCTAAAATTTTATCTAAACGTGATTTTTCCACATTTAAAACTTTTCCTCTTAATGGTAATATCGCTTGGAATGCAGAGTCGCGGCCTTGTTTAGCGCTCCCCCCCGCACTGTCCCCTTCGACAATGTATATTTCTGTTCTTTTAGGGTCTTTTAACCGACAATCTGCTAGTTTTGATGCAAATCCTAACCCATCAAGTGGTGATTTACGTCTAGTTGCTTCTCTTGCTTTTTTAGCAGCAAGACGAGCACGACTTGCCATTAAAGCTTTTTCAATAATGGTTTTAGCATCATTTGGGTTTTCTACTAAATAACGGTTTAACCCATCACTTAAGATTTGCGCAACAATTTTTCTAACTTCAGTAGAACCTAGTTTTGATTTTGTTTGACCTTCAAATTGAGGATCTGGATGTTTAACACTAATAATACAAGTTAAGCCTTCTCTTGTATCATCTCCAACAAAATTTTCATCTTTCTTAAAGATATTATTATTTTTACCATAGCTATTTAAAACTCTGGTTAACGTCATTCTAAAGCCTTCTTCGTGTGTTCCACCTTCAATATTGTTAATATTGTTTGTAAAACTAAAAATATTTTGAGCATACCCGTAATTGTATTGCATTGCGATTTCAACGGTAATGTTGTCAATTTCACCTTCAGAGTATATTACATCTTTGTGAAGAGTATCCCCTGAGCGGTTCAAATATTCAACATACTCTTTTATTCCACCACGATACATATATTTGTTCAAAACCGGTTCACTTACTCTTAAATCGTTAATTTCGATAGTTAATCCTTTATTTAAAAAGGCTAATTGTTGAATGCGGTTACGTAAAATTTCATAATCATATGTTGTTGTTTCTTTAAACACTTTAGGATCTGCTTTAAACAAAATAATTGTTCCCATTTTATCTGATATTCCGTGATCAATTAGTTTAGTAGCTGTAAAGCCATATTCGTATCTTTGAGTATATTTATGTCCATCTTTATGAATTTCAACATCCATCCACTCACTTAAGGCATTTACAACACTTGCTCCAACCCCGTGTAATCCTCCTGACACTTTATAAGAGTCATGATCAAATTTTCCACCAGCATGCAATGTTGTTAAAATTGTTTCAACAGCAGGTAATCCTGTTTTTGGATGAATATCCACCGGGATTCCTCTACCATTATCTTCTACCCTAACAATATTGTCTGGTAAAATTTCAACTTTTATTTTAGTTGCTATCCCCGCTAATGCTTCATCGATGGAATTATCAACGATTTCCCATACTAAATGGTGTAATCCTTTTGGCCCTGTTGAACCAATATACATTCCCGGTCTTTTTTTAACTGCTTCTAATCCCTCGAGGATTTGAATGTTACTTGAATCATAAGTTTTGTTCATTGTTGTCACTCTCCTTAATTTGTCCGTTATCGATAGTAAATAACTTAAAATTATTTATTTTTTTAAGGTTTATTCCGTTAATTTCTGTTGAAGTAATAAAGTTTTGGGTTTTATTTTGGATGTAATTAATTAAACTGTTTTGTCTTTCTTCGTCAAGTTCACTTAACACATCATCTAACAGCAAGATTGGATACTCTTTTTTATAATCATAAATAAAATCTATTAACGCTAGTTTTACAGATAAAACAGCACTGCGCACCTCTCCTTGAGAAGCATATGTTTTAATAAATTGATTATTTAGATAAAATTCTATATCATCTCGGTGTGCTCCTAAATTTGTTGTTCCTGTAATAATATCGTACTTATATTTACTAACAAATTCTTTTTTATAGTCTTTTTTTATACTTGGTAAATACTTTATTACTAAGTTATCTATAGAATTTGATAAATTTTTATATATTTTGTTTGTATGTTTGTTAATTTTATTAATAAATTCGACTCTTTGAGTCACTATTTCCTCTAAATAACCAATTAACTGATCAGTAATTATATCTAAAAGGATCATATCTTTTTCTTTTTTTTGTTGCATTGCTTTTAATAAATCATTTCTTTGTTTCAATACTTTTTTATAGTTTAGAAGTGAATAAAGGTATTGTTTAGAGATTTGTCCAATTTCTAAATCAAGGAACTTTCTTCTAATTTGAGGGTTTCCTTTAATTAAATCTAAATCCTCTGGAGCGAAAATAACAATATTTAAAATTCCAATATATTCACTCAATCTTTCTAACTCTATTTGGTTATATTTTGCCTTTTTACCTGCTTTAGATATAACAATATCCAATTCTATATCTTTATCTTTTAAATTGATTACAGAGTTAATTTTAGCATAATCCGTCCCGGTTTTAATAACATCTCTATCTTTATTTACTTTATGTGACTTAGTTAACCCTAAAATATGAAGAGACTCTAAAATGCTTGTTTTGCCTTGTGCGTTTTTTCCAATAAAAATATTAGTATCTTTACTAAAATTAGTTGATAGTTCTTGATAATTTCTAAAATTAGTTAATTTAAGCTTTTTTATATACATTATTTACTAATTCGATATGTTCCAATTCCTTTAATTACAATTTTGTCTCCTGGATAGAGTTTTTTTCCTCTTCTAGCTTCTAAAATATCATTAATATAGATTTTTTTTTCAGCTAAAACAACCTTAACCATTCCTCCAGAAGAAACAATGTTTGCAAATTTAATAAATTGGCCTAAAGTGATATATTCACTACTAATATTTATCTTCTCCATACGGTCACATTCTTTCATATATATTATTATATATATTATATAATAAAGATAATAATAATTCAAGGGTTTGACAGGGGATAAAAATAAAAAAGCCCCGAAGGACTTTTAATTTATTCGGTTCTAACTGGTAAGATTAGTTGTAACATGTTTTCGTCATAATCACCTTTGATAATGAATGGTCTAATTTCACCTGTAAAATTGATTGTTATTTCACTCGAATTAAAGATTTTTAAGGCATCTAATATGTATTTGGAACTAAATGCGATTTTAATTGGAACACCAATAATTTCATCAACAGGGTAAACTTCTTCAAGTACTTTTCCTATTTCTGGACTATTTGATGTAATTTCTACAATATTATCTTTTTTTAATTGAAGTTTAACAATTGCGTTATTCCCATCACGACTTGATAATAAACTTGCTCTTTCAATAGCGGTTGATAAACTTTCTTTATTAAATTTAATAATAATCGGAAATTCTGTTGGAATTAATTTTGATGTTTCTGGATAATTTCCTTCTAATAATCGTGATTGAAATAATAGATTACGGTATTTAAATAAAATTTTAGATTGATCAAAATGTAATTCTACCATTTCGTTATTATTTTCTAACACTTTGATTAATTCGTCTAAACTGCGGCCTGGAATAATAATATTTAAAGGTTCATACACTTCGTTTAATTCGATTTGTTTTTGACTTAAACGATAACTATCTGTTGCTATAGCTGTTAATTTATTACCATCAATTTTAAAATTAACACCTGTTAAAATTGGTCTGTTTTCAATTGAAGAGGTTGCAAAAGCTGTTTGTCTAATAATTGTTTTTAAAGTTCTAACATTAATTTTAATTGATTTAACTTTTTCATTAAATTCTAATTCTGGATAATCATCAATGTCCATCATGTTTAATGTAATATCAGAACGATCAGCTTCAATTCTTATCATGTTATCGATTCCTGAAGAAATATTAACTTTTAAACCATCTAGTTTTCTGATAATTTCAATAAAATATTTACCAGGAATTAATACTGAACCTTGATTTTTAATTGACAAACTAGAATCTTTAATTAATAATCTAATCGCAATATCTGAATTACTAGTTGTTATTACCAAATAATCTGTTAAAACATCTAATTTTATTCCTTGTAAAGCTGGATTAGGTGTTTTATTTGATAAAGCTTTTTGAGCAACGATAAGACTGTTTAATAAAACGTCTTTGTTAATTTGAAAATTCATACAATCACCTCTTAATTAATTATTGTTTTTATTTATTATTGTTATTAGTGTTGTGTGGAAATGTGGAAACAAACAAAAACCTATTAATATTATAACATATAATTAGCTTTTAAGTTTTTTTATTTTTAGTTTTCTCCACATTTAATGCGCAATTTCTCCACATCTTTTTTAACGTTTTTATTCATTTCTATTTCATTTGTTATTTTTTCAACGGAATGCATGACGGTTGAGTGGTCACGATTATTGTAATAACTTCCGATTTTTTTATAGGGAATGTCGTAAATTGTTTTAATTAAATACATTGAAACTTGTCTAGGAAAAACATATTTAAATGTCCTTTTTCTAGAAATAAGATCAACAGTTGAAATTCGGTAATAATCACTAACAATACTTAAAATATTATTAATTTTATTTTCATTTAAAAACTTATTATTATTTCTTGGTTTAATAAGGTTTTCAAGCGCCAGTTCAGCGTTTTTAACGTTAAAATCCAAATTAAAAGCTGTGCAATAAAATAACACTCTTTTTAAAGCACCTTCTAGTTCTCTAACGTTGTTTTCAAAAACAGATGCGATATATTCTAAAACATCATCTGGAATAAGGGATGAATCTGATGTTTCAGCCGTTAATTTCTTTTTTAAAATCTTAATTCTCAAGTCTAAAGCGGGTCTGTTTATATCAACAGTAACTCCCCATTCAAAACGAGAAGTAAGACGAGACATAATATCTTTTAATTCATTAGCACTACGATCACTCGTAATAACAATTTGTTTTTGAGAACCATGTAATGTCTCAAACAATTTAAAAAATTCTTTTTGAGTTTGTTGTTTTTTAGCTAAAAACTGAATATCATCTACTAACAAAACATCTACATCACGATATTTTTGATTAAATTCATCAAATTTTTTCTTGCTAGCATATCTAACAAACTCTTCAATAAATTGATCGGTTTTGATATATAAAACCTTTTTATTCATGTCACCTTCTAAAATATAATTACCAACACACTGCATTAAATGGGTCTTTCCTAGTCCTACGTCACCAAAAATATATAAAGGGTTAGCAACAATTCCTGGTTGATCAGCTATTTTAATAGCACTAGTATATGCAAGGCGGTTAGAATTACCGACAACAAAACTATTAAAATTATAACTTGGATTAAGATTACCTTGTAGGTATTTATTATTATTGTTATCTAAATTAGGATTAGTTAGCGAAAATTCACGATTGTTTTCTAGTTCCTCACTTGCTTGAGTTTCAGTAATGATTTTAAATTTATGAGTTTCATCAAATTTACCTATTAAATATTTATTTATCTTATTTAAATATAAAATTTCAATTCTTTTTTTTATAAAATCATTTGGTGCAACAATATAAATATAATTATTTACAACCTTAAAAACAGTATTTACAGGTTCAAAAATATCTGTAAATACTACTTCATCCAAATCATTTTCTAGTTTTTCTTTAGTCTCTTCCCAAATTTTGTTGTATTTTTCCACTCTAGTCACCTCAAATTATCTCACTACAAATATAACATAAATAAAATATAAAAAAAATATAAAGTTTCCCACAAAAAATGTGGAAAAATAATATATGTAAACCTTTTTCCAAAAGTTATCCACAAACATAAAAACCCTGTTTTTAGGGCTTTAATGGTGTTATCACACTTTCCCCAAATTAGAAACCCACATTATCCACATATCCACAATTAGATAATGTTAAAACTACTAAAATAGCCATTTTTTAATGTGGATAACTTTTTAAAAATAATCATAAAATTTATTTTTTTAATAATATTGTTGACACTTTTTTTTATTACATATATAATTGTATAGCATGGTTTTAACCAAAGAAGTAGGAGGTGTTGGATATGCCAAAGAGAACATATCAACCAAATAAACGTAAAAGAGCAAAGACTCATGGTTTTATGGCAAGAATGAGTTCACCAACTGGAAGAAGAGTTTTAGCTAGAAGAAGACTTAAAGGACGTAAAAGATTAACTGTATCAGATGAATAAACTTTTAAACATCATATAAATATTATATATATACCTGAAACCACTTGAAAAATATAATAATATGTATTTTTCAAGTGGTTTTAATTTATAGTAGGTGGTATAGTGAAAAAAGAATATAGAATCAAAAAAAGCAGTGAAATTGAGATGATTGTTAAAAGTAGACAAAGTAAAGCAAACAAGTACTTTGTAATCTATAAAAAAGAAAATCATGCTAATCATCATTTTAGATTTGCTGTTAGTGTTTCAAAGAAATTTGGAAACGCTGTTAAAAGGAATAAAATAAAAAGACAGGTAAGAGAAATAATATCAAAACAAGATATTATAGATATTTTTGATGTTTTTATTGTTGTTAGAATCCCGTCGAAAGATTTATCTTTTAGCGAAATTAATAACGCAATCACGTCATTAATAAAAAAACTAAACATTTTGAGGTGAAAAAATGAAAAAATCAACAAGAATACAATTGTTGCTAGTTACCTTGGTACTAGTAGTAATGTTAAGTAGTTGTAGTGGATCTACATCAATGTACACTCAACCAATTGGAATAGAAGGTGGCGTTGGATGGGTTCAATGGATCGTTGAACAAATCGCTGATTTCACATATTGGATAAGCATGAAAACTGGAGGGTATTATTTTGTAGGGTTAACAATAGTTACTTTAATTGTTAGAACTATTGGATGGCCAATTTACTCAAAAAGTAATGCAATGACCATGAAAATGCAATTAGCACAACCAGAACTTGATAAATTAAAAGAAAAATATCAAGGAAAAACTGATGAAGCCTCACAAAAGAAGATGCAAGCAGAGACTTTGGAAATTTATAAAAAGTATAAAATCAACCCACTTGGTTGTTTATTACCATTCTTACAAATGCCAATTTTTATTGCAATGTACCAAGTAGTTAGAAGAGTTCCTTTATCAAATGGAACAGTTGATGGAGTAGTAGTAGCAGGCGTAAGAGATTTTTCTGATTTAAATTACTCGTTTTTATGGATTAAAGATTTAGGTGGAGCTGATCAATTTTATATTTTACCAATTTTAGTAGGAATATTAATGTTTTTATACCAAAGATATTCAATGAAAAAACCAGATTACTTACAAAATAAAAAATATCAATCCACACAAGCATCACAATCTGAAAAAACAATGAAGACAATGTCTTATTTTATGGTATTTATGTTAGTTTGGATTGCTAAAGATGTTTCAGGAATCGCTTTATATTGGATTATTGGTAATGCATATCAATTTTTACAAACATATTTAAATAGAAGATCTAATTTAAAAAAAATGGATGAAGAAAAAGGAAAAATTTAGAGGTTGAATTATGAGAAGACTACAGTTTGATGTTAAATCTTTAGATGATGCATTAAAATATGCTGCTAAAGAACTAAGAATCAATGAAGAAGTAATTACAATTAACGTAATCAATAAAAAAACCCTATTAGGATTTACTAAATCTTATACGGTAGAAGCTGTTGTCGAGATAGATCCAGCTGAAATCGGATATAAAACTTTATCAGAACTATTTGATAATATGCAATTAGAAGCACAAATAGAAATGCATAGAAGAAATGATAGAGAAATTTCTTATACAATCAATACAACTGAAAATCCTTTATTAATTGGAAAAAACGGTAAAACATTAGAAAATATTCAATTTTATATAAGAAACATCGTTAATCTTTATAGTGATGAACATCTTATTGTTTTAGTTGATATTGGTGGATATAAAGAAAACCGTAAAAGACAATTAGAAATTTTAGCGACAAAAACTGCAAAAGATGTAGCTAGATCAAGAGTTGAAGCAAAATTATATCCAATGAATGCCTATGAAAGAAGAATCATTCACACTAAACTGTCAGATTGGCGTGATGTTTCTACAATTTCAGAAGGTGAAGGACAAGAAAGACACTTAGTAATTAAACCAAAGAGGCGATAATTATGAAATTAGTAGTAGGACTAGGAAATCCTGGGCGAAAATATAAAACTACAAAACATAATATCGGATTTATGTGTTTAGATTATTATGCAAAAAAACATAAATTAAAACTTAAAAAAGAGAATAAATTTAGTGGAGAATCCCTTAAAACAGGTGATTTAGTATTGTTAAAACCACATACTTTTATGAATGAATCAGGACAAAGTATTAGAAAAATAATGAACTTTTACAATATTGATGTAAATGATATTTTAGTTATTTATGATGATTTGGATTTACCTTTAGGGAAAACAAGACTTAGAGAAAAGGGTGGATCGGCTGGACACAATGGAATTAAATCAATTATTAGTAATCTTCAAACTCAAGAATTTAAAAGAGTAAGAATTGGAATTGATAAAAACCCATTATATGAAACAAAAAACTATGTTTTAAGTTCTTTTTCAAAAAAAGAAAAAGCAGTTTTAGATCCAGTTTTAGAAAAAGTAGCTAATATTATTGATGATTTTAATAACGGAATAGATTTTATTCAATTAATGACAAAAAATAATTAGTCCTTTATTGGGCTAATTTTTTTTGTTATAATATGTTCAAGTAATCAAGCGAATCCCCTATTAAAAGAGGATTCGCTATAAGTGCGTGGTGATAAAATGGAAAAAATTATTAAATATTTATCAAAAACTCCTTATTTTCAGGAAATAATTAAGAAATTTAATAATAATGATGAAATTCAACTAACTAATACAAATGATAATATTAGTCTTTTAGTTTTGATCTACTTATTTAATAAGATGGATAAAAACATTTTAGTTGTTACATCTAATTTGTATAAAGCACAACAAGTATATGATAAATTAGTGAATTTAGTTAATAATCAACAATTATCATTTTTTCCACAAGATGAATTTGTAACTACTGAAATGCTCGCAGTAAGTAAAGAATTCAAGTTTGAAAGAATGAATACTATTAAGAAAACGATTGAGAATAAAAAGAATCTTGTAGTAACAAACACTAGTGGATTATTAAAATATGAGTTATCAAAAAAGAAATGGGAAAACGCTATTTTAAGCCTTTCGAAAGGGACTATTTTGGATATAGATATCCTTCCTAATATATTAGTTTCTTATGGATATACAAGAGGACTTACAGTTGAACAACAAGGAGAATTTAGTTTAAGAGGAAGTATTTTAGATATCTTTCCCCTTGGCGAAGATAACCCCTTAAGAATTGATTTCTTCGATGATGAGGTAGACTCTATTCGTTATTTTGATATTAATACCCAACGTTCAACTATTCAGACTAAAAGCTGCGTAATTTACCCAATTAGAGAATTTTACTACACTAATCAGGAATTACAAGAGATTAAAGAAAAACTTAATAACACCTTAAACAAACACGAATTTAGTGAAACTACACTTGAGAGAATAAAAGAGGATATTATTAATTTAGAAAATTATAATAATTTAGATAAACTTAACAGATATCTATCTTTTTTAGATGAAAAATCAGAAACAATTATTGATTATCTAGATAATCAAGTTATAATTTATTGGGATTATAAAAGAATTAAAGATAGTTATAAAGAAATCTTAAGAGATGTTACAGATTGGTATGAAGTTGTAGGTGACTATGCTAAACTTAATTTCAATCTAATTAAAGATATGAACTTTATATATAGCGGGAAAACTCTATATTTAGATGTGTTTAGTAATAAAAAACAAAGGATACCAGCAATTGATGTAAGAGCAAAAGACACAATAATATATAATAATAACGTTCATATGGTAATTAATGATTTAGTAAAATATCACAAATATACTACCGTTATTATTACTTTTAAGACAATAAAATCATTAAAGAAGTTCGCTGAGCTAATTGATGAGAAGGTAGAATACAGTATTATTGGAATAAATGATGATATTCAAATAAAAAGAATTAACTTAATAGTAATTAAGAATGCCATTAGTTTTGAATTGTTTAATGTAAATACAATTGTTTTAACGGAAGAGAACTTATACAAACAAAGAGAGTTAAAAAAAGTAAAGTATCGTTCCACTATAAAGAATTCTCAAAAATTAACTTCAATAGAACAATTAAAAAAAGGGGATTACATTGTTCACTATGATCACGGAATAGGGCGTTTTCTTGGGATTGAAACAATGACATTAGGAAAGAACACTAATGATTATATATATATTCAATATAAAGGAGACGACTCTTTATATATCCCAGTAGAAAACATTAAACTCATTCAAAAATTTATTGGGAGTGAAAGTGTTAAACCTAAATTAAATAAGTTAGGGAGTGCTGATTGGGCTAAAACAAAGCAAAGAGTAAGAAAAAGAATTAAAAATATAGCAGCAGATTTAATTAAACTATACGCTGCAAGAGAAGAAGCAAAAGGCTTTGCCTTTACTAAAGATACAGAACTACAAACAGAGTTTGAAGCTAAGTTTAAATATGAAGAAACAGAAGATCAAATAAAAGCGATAGAAGACGTTAAAAAGGATATGGAATCAATCAGACCAATGGACCGTTTACTATGTGGGGATGTTGGATATGGTAAAACAGAAGTTGCTTTAAGAGCAGCTTTTAAAGCTGTTTTAGATAATAAACAAGTAGCCTATTTAGCGCCAACTACAGTCCTTTCCCGTCAACATTATTATACATTTAAAGAACGTTTAGACGAACATGGAATAAGAGTCGAATTGCTAAATAGATTTGTCACTAAAGCAAAACAAAAAAAGATTTTACATGATATTGGAATTGGCAAAGTAGATATTGTTATTGGAACACATCGTATTTTATCTAAAGATATGAATTTTAATGATCTAGGATTGTTAATCATTGATGAAGAACAGCGTTTTGGGGTAGAACATAAAGAGAAAATCAAAGAGATTAAAGTAAACATTGATGTATTATCTTTAAGTGCAACTCCAATTCCAAGAACATTACAAATGGCTATTATGGGTGTTAAAAGCATGAGTTTATTAGAAACACCACCTGCGAATAGATATCCAATTCAAACTTACGTGTTAGAGAGAAATAACGTAATTATTAGAGATGCAATAGAACGGGAATTGGCTAGAAATGGCCAAATATTCTATCTGTACAATAAGGTAAGTGATATTAATATTATTGCTAACAAAATAAGTAGATTAGTTCCAAGTGCTCGGGTTTGTTTTGCTCATGGAAAGATGAGCAGAATTGAACTTGAAAACGTTATAGAAGCATTTTTAGATAAACAATACGATGTTTTAGTCTCAACGACAATAATTGAGACAGGAATTGATATTCCTAATGCTAATACCTTAATTATCCATGATTCGGATCGATTAGGCCTTTCACAATTGTATCAAATAAGAGGAAGAGTTGGACGAAGTGATAGAATAGCGTATGCTTATTTAATGTTTAAAAAACATAAACAGCTAAACGAAGAAGCAGTAAAAAGATTAAAGACAATTAAAGAGTTTACAGAACTAGGAAGTGGCTTCAAGATTGCCATGCGGGACCTTTCAATTCGGGGAGCGGGAGACATCTTAGGAACAGAACAATCTGGATTTATGGATAGTGTCGGCCTTGACTTGTATATTGAAATGCTAAAAGATGAAATCGCAATTCAAAGAGGTGAAAAAGTTAAAGATATTAAAGAAAAACAACCAGTTAAAGTACAGGTAAGCAAATATATTGATAGTTCTTATATCAATAACGATTACACCAAGATTGAAATGCACCGTAAAATCGCTAACATTCACTCTAAAACAGATATTAAACAACTGATAGGTGAGTTTAAAGATCGGTTTGGAATCCCTTCAGAAGAGATAATATTATACATGTACGAGAAACTGTTTGAGTATTTGTCCCTTCAAAAAGGCGTGATTAAGGTAAGAGAGACAAAAAACAACATTACGTTTATTATTAGTAAGGAAAAATCTAAACTAATAAATGGTGAATACTTATTTATGAAGGCTAATGATATAAGTAAGTTCATTCGTTTTACATATCGTTTAGAACAAATCAACATTATTATAGATACAATCAAATTAAATCAACACTATTTGTATTTAATTGTTGATTTGCTAGAAGCAATTTAAAGTGGAAAAAGGCTAGAAATAGCCTTTTTAAATTTAGTTATAATTGATACTGTCAAGGGACAACAATAGAAAAAGGTAGCTGAATTAATCAGCTACCTTTAAAAATATTTAATAGATTAAAGGGTTTTATTAACCGCTTTAGCAACTTTTCTAGCATTTTTCATTAAAAGATCAAAGGTTTTGGGTTTTAATGATTGAGCACCATCACTAAATGCTTTTTCAGGTTCATGATGGACTTCAATTATTAAACCATCAGCTCCACCGGCTATACTAGCTAGAGATAAACTTTCAATTAAATCCCATTTTCCTGCGGCATGTGAAGGATCAATAATTACTGGTAAATGGCTTACTTTCTTAACAACTGGGATTGTAGAGATATCTAAAGTATTTCTTGTGTAAGGTTCAAAAGTCCGGATTCCTCTTTCACATAAGATAACTTTATCATTTCCTCCAGCCATAATATATTCAGCACTCATTAGCCATTCTTCAATTGTATTTGAGAAACCTCTTTTTAATAAAATTGGTTTATCTATCTTTCCTAATTCCTTTAATAAAGCGAAGTTTTGCATGTTTCTCGCTCCAATTTGAATTATATCAACGTATTTCATAAAATCACTAATGTGATCTTTATCCATTAATTCTGAAACTATTGGTAAATCATATTTTTTACCAACATCATAAAGGATCTTAAGGCCGTCAATTCCCATCCCTTGGTATGAATATGGTGATGTACGAGGTTTAAATGCACCACCCCTAAGGAGCTTAGCTCCTGAAGCTTTAACCGCTTTAGCGATGATATCAACTTGTTCATATGATTCAACACTACAAGGACCAGCAATCACAACGAGTTCTTTGCCACCGATTTTAATCCCATTAACATCAATAATTGTGTCTTCATGCTTAATTTTACGATTTACTTTTTTAAATGGTTCTTGAATTCGGATAACATTATCAACGCATAGGAAACCATATAAACTATTCATATCAAATCCGGCTGTATCCCCAACTACGCCATATACCTGATATGTTTCTCCAAAACTTGAGTGAATATCAAACCCTAATGATTCTAAATGGGTAAGTAATTTCTTTACTTCTTCTTGATCAGCATTTTTTTTAATTTTTACTATCATGTTATTTACCTTCTTCTATGAGATATTTTATACCTTCTTCATAACTTTTAAAGCCTAGCCCCATAATACTTGTTACACAAGCATCTTTTATTACTGACTTTTTCCTAAAATCTTCACGGTTATTAATATTTGATAAATGAACCTCAATTACTGGAATTTGGATTGATTTAATTGCATCATACAATGCATATGAATAATGGGTAAAGGCTCCAGCATTAAGGATTACCCCATCAAACGTATCGTTTGCGTAATGTAATAAATCGATTAATATTCCTTCTAAATTAGACTGTTTGATGTCTAATTTAATATTATATACAGTTTCTAAACTCTTTAAATAAGCTTCTAAGTCTTGATAAGTCCTAGTCCCATAGATTTCTGGTTCTCTTATCCCAATCATATTTAGATTAGGACCATTAAGAATTAAGATATTCATCTATTTTCACCTCAACTGTGTGTAATGTCTTATTTTCATCTAGACTATCCTTTGTGATAGTAATATCAGCATATTTTGTATACAAAGGATAACGTTCATAATATAATTTCTCAAGATTGTTTTTATCTTTTAACAAAGGCCTATTTTTAGGATTAAATGTTTTTAACATTGCTAAAGAAACATCTAAGAATACTATTATACCATTTTGTTTTAGATATTGTATATTATTTTCATTTAAGATTGCTCCCCCACCTATGGAAATCGCTTGGTTATGCTCTTTTGCAACACTCATAATAGTATTAGTTTCTAAATTACGAAAGGCGTTTTCACCGCTATTCCTAAAAATAGATGGAATAGATTGTCCGGTAGTTTCTTCAATTAGCTTATCAATATCAACAACAATTTTATGATAATGTTCACCAAGTAACTGTGCAAAGTAAGATTTTCCACTCATTGGCATCCCGATTAAGACAAAATTAAGCATTTTCAGTTTTAATGATCGATAGATTTTTAAAGTGATTTCCTCGGGATAAATAGTATTATGGAAAAGTTCAGAAGATTTTACAGCTTGATGAACTAACATTAATAAACCATTAATCGTTTTAAGATTTCTTTTTTTAGTACTTAATAACAATTTTGTTTTAAAAGGGTTATAAATTAAATCAACAACAACTTTTAAATTAGGAAATGTGGATAAATCAAGATTTAATGAATTATTTACCTCGGGATACATCCCGACGGGAGTTGCGTTAAAAATAACATCAACATTTTGATGATTTTTAAGGTCGTTAAAATGAATTTCGTTATGTTGAGGATTACGGGCTGAAACAATAATTTCTCTAGCTTTTCTATCAGCACAAAGAATTTGGATTGTTCTACTTGTCGAGCCGTTTCCTAGGATTAATATAGTCTTGTTTTTGAGGGACACTTGATGATAATCTAACGCGAATGAAAGACCAACATAGTCGGTGTTATAGCCCTTAATTTCTTTGCCATTATTAATGATTGAGTTTACTGAATGGGTTCTTATGGCTATTTCGCTTAAAGTATCACAATATTCAATTACTGCTTGTTTATACGGAATAGTAACATTAATTCCTTTAAACTTTTTTTCTTGGAAAAAAGAAGCTAATTCATTTAGCTCAATTAGACTATATTTATCGCTTTGAAGTAATTCATGAATTTCTTTTGAATAACTATGTGTCAATTTTTTGCCAATTAATCCATACATTTATAGTCACTTACTTTCTTTGAAGTAGTTTACTAGTTTCCATTATTTTTTTATAAACTAACTCAAGTTCTGGGGAATGGCTATGTTTAGAAGTTTTTTCTAAAATTGCCTCTTCCCTTTTTGTATCCAATACGTTAATTTTGGCACGCGTTTTTTCATTTCCAATTTCAATAGATAGATCATATC